>NZ_QPKK01000279.1 GCF_003344635.1 Desertihabitans aurantiacus
CGGAGCCGGCGCCGGCGCTCGAGGCGGACGCTGGAGCCGCCGGGACGCCGGCCGGGTCGGGCGCACGCGCCGGGTCGTCCGGATCCGCGGGGGCGCCTGAGGCGGCGCCGCGCCGGGCGGCGAGCACGAGCACCAGCGCGGCCGAGGACGAGCACGGCGCGATCCCGCTGGGACCTGGATCGACCTCGGAGCCGGCGGGTGAGTGAACCGACCGATCCTCCCGCGGCGCGCGAGCTGAAGATCCAGGTCCGCCGCGCCGACGGCGTCGGGACGTTGTCGTGGCGGCTGGCGACCAGCAGCGAGGAGCTGGCCCGGGCGCTGAGCGCGGTCGGCGACGACGCGATCCTGGGCGGTGAGCTGCGCCGGCTGGAGGTCAGCCTGCCCGCCTCGGACCGGGTCGCCCGCCGGGCCGTGCTGCGGGCGGGGTTCCGCCAGGAGGGGGTGCGCCGGCTCGCGCTGCGCACCGGCGCGGACAGCTACGAGGACGTCGTGCTCTACTCCCGGTTGGCCAGCGACGTGGTGCACGGCGCCACCGGCTTCTCCGGGGTGATGAACTCCACGCTGCCGCGGACCCGGGTGATCGCGCACGTGCTGTTCCGCCGCGCCGACGGCCGCTTCCTCTTCTGCACCACCACGTTCAAGGAGGACTGGGAGCTGCCCGGCGGTGTGGTCGAGCCGCGCGAGTCGCCCCGGGCCGGCGCGGTCCGCGAGGTGCGCGAGGAGCTCGGCATCGACGTCACCCTCGGCCCGCTGCTGGCGGTGGACTGGCTGCCGCCGTGGCTCGGCTGGGACGACGCCGTCGAGCTGATCTTCGACGGCGGCGAGCTCGACGAGACCCAGATCCGCAGCTTCCAGCTCGAGGCCCACGAGATCGCCGAGGTGCACTGGTGCACACCCGAGGAGGCCGCGCCGCACCTGCGTCCCGGCGCCGCCCGCCGCCTCGCGCACCTCGTCGCCTCCCCCGGCGGAACGCACTACCTCGAGGACGGCGCTCCCCCGACCTGACCCGCCCCTGATGAGCCGAGCCCGGAGCTGAGACCGATGACGGCCGGGCGGCACCGCAGGTGACGACCAGCGCGCCGAGCGTCGGTCCCAGGGACCCCAGCACCGTGGCGGCGACATCGCTGGTGCGTCGTCGCACCCTGGCCCGCGCCGTCGATCTCTTGCCCTGTTACATCGACAAGTGTCAAGATAGACACCCGTCGATGTAGGAGGACTTGTGGCCGCCCAGGACACCGCACGAGCCCAGGTGGCGACCCGACGACTGTCGACGCTGGACCGGTGGTTGCCGCTGTGGATCGGGCTGGCGATGGTCGCCGGGCTGGTGCTCGGCCGCTTCATCCCCGGCCTCTCCGACGGACTCGCCGCCCTCGAGGTCGGCGGGATCTCGGTCCCGATCGCGATCGGGCTGCTGGTGATGATGTACCCGGTGCTGGCCAAGGTCCGCTACGACAAGGTCACCGCGGTCACCGGCGACAAGGGGCTCCTGGTCAGCTCACTGGCTCTCAACTGGGTGCTGGGGCCGGCGCTGATGTTCGCCCTGGCCTGGATCTTCCTACCCGACCTGCCGGAGTACCGCACCGGGCTGATCATCGTCGGTCTGGCCCGCTGCATCGCGATGGTGGTGATCTGGAACGACCTGGCCTGCGGTGACCGGGAGGCCGCCGCGGTGCTGGTGGCGATCAACTCGGTCTTCCAGGTCCTGGCGTTCTCGGTCCTGGGCTGGTTCTACCTCACCGTCCTCCCGGGCTGGCTCGGGCTGGACACCCAGGGCCTGGACGTGTCCATCGGCAAGATCGCGCTCAACGTGCTGGTCTTCCTCGGCGTCCCCCTGGTGGCCGGGTTCCTCTCCCGGTTCCTGGGCGAGCGCGTCCGCGGCCGGGACTGGTACGAGAGCAGCTTCGTCCCCAAGATCGGCCCCTGGGCCCTCTACGGGCTGCTGTTCACCATCGTGCTGCTCTTCGCCCTGCAGGGGGACCAGATCACCTCCCGACCCCTCGACGTCGTTCGGATCGCGGTCCCACTGCTGGTCTACTTCGCCGTGATGTGGTTCCTCGGACTGGCCCTCGGCAGGGTCCAGGGCCTCGGTTACGCCCGCTCCACCACGCTCGCCTTCACCGCCGCCGGCAACAACTTCGAGCTGGCCATCGCGGTCGCGATCGGCACCTTCGGCGCCACCTCCGGCCAAGCCCTGGCCGGCGTCGTCGGCCCGCTGATCGAGGTCCCGGTCCTGGTCGGGCTGGTCTACGTGTCGCTGCGGCTGGCCCGCCGCTGGTTCAAGACCGACCCGTACCACCAAGAGTCAACGACGACGACGGAGGTCCGCTCATGAGTGCACCCGTGGAGACCCGACCCCTCGAGGTCTGCGAGCCCAGCCCCGACAGCCACTCCATGGCCATGGAGTCCGCCACCGCGCTGGCCGGGGTGCTCAAGGCCCTGGCCGACCCGGCCCGGTTGCGGATGGTGTCCCATCTGGTCACCAGCGAGGGCGGTGAGGCGTGCGTGTGCGACCTGGCCGAGCTCACCGACGTGTCCCAGCCCACCGTCAGCCACCACCTCAAGGTCCTCAAGCGCGAGGGGATCGTGGAGTCTGAGCGACGCGGCACCTGGGTCTGGTACCGCCTCACCCCCGGGCTGCGCCAGCCGGTCACCGACCTGCTGGACCGGCTGGCCCCCGCTGTCCTGACCGCGGTCCCGCAGACCCCCACCGCCCCGCTGCTGCACGCGGACCGGGCACTGGACCACGTCATCGACGACCTCACCCGCCGCTTCCCCCACCAATCGGCCGAGGTGGTGCAGCGCACCGTGCGCGAGTCGTACACCGGCCTCTCCCGCACCGCCACCGTCCGCTCCCACCTGATCTCCCTCACGGAGCGGTTCGCCCGCCAGCGCCTCACCGACCTGGGGCGGGACCGCGCCACCGCAGTCCCGCAGGTGCTGTTCGTCTGCGTCGCCAACGCCGGCCGGTCCCAGCTCGCGGCCGCGCTGGTGCACCACTACGCCGGTGACCGCGTCGTCGTCCGCTCCGCCGGCTCCTCCCCCGCCGGTGCAGTCCACAGCAACGTGGCTGGCCTGCTGGCCGAGCTCGGCACCAGGTCCGCGGACATCTTCCCCAAGCCCCTCACCGACGACGCCGTCCGTGCGGCCGACGTCGTCATCACCATGGGCTGCGGTGACGTCTGCCCCGTCGTCCCCGGCGTCCGCTACGAGGAGTGGGCCGTGGCCGATCCCGCCCTGGCCACCCTGGCCAGCATCCGCGCCGACCTCGACCGCCGGGTCCGGGGTCTGCTGGCCGACCTGGTGCCCGGGCTGGACCTGTCGAACCGCTGACCACCACCCATCCAGGAGCATCACGTGTCTGAATCCCGCGCTTCCGTCCTGTTCGTCTGCGTCCACAACGCCGGCCGGTCCCAGATGGCCGCGGGATTCGTCCACGCCCTCTCCGGCGGCGCGGTCGAGGTCCGCTCCGCCGGCTCCATGCCCGCCGAGCAGATCAACCCGGCCGCGGTCGAGGCCATGGCCGAGGTCGGTGTCGACCTGCGCGGCCAGCAGCCCAAGGTCCTCACCGAGGAGGCCGTGCAAGGCTCCGACGTCGTCATCACCATGGGCTGCGGGGATGCCTGTCCCTACTACCCCGGCAAGCGCTACGAGGACTGGCAGCTCGACGACCCCGCCGGTCAGGGCGTCGAGGCCGTCCGCGCCATCCGCGACGAGATCCGCCGCCGCGTCGAGGAGCTCCTCACCTCACTCGACGTCACCCCAGCCGCCACCTCCGCACACTGACCCTCCCCACCAGGAGCCCCGACATGTCCACACCCTCCGTCCTGTTCGTCTGCGTCAAGAACGGCGGCAAGTCCCAGATGGCGGCCGCCCTGATGCGCCACCTGGCCGGCGACTCCGTCACCGTCGCCTCAGCCGGCACCCGCCCCGGCAGCAAGCTCAACGCCGAGTCCGTCGCCGCCCTCGACGAGCTCGGCGTCGCCACCGCCGGCGAGCACCCCAAGCCCGTCACCGACGACCTGCTCGACGCCGCCGACCTGGTCGTCCTCCTCGGCACCGAGGCCCAGCTCGACGACCCCCGCGGCACCCCGGTCGAGGTGTGGGAGACCGACGAGCCCTCCGCACGGGGCGTCACCGGCATGGAACGGATGCGCCTGGTCCGCGACGACATCGCCCAGCGCGTCGAACAGCTGCACACCCGCCTCACATCCTGACCACACCGGCAGCCCGCTCGGAGCGCCAGGTCGACATCGAGCGGCCCCGGTGACAGGAGATCCGAGCAGCCCCTCTCGTCCGTCGGAGCGGGCATCGCGCTCACGCGTGGGACGAACCGGTCAACCCGATCAGCGTTCCACTGCTGCGGCGAGCCGCCTGCCTGACCTGTGCGCCCCAGACACCGCCGAGCGGCGAAGGATCAGAAGAGCGCCGTCGTCAGCGCCCGCCGGGCCTTGAGGACCCGCGGGTCGTTGCCGCCCACCGTCTCGAACAGCGCCAGCAGGCGCTTCCGGGCGGCCTCCCGCTCGTCGCCGGCGTGGTCGCGGATGAAGGCGATGAGCCGCTCGAAGGCCTGCTCGGGGGTGCCGGTCACCACCTCGACGTCGGCGGCGGTCAGCTGGGCCTCGAGGTCGTCCGGCGCGGCGGCCGCGGCGGCGAGCACGGCCTGCGGGTCCGCGGCAGCGGTGCGCGCCAGCAGCCCCGCCTGCGCCTTACCGGCCGCGGCCTCGGCGTCCCTGGGATCGGCGGCCAGCAGCTTGTCGAACTCGGCCTCCGCGGCGGCGAAGTCACCGCG
>NZ_QPKK01000028.1 GCF_003344635.1 Desertihabitans aurantiacus
CGGCCCCCACCGGCCCGGGTGTCACCCCTGATCCACCCACCCTCTGACCCGCCCACCACCCAGGAGTCCGTCGTGCCCACCAGCCTCCGCACCACGACCGCGGCCCTCGTCGCCGGACTGGTCGCCCTCACCACCGCCGTCGCCGCCCCGCCGCCGGCCGCGGCCGCCACCACCACCTACTCCGCCTCCCAGGGCTTCAGCGGCACCCAGGGCGCCTCGCAGTGGACCTACGAGTCCTTCGCCGCCGGCAGCCAGAGCAGGCTCACCAGCTACGACGCGAGCTTCCCGCGCTGGCGCACCGGCAGCTACCCGTGGGTCTCGCCGGACGCCCTGCACCCGGAGACCTCGAGCGCGGCGGCCCGGGTCTGGACGGCCCCGGCTTCGGGCACCGTCGCGATCACCGGCGCGGTCCGCAAGGGCGACGCCGTCGGCGACGGCGTGGTCGCCAGCATCCGCGCCGGGTCCACCACGCTGTGGAGCAGCCGGGTCACGGGGACATCGGGTGTGAGCCCCGGCGGTGTCGGCTCGGTCGCGGTGACCGCGGGGCAGCGGATCGCCTTCGTGGTGGAGGCCGGCGGGTCGATGTCCAACGACCACACCTTCTGGAACCCGACGATCACGCTGACCACCGGTGCCGGCAGCACCCCGCCGGCCGGGTCGCTGTCGGTGACCGCCTACGGCGCGGTGGCCGACGACGCCGGGGACGACCTGGCCGCCTTCCGCGCCACCCTCGCCGCCGCCCGTCAGCAGGGCCGCAGCGTCTGGGTGCCCAGCGGCACGTTCCGGCTCAGCGACGTGCTCGAGGTGCAGGGCGTGGTGGTCCGGGGTGCTGGCCAGCAGGCCACGACCCTGCTCTCCACCGACCCCGACCGGGGCTCGGTCGACCTCCGCGGCGCCGGCGCCGGGCTGCACGACCTGCGACGCGAGTACGCCACCACCTCGGTGCGCGACGGCAAGAACGAGAAGAACAGCATCACGGTGCACGACTCGCCGTCCTTCGCGATCACCGGGGTGCACGTGGTGCGAGCCAGCACGGCCGGCATCTACGTCGACGGCTCGTCCGGCACCATCAGCGGCAACCGGGTCGAGCAGACCCAGGCCGACGGCATCCACGTCACCGAGCAGAGCTCGGCCGTGACCATCACCGACAACGACGTGGTCGCCACCGGCGACGACTGCATCGCCGTCGTCGGCTACCGCTACCAGGGCGGCCCGTCGCGCGACATCACGATCCGCGGCAACGACGTCGGCCAGGGCTCGCAGGCGCGCGGCATCTCGGTGGTGGGCGGTGAGGACGTCACCATCGTCGACAACCACGTCGAACGCTCCCGGATGGCGGGCATCTACATCTCGGTGGAGGCCGAGTACGACACCGTCGACACGCTGCGCATCGACGTCCTCGACAACGTCGTCGACTCGACCCCCACGAACCAGCCCTCGGGTCACGCCAACGTGCTGGTCTACGGCTCGCAGGGCCGGATGGACGAGATCCGGTTCGAGCGCAACCTCTCGGTCAACGCCACCAACCACGCCTTCGGGGTCTGGGGCGGAGGCAGCATCGAGGACGTCTACTTCATCGGCAACGAGGCCCGGGCCGCCGCCGCGGGTGCCACGAAGTTCGAGAGCGGGACGATCCACCGCAGCGGCAACATCGGCTTCTGACGCCCGGCGCGCGACCTCGGGACCGACGACATACATATTCGACACAGCGCATAGTTATGCCTAGAGTGTTCCGGTGCCCAAGGTCCTCCGCTCCCTGCCCATCGGCCAGCGCGTCGGCATCGCCTTCTCCGGCGGGCTCGACACCTCGGTCGCCGTCGCCTGGATGCGTGAGAAGGGGGCCATCCCCTGCACGTACACCGCCGACCTGGGCCAGTACGACGAGCCCGACATCGACTCCGTGCCGCACCGCGCGTTCGAGTACGGCGCCGAGCTGGCCCGGATGGTCGACTGCCGCGAGGCGCTGGTGGAGGAGGGCCTGGTCGCCCTGCAGTGCGGCGCCTTCCACATCCGCTCCGCCGGTCGGGTCTACTTCAACACCACCCCGCTCGGCCGGGCGGTGACCGGGGCGCTGCTGGTCCGGGCGATGAAGGAGGACGGCGTCGACATCTGGGGCGACGGGTCCACCTACAAGGGCAACGACATCGAGCGGTTCTACCGCTACGGGCTGATGGCCAACCCGAGGCTGCGGATCTACAAGCCCTGGCTGGACGCCGACTTCGTGGCCGAGCTCGGCGGGCGCAGCGAGATGAGTGAGTGGCTGCTGGCGCGCGACCTGCCCTACCGGGCGTCGGCGGAGAAGGCCTACAGCACCGACGCCAACATCTGGGGCGCCACCCACGAGGCGAAGAGCCTGGAGCACCTCGACACCGGGGTGGAGATCGTCCAGCCGATCATGGGCGTCGCCTCCTGGGACCCCTCGGTGGAGATCGAGCCCGAGGACGTCACCGTGGCCTTCGAGCAGGGACGTCCGGTCTCGATCAACGGTGAGACGTTCGCCTCACCGGTCGACCTGGTGCACGCGGCCAACACCATCGGCGGCCGCCACGGTCTCGGGGTCAGCGACCAGATCGAGAACCGGATCATCGAGGCCAAGAGCCGCGGCATCTACGAGGCCCCCGGGATGGCGCTGCTGCACCTGGTCTACGAGCGGCTGGTCAACGCCATCCACAACGAGGACACCGTCGCGGCGTACCACACCGAGGGACGCCGGCTCGGACGGCTGATGTACGAGGGCCGCTGGCTCGACCCGCAGTCGCTGATGCTGCGCGAGTCGCTGGTGCGCTGGGTCGGCTCGGCCGTCACCGGCTCGGTCACCGTCCGGCTGCGGCGCGGGGAGGACTACTCGATCGTCGACACCTCCGGCCCCGCGCTGAGCTACCACCCCGACAAGCTGTCGATGGAGCGCGTCGAGGACGCACCGTTCGGCCCGGAGGAGCGGATCGGTCAGCTGACCATGCGCAACCTCGACATCGCCGACTCCCGTGCCCGGCTGGAGCAGTACGCCGCGCAGGGCCTGGTTGGCGGGGCGACGGGCGAGCTGGTCGGGGCGCTGGAAGCGGGGGAGTACCTGGCGATCGCGCGCGGCGCGGGTCCGGACGACGAGGCCGAGCTGCTGGACCGCGCCGCGATGGAGTCCGGCACCGACTGAGCACGGCGGGCGCGCCGCCGTCGTGCGTGGCCTCAGCCGCCGGAGTCGGGCGAGGACGGCGAGACGATCTCGATGCCTGCCGGCAGCAGACCGAGCCGCGAGGCCCTCTCCAGCGCCTGCTTGCGGTTCGTCGCGCCCAGCTTGCGGTAGATGCTCTTGCGCTGGTTCTTCACGGTGCTCGGTGAGACGTACAGCGCCTCGCTGATCCGGGCGATGTCCAGGCCACCGGCCAGGTACCGCAGCACGACGGTCTCGCGCGGGGTCAACCGGACGTCGGGGGCGTCCGGGGGCTCCACCCGGGCCCGCTCCTGCAGGACGGTCACCATCGGGACCAGCTCGGGCACCTGCTCGGCCAGGGTCATCAGCGCGTAGCGGTCCATCACCGCGAACGCGTAGAGGTGGGCCTCGCTGCGGGCACCGGTGAGGTTGACCGCCTGCCGCAGGGCGGCGACGGCCGCCGACGTCCGGCCGAGCCGGTACTGGGCCCCGGCGTGGGCGACGAGCATCAGCAGCTGCTGGCGGCGCGTGGTGCGGGGCGGCCAGAGGCGCGGGTCCGAGAGGTCGGCCGCCTGCTGCACCCGGCCGCCGGCGAGCAGCAGGTGCGCGACGCTGGCCTGGTGCGCGCGGCCGCGGTCGGTGGCGTCCAGCAGGGTCAGGGCCTCGTCGTACCGGCCGATCGTCATGAGCAGGGCGATCTCGGCGGTCTCCAGCAGCGCGGTGGCCAGGTTGGGTTCACGGAAGTACTGCGGGTGGTGCCGGCGGTGGTCGTCGATCTCCTCCAGCACGGCGCGCTGGTTGCCGCGCAGCACGGCGGCGAGTGCGCGGTGGTGCAGCACGAACGCCCAGTGCTCGTCCAGGTCGATCCGCTCGGCCTCGATCTGGTCGTCGTAGCGGTGGTAGGCGGCCCAGTCCAAGCGGTCCAGGGCGAGCAGGGCACGTGCGCACAGCTGCGGGAGCCGCTCGGCGGCCCGCAGCGGCCAGTGCGCCGCCGCGGCGTCCCACTCGGCGGCGCGCCCCAGCCAGGCCTCGGCCCGGGCCGTCTCGCCCCGCAGTGCACCGATGAGGGCGAGCCGTCCGGCTGCGTCGGCGGCGTGGTTGGCGAAGGCGGACGGCTGCCGGTAGGCCGCCTCGAACCAGCGCTCGGCGCCACGTGCGTCCGCGCTGAGCAGCTCCAGGCTGCCCAGATGCAGGTACAGGGAGGCGACGTGGCTGTTGGCCTCGGTCCCGGGCAGCGCGCCGGCGGGCTCCACCAGCTGCCGGGCGAGCTCGCCGGCGTCGCCGAGACGCCCCTGCCGCCGCAGCCCGTGCAGCACGGCGATCCCCGTGCTGACCTGCAGCTGCGGGTCGTCCTCGGCAGCGGGGATGGTCTCCAGCGCGGCGTCGATCACCTCGTCGGGGGAGTGGGTCGGGCCCGCCCAGGTGCTGGGCTGCAGCACGCCGCGGACCAGACGGTGGGTGGGGCGGACGTACTCCTTGGGCAGCCGCGCCAGGGCACGACCGAGCAGCGGGTAGTCGGTGCGCAGGACGAAGCCCCAGTGCCGCTCCACCTTGGCGGCGACGGCGCGGTGGTCGGCTTCGACCACGGCGTCCTGCAGCTCGGGGACGATCCGGTCGGGGTTCACCTGGTCCTTCCTTGCGGCCTCTGGCGAGAGGGCGGACCGCGGAGGTCCACCCGAGCGCCGAGGCCCCCGCTCCCGACCGCTCGTGCCGGACGCTAGCAGCGTCGTCTGGTGCGTCGATGAGAGAGGGCTAAGAAATCGGGCTCGGGGGGCTAGGTGGGGGGCTAGAAGGGGGGCTAAGTCGGCGGTTAGCACTGTCGGACCGCCTGAGGCCGACGATACGAATACTGCGGGTGGCTTCCGGCTGGAGTCCACCGTCGGGTCGTTGCCCGAGCCGGACGTCCCCCTCGTCCCGGCTCGGTCAGGACAACCTTTCGGAGACTGGGTGAGATGAGAGACAAACTGAACGCGGCTCCCCCGCGGCCGCTGTGGCGGAGGGCGAAGACGGCCCGCCGGGCGCGCAAGTCGATCGTGGGCGGCGTGTCGTTGGCGCTGCTGGCCTCGTCGCTGTCGGTGGTCGGGATGGTGGCCTCGCCGTCCACCACCGCCCAGGCGGCCCCGGGCAACCCGGGAGTGCCCTCGGCGCCCGTGGTGCTGTACTCGGAGGGCTTCGAGACCGGCACCGGGACCACCCCGGTGAACCTCGAGGACTACGTCGGTGAGACCGGTCAGACCTACACTGCGGACGCGGGGTGGTTGACCAGCTGCAACGGGCAGATCGTCAACTACGACACCCCCGTGACGGACCGCGGCAACTGCGGGGCTGAGATCTCATCAGCGAATCTGCGCCAGCTCGTCTGGGCCCTCGGTGAGCACGCCGACGCCGACGACCCGGCAGCCAACCACGGGGTCGCGGCCTACACCGAGAACAACCCAGGCGTCGGGGCCACCGAGTTCGAGACGGTCGACCCGATCTCGCTGGCCACGGCCACCGGCCGGTACCTGACCTTCAGCGTCGACACCTCGGCGGTCAACTGCCAGGTCTCCGCACCGCTCTACCAGTTCAGCCTGCTCGACGATGCAGGCGACGCGACACCCGTGGGTGGCGTGATCAACGCCTGCTCCTCCGGGCAGACCGTGCCGGCTCCCGCCGTCGGCGACCTGCCGGATCGCGGGGTCAGCGTGGGCACCTACACCTCGAACGGGTCGGTGCTGTTCAGCGGCTCCTCCCTCGGCGTGCGGATGACCAACCAGAACGGCTCCGGCATCGGCAACGACGCCGCCTTCGACAACATCCAGATCCTGGACGCGACGCCCCAGCTGGACAAGGCGTTCTCCCCGGAGACGGCGTTCGTCGACGCCACCAGCACGCTGACCTTCACGATCACCAACACCAGCGAGCTGGCCGCGAAGGACGGGTGGTCCTTCTCCGACACCCTGCCCGAGGGCCTCGTGGTCGCGGACGAGCCCAACGTCGGCGGCACCTGCACCGCGGACACGACGGTGGGCGACGACGGCGCGAGCATCGCGGTGGCCAACGGGCAGCTGCCCGCCGGCACCGCGTCCTGCACGATCACCGTGGACGTCACCTCCGGCACCGCCGGCAGCTACACCAACGACGCGGACAACATCGATGACATCGTCGGTCTGAACCCGCCCGGCTCGACCACGGTGACCTTCGAGGACCAGCCGGTGTTCTCCTGCGCGCCCGGCGCTCCCGGGATGTTGTTCCAGTACCCGACCGGTGTGCCGCCGACCTCGATCATCGGTGTCGACCTGGTGACCGGTGAGTACGACACCCTGGACACGATCGAGGACTACACGGTCAACGCGGTCGGCTACAACGTGCTGGACAACTACGTCTACGGCATCAACGACTTCGGTGACATCACCCGCGTCGGCGCCGACGGCGTCGCGGTGCCTCTCTCGAACCCCGATGAGATCCCCGACAACGCCTTCCCCATCGGTGAGGTGGACAACGAGGGCTACTACTGGGCCGGCAACGGCAGCGTGTGGTGGCAGGTCGACCTGCGACCGGGCTCGGACACCTACGGCGAGGTCGTGGACGAGGGCACCTTCACCCTGCCGGCGGGGATCGTCTCCGGTGCGGACTGGGCCTACATCCCTGGCACCGGGGCGCTGTGGATCGTGCACCGTTCGAGCGATGGCACCAACGCGCACCTGGGTCGGTTCGACCTGGCCACGCAGACGATGACGGTCGAGGCCGACCTCGGCCCGCTCGGGGGGAACCTGTTCGGGGCCGTCTACGCCGACCCGGACTTCCTCTACGCCTCCGACAACAGCACCGGCAGCATCTTCCGTATCGACGTGGAGGCTGGCAGGGCGACGTTCTTCGCGGCTGGTCCGGCCAGCGGCACCAACGACGGCACCCGGTGCGCCAACTCGCCGCTGCCGATCGACTTCGGTGACGCCCCGGACAGCTACGGCACCACGCTGGCCTCCGACGGTCCTCGTCACTCGATCCCCGGTTTCGTCGACGACGCTGCTCCGCTCGGCCTCGGTGAGTCCGTGACCAGCGAGACCGACGGCACCCCCGGTGCCGGCGCCGACGGCGATGTGGACGACGCCCTGCCGAGCCCGATCACGCTCAACGCCAACGCCGACACCACCGTCTCGGTGACCGTCACCAACGACACCACCCAGGCGGCGACGCTGGCCGGCTGGATCGACCTGGACGGCAACGGCACCTTCGACGCCGACGAGCTGGTCAGCGTCTCGGTTCCGGCCAGCTCGGGGACGGCGCAGTACACGCTGACCTTCCCCACCGGTGCGACGGTGGAGGGCAACACCTACGCCCGCTTCCGCCTCTTCCCGGGTGCGGTCGACGCCCCGCTGCCGACCGGCTCGGCCGCGGCTGGTGAGGTCGAGGACTACCTGGTCCTGCAGCGTCCGATCGAGGTCACCAAGACCTCGACCGCCACCGCCGACTCCCGGCCTGGTGACGTCATCACCTACACGGTGACCGCCACCAACACCGGCACGGCCGACTACACCGCCGACGACCCGGCCGTGGTCTTCGACAGCCTGGCCGGCGTGGTCGACGACGCCACCTTCGACGAGGACAGCCTGACCGCCGTCGTCGACGGTGCGGCTGCCGGCGAGCCGGGTTACGCCGAGCCGCTGATCTCCTGGGTCGGGGCCCTGGGCGCCGGTGACACGGTGAGCCTGAGCTACTCGGTCACGCTGACCGGTGCCGGTGACGGCGCGGTGCGCAACGTGTCGTGGGTGCCGGCGGACCCGACCGACGAGACGCCGGAGCCCCCGGTGTGCGAGGAGGGCGGCAACGACCCGGAGACTGGTGAGCCCTGCGCCACCACCGAGCTGCTGCTGCCGTCGCTGTCGATCGAGAAGGTCGCCGACCTCGACGGGACCCTGCAGCAGGGCGACGAGGTCACCTTCACCGTCACCGCCACCAACGACGGCCCGGGCGCCTTCACCGAGGCCGCTCCGGCTTCGGTGGTCGACGACCTGACCGACGTGCTGGACGACGCCCAGCTCGACCTGGAGTCGGTGCAGGCCTCGGTTGGCGGCGAGCCGGTCGTGGTGGAGCCGCGGATCTTCTGGACCGGGGCGCTGGCCGCGGACGAGTCGGTCGAGATCACCTACACGGTGACCTACACCGGCGCTGACGACGGTGACGCCACCCTGGCCAACGTGGCCTTCGGCCCGGCCGACCCGCCGGACCCGGAGAACCCGCCGGTCACCCCCTCGTGCAACCCGCGTGATGAGGACGGGCTCGATCCCGAGACCGGTCTGCCGTGTGCGTTCGTGACGGTGCCGGGTGGTCGCCTGGTCGTGACCAAGGACGTCTCCCCGGCTGATGGCAGCACCGTTGCCGCCGGTGCGGAGCTGACCTACACCATCACCTTCGACAGCACCGGCTCGGCCCCGGCCGAGGTGGACGGCTGGCGGGACTCGCTGGCTGGTGTGCTGGACGACGCCGAGGTCACCTCGGGCCCGACGGCCTCCGATGAGGCGCTGAGCGTGTCGGAGATCGCCGACGGGGTGTTCTCCGTCGACGGTGTGGTGCCCAACGGTGAGGCGTACACGGTGTCCTACACCGTGACCGTGCTGCCCGACGGTGAGCGTGGGGACAACACGCTCGCCAACTTCGTGGTGCCTCCGGGTGAGGAGGTCCCGCCGCCGGACACGGTGTGCGAGACCGGCAACCCGCTGTGCACGGGCAACCTCATCTCCGAGATCGTGGACGCCAAGTCCGTGGCTCCGGAGTCGGGCACCACGGTGGTCTCGGGTGAGGAGGTCACCTACACGCTGACCTTCGAGAACATCGGGACCGGTGCCGGCAGCGTGGACCGGGTCGACGACCTGACCCACGTGCTGGACGACGCCGACGTGACCGTGGCCCCGACGGTCTCGGACGAGGCGCTGAGCGTCTCCGAGATCGCCGACAACCGGATCTCGATCACCGGTGAGCTGGCCGCCGGCCAGGTGGTCACCGTCAGCTACACGGTGACCGTGCGCGAGGCCGACGCGATGGGTGATGCCACGCTGGCCAACTTCCTGCTGGATCCCGAGGAGGAGACTCCGGAGGAGCCGGTGTGCGAGGAGGGTGACGCCGACTGCACCAGCAACCCGGCGCCGAAGGTGCTGGACACCAAGTCCTCCAGCCCCGAGGACGGCACCACCGTGGTCTCCGGTGTCGAGGTCACCTACACCCTCACCTTCACCAACGAGGGCACCGCGGCCGGCAGCGTGGACCGGGTCGACGATCTGACCCACGTGCTGGACGACGCCGACGTGACCGTGGCCCCGACGGCCTCGGACGAGGCGCTGAGCGTCTCCGAGGTCGTGGACGGACGGTTCAGCGTCACCGGCGAACTGGCGGTCGGGCAGACGGTGACCGTGTCCTACACGGTGACCGTCCGGGAGGTCGACGCGATGGGTGATGCCACGCTGGCCAACTTCGTGCTGGACCCGGAGGAGGAGACTCCCGAGGAGCCGGTGTGCGCGGAGGACGACGCGGACTGCACCAGCCACACCGCCCCGAAGGTGGTCGACACCAAGTCGGTCAGCCCGGAGGACGGCGCCGCGGTGCTGCCCGGCCAGGAGCTCACCTACACGCTGACCTTCAGCAACGAGGGCAGCGCGGCCGGTGCCGTGGACCGGGTCGACGACCTGACCCACGTGCTGGACGACGCCGAGGTCACCGTCGCCCCGGAGGCCTCTGATGAGGCTCTCGAGGTGTCGGGGATCGAGGACGACCGGTTCAGCATCACCGGTGAGCTGGCCGCCGGCCAGACCGTGACCGTCACCTACACGGTGGTGGTCAGGGACGCCCTGGAGCTGGGTGACGGCCGCGTGGCCAACTTCCTGCTCGACCCCTCCGATGAGCCCCCGGCCGAGCCGGTGTGCGATGAGGGCGACGATGACTGCTCCACGAACCCGATCCCCAACCCGGTGCAGACCAAGTCGGTCGACCCGGAGTCGGGCAGTGACGTGGTCCCCGGTCAGGAGCTGACCTACACCCTCAGCTTCGTCAACCTCGGCCAGGCGCCGGTCGACGTGGACCAGGTCGACGACCTGACCCACGTGCTGGATGACGCCGAGCTGGTCGAGGGCCCGACGGCCTCCGATGAGGCCCTCACCGTGGGGGAGGTCGTCGACGGTCGCTTCTCGATCACTGGTGAGCTGGCCGACCGGCAGTCGGTCACCGTGACCTACACGGTCATGGTGGACGACAACGCCGACCTGGGTGACGCCACCCTGGCCAACTTCCTGCTGGACCCGGAGGAGGAGACCCCTGCGGAGCCGGTGTGTGAGGAGGGCGCGGTGGACTGCACCATCAACGAGGCACCGAAGGTCGTCGACAGCAAGTCGGTCGATCCGGAGGCCGGCTCCTCGGTCCGCTCCGGTGCCGAGCTCACCTACACCCTGACCTTCAGCAACGAGGGTTCGGCCGACGGTGGGATCGTGGACCGGGTCGACGACCTGAGCCACGTGCTCGACGATGCCGAGGTCACCGGCGCCCCGGAGGCCTCTGATGAGGCCCTCGAGGTGTCGGAGATCGCGGATGGCCGGTTCTCGGTCACCGGTGAGCTGGCCGCGGGTCAGACGGTCACCGTCAGCTACACGGTGCAGGTGGCCGAGGAGCTGGGTGATGCGGTGCTGGCGAACTTCCTGCTCGATCCGGAGCAGGAGACGCCGGCCGAGCCGGTCTGCACCGACGGTGAGGACTGCACGCTGAACCCGGTGAGCGACGTCGTGGCGGCCAAGTCGGCCGATCCGGAGTCGGGCACCGCGGTGGAGGACGGGCAGCAGATCACCTACACGCTGTCGTTCGAGAACACGGGCGAGGGCAGCGGTGTGGTCGACCATGTCGACCACCTGGCCGGTGTGCTGGACGACGCCGACCTGGTCGAGGCCCCGGTGGCCTCCGACGGGCTGGTCGTGGTGCAGGAGGGTGAGCAGCTGCTCATCACCGGTGAGCTGGCCGGGAGCGCGAGCGCGACGGTGTCCTACACCGTGGAGGTCCGTGGGTGGGAGGACCAGGGCGATCACGCCGTCGAGAACTTCCTCACCGTGGCCGGGCAGGTGCCGGGTGGGGAGTGCGACCTGGACAGCACGTTGTGTGTGCTGAACAGCGTGCTCGAGCCGCCGGCCGACCCGGCCGACCCGCCGGCCCCGGCCGATCCGGCTGACCCGGCGAACCCGCCGCTGGCCGACACCGGTGCGGGTTCGGTGCTGCCGCTGCTGGCCGGGCTGGGCCTGGCCCTCACCGGGGCGGGTGTGCTGATCCGGCGTCGCCGCACGCAGGGCTGACCCGGCAGGTACCGCTGGACGGACGTCCCCTCGACCCTCGGGTCGGGGGGCGTCCGCGTCTGCGGGCCCTACCGTCCTGTCGGTGCCGCCTGCCAGGCTGATTCCATGGTCGTGAACTGGCAGGAGCAGGTCCTGGAGCAGCTCGAGTGGCACTGGCACGGGCACGCCCGTCCGCGCCTCGACGGGCTCACCGACGAGGAGTACCGGTGGGAGCCCGTGGCGGGCAGCTGGAACGTGCGCCCACGCACCGGGCAGACCCCGGCCGAGGCACCCGGGACGGGGGAGTGGACCATCGACTTCACCTTCCCCGAGCCACAGCCCGCCCCCGTCACGACGATCGCCTGGCGGCTGGCCCACGTCGTCGTCGGGGTGCTCGGGATGCGCGCCCAGAGCCACTTCGGCGCCAGCTTCGCCTGGGGCCCGGCCAACTACTCCGCCTGGCGCTACGCCGGGACGGCGGCGGAGGCGCTGGCCCAGCTCGACGCCACCCACGACGCCTGGGTCGCCGGCGTCCGCGCCCTGGCCGAGGACGAGCTCGCGCGTCCGGTCGGCGACAAGGAGCCCGGCCACGAGGAGGGGCTGATGGCCGAGCTGGTGCTGCACATCCACCGCGAGGTGATCCACCACCTCGCCGAGGTCGCCCTGCTCCGCGACCTCTACGCCCACCGCTGACCAGGAGGAGTCCCGTGCCGCAGACCCACCACACCATCGACTACATCGAGATCCCCGCCCGCGACCTGGCGGCCGCCACCGCCTTCTACGCCGCCGCGTTCGGCTGGAGGTTCAACGACTACGGGCCCGCCTACGCCGGCATCCGCAGCGCCGACGGCGAGGGTGAGGTCGGCGGGCTGGCCGCCACCGACGAGCCGACCGGCTCCGGCGGCCCGCTGGTGCTGCTGTACTCCGACGACCTCGAGGCGACGGCCGAGGCGGTGGTCGCCGCCGGCGGTGCCGTCGTCCGCGGGCCCTACGACTTCCCCGGCGGGCGCCGGCTGCACTTCACCGACCCGACCGGGAACGAGCTCGGGGTGTGGTCGGAGGGCTGACCCGGCGACCGCCCACCGGTCCGCCGCCGAACAGCGGCCGCAGCGGACGCTCGGGGTAGCCGCCTGCCGCCAGCCCGGCGTCGCGCTCGAAGACGTTGGCCGACGCGCGGTCGCCGGTGCGCAGCCACGACCAGGCCATCGCCAGCGTGTACAGCGGCAGGTACGCCGGCCCGAGGCAGAGCAGCCACTGCCAGCTGTGGCGCTCCTCGTGCGCGAGCAGCCGGGTGTCGCCGGGGCTCCAGCGGCCGCGGCCCACCAGCACGTTGCCCACGGTGAACGCCCGGGCGAAGGGGAAGGCGGGTCGGTAGCCCTCGGCCAGCCAGAGCCGGCGCGGCCCGCGCCGCACCCGGCAGCCGCCGACCCGGCTGATCAGCAGCCCCAGCGGCGTGGACAGGTTCATCCAGTTGCCGAGTGCGCGCACGGCGTACCTCCCGGACGGACGACGACGGGGCGCCTCGGCTGCGGTGGTCACCACCGCATCGAAGCGCCCCGTCGTGGGCGACGTCCAGAGGTCAGCGGCTGAAGCGCAGCGTGACCAGCTGGAACGGACGCAGGCTCAGCTCGGCCCGGCCGTCGACCAGCTCACCGCAGGGCACCGCCCCGTAGCCGTCGGCACGCTCCAGCAGGTCGACCACCTGCACGCCCGAGGCGCCGTCGGTCAGCTCGACGGTGCCGGTGGCCCGGCGTCCCTCCGACTCGTACAGCCGGACCACGACGTCGCCGCTGCGGTCCTCGGCCAGCTTCACCGACTCGACCACCACCTGCGGGTTGGACACCGTGACCAGCGGCGCCACCGGGGCGCCCCCGGTGATCCGCCGCGGCCGCAGGTTGGTCCGGTAGCCCTCCTCGACCGCGTCCGGCACCAGCGCCCCGGGACGGATGGTGACGGCCAGCTCGTGGCGGCCCTGGTCGGCCTCGGGGTCGGGGTAGAGCGGCGCCCGCACCAGCGACAGCCGCACCGTGGTGGTGGTGCCGCCGTCGGCGCGGGTGCTGCGGCGGATGTCGTGGCCGTAGGTGGAGTCGTTGCTGACCACCACGCCGTAGTCGGGCTCGCCGACGTGCACCCAGCGGTGCGCCACGGTCTCGAAGCGGGCCGCCTCCCACGAGGTGTTGGTGTGGGTGGGCCGCAGCACGTGGCCGAACTGGATCTCCGAGGCCGCCCGGTCGGCGTGCACGTCGGTCGGCACGGCCAGCTTGAGCAGCTTCTGCCGCTCGTGCCAGTCCAGCTCGTGCTCGATCCGCAGGCTCACCGCGCCCCGCTCCAGCACGTAGCGCTGGACGATGGTCGAGGCCGCGGTCGAGCGGGTCACCGTCACCTCGGCCCGGTCCTCCGACCCACCGACCTCGAGGGAGTCGACGTCGGTGAGGTCGGTGACCTGGCGGCGGTAGTACTCGTCGATGTCCCAGGCGTCCCAGGCCACCGGCTCGTCGCGGTGCAGCTGCAGCAGCCCGGCCGCCCCACCTGGGGCGATGCTCTCCCGGCCGCTGGCCGCGTCCACCAGCGAGGTGACCAGACCGCGGCCGTCGACCCGGACGCGGAGCAGCCCGTTGTCGAGCACCACGTCGGCACCGTCGCGCTCGACTCGGACCGCATCGCCTGCCACCTGCGGGGCGCCGAGCCCGAGGGCCGGGACGCCGTCGCGGACGTGCGGGGCGGCGTTGGCCAGCAGCACCTGCTCACCCTTCCCGGCCAGCGCCGTCAGCGCCGCGTCGATGATCGCCTGCGCGCCCCGGGTGATCCGGGCGTGGTTGTGCTCGGCGTCGGTGTGCACCCAGGCGATCGAGCTGCCGGGCAGGATGTCGTGGAACTGGTGCAGCAGCAGCAGCTGCCACAGCTCGGTCAGCTCCTCGTAGGGGTAGTCGGCCACCCCGCGGACGGCCGCGGTGGCCGCCCACAGCTCGGCCTCGCGGAGCAGGTGCTCGTTGCGCCGGTTGCCCTGCTTGGTGCGCAGCTGGCTGGTGTAGGTGCCGCGGTGCAGCTCCAGGTACATCTCACCCGACCAGACCGGGGCCTGGGCGCCGTACTCCTCCTCGGCCGCGCTGAAGAACTCACGCGGGGAGGCGATCTGCACCTGCGCCGAGCCCTCCAGGGAGGCGGTGCGGTGCGCCGCGGCCACCATCTCGCGGGTGGGGCCGCCACCGCCGTCGCCGTGCCCGAAGGGCATCAGCGACCGGGTGCCCCGGCCCTTCTCGCGGTACTGGCGGGCCGCCCGGTGCAGCTCCTCACCCGAGATCCGGGCGTTGTAGGTGTCGGCCGGCGGGAAGTGGGTGAACACCCGCGACCCGTCGATGCCCTCCCACCAGAAGGTGTGGTGGGGGAAGGTGTTGGTCTGGTTCCACGAGATCTTCTGGGTGAGGAACCACTTCGAGGACGAGGCCGCGACGATCTGCGGCAGCGCGGCGGAGTAGCCGAAGGAGTCGGGCAGCCAGACCTCCTCGGTCTCCACCCCGAAGCGGTCCAGGAAGAACTGCTTGCCGGCCACGAACTGGCGGGCCATCGCCTCACCGCCGGGCATGTTGGTGTCGGACTCGACCCACATGCCGCCGACCGGGACGAACTGCCCGCGCTGCACCAGCGTGCGGATCCGCTCGAACAGCTCGGGGTAGTCCCGCTCGATCCAGGCCAGCTGCTGCGCGGAGGAGCAGGCGAAGACGAAGTCGGGGTCGGCGTCGGCCAGGTCGGCGACGTTGCTGAAGGTGCGGGCGCACTTGCGCACCGTCTCGCGCAGCGGCCACAGCCAGGCGGAGTCGATGTGGGCGTGGCCGACCGCGGTCACCTGGTGGGCGCTGGGCACCGCGGGGGAGGCTAGCGCCGGCGCCAGCGCGGCCCGGCCGGCGGCGGCCGTCCCGGCGACGTCGGAGGGGTCGACGGCGTCGACCATCTCCTGCAGCGCGTGCAGGATGGCGTGGCGGCGGGCGTCCTCGACCGAGAGCGTGTGCATCAGCCCGTTGAGGGTCCAGATGTCGCGCTCCAGCTCCCACACCCCGACGTCGAGCAGCACGACGTCGAAGGCGCGCAGCGTGTACAGCGGACCCGGGCCGGCGGTCGCCTTGTCACCCATCGGCGTGGGCTTGAAGCCACGGATGCCGAAGTCAGGGTTGGAGGCGGCCTCCAGGTAGAAGTCGACCCGGCCGTCCTCGGGCACCGGCAACCAGTAGTTGTCGGGCGCGACGCCCTTGATGATGGTGCCGTCGGGGCGCCAGGCCAGGCCCTCGGCGTTGAAGCCGGGGTTGCCGACGAAGCCGAGGTCGACCCACACCTCCGCGCGGGTGCCCTCAGGCAGGGCGCCGCCGTCCGACCACTCCTGCGGCACGGCGCCGGTGGCGTGCATCCACACCGTGCCCCAGGGCTTGCCCCACCGGCTGCCGACCGAGAGCGGGCTGAAGGTCTGGCCGACGGCCTCGGCGAAGGGCACGGGCTCGTCCTCGACCTCCCACGACTCCAGCGACAGCGGGGTACGTGCCCGCACCAGTGCGGGGGTCAGGTGGTCGTCGACGAAGCGCTTGACGCGCCCCTCGAGCAGTGTCCGGTGGTCGTGCACGTGAAGCTCCTGAGAGGTCCGGGACAGGGAACCCTTCGAGGCTAACCCAACTGAATGGAGTAAAGAAACCCCTTCACTCCATCAGCAACCCGGACGTCCGCGGAGCCAGGAAGTGCTCCAGCACCAGCGCGGCCGCGCCCTGGGCGGCGCCGTCGGCGGCGAGCCGGCTGCCGCGCACCTGCACCTCCTGGTGCGCCACCATCAGCCGCGGCAGCGTCGCGGCCAGCACCGGCAGCTGGTGCCGCTCCAGCGGCGGCCAGGCCGGTCCGCCGACCACCACGGTGTCCAGGTCGAGGAAGTTGAGCAGGGTGGCCGCGCCGACGGTGAGGTCGGCGGCGGCGGTGCGCAGCAGCCGGACGGCCCGCCGGTCGCCGGTGTCGGCCAGCCGGCACAGCTCGGCGAAGGCCGCTGGGACGTCGGCGCCGCTGCGCTCGTCCAGCAGGCCGGCCTTCCGGGCCCGGCGCACCAGCGGCTCGGGCATCACGGTGGAGTGCAGCTTGCCGTGCTGGCGCGGGTCGCCGCTGGTCGGACGGCGGGTGGTGAGGATCTCGCCCACCTCGCCAGCGTTGTTGGTCCGGCCCCGGTGCACGGCCCCGTTGACCACCGCACCGGCCGCGATCCCCGAGCCCAGGTAGAGGTAGAGGAAGTCCCCGCGGGTGCCCTCGGGGCTCCAGTGCTCGCCCGTGACGGCGGCGGTGACGTCCTTGTCGAGCAGCACCGGCCAGCCCGTGGCGCGGTGCAGGTCGGCACGCAGCGCCACGTCCTGCCAGCCCGGCAGCTGTGGCGGGCGGTGCAACCGTCCACCCTCGGCGTCGATCGGTCCCGGCGCCGCGACGCCGAGCCCGAGCACCGAGCCCGGCTCCACCTCGGCCACCGCCTCGGCCGCCATCGTGGCGATCTGGCGCACCACCGCCTCGGGGTCGGGGACGTCGGGGGTCGGGTGGGCCAGCCGCGCCCGGACTCGTCCGGAGAGGTCGAGGGAGAGCACGGTGAGCTGGGCCGGGTCGATGTGCACCCCGACCGCGTGCCAGCGCTCGGGGCGGATCTGCAGCAGGGTCCGCGGTTTGCCGCGACCGGCGGTGATCCGCCCGCCCTCGCCGACCACGGCGTCGTCGAGCAGCCGCCGGGTGATGTTGCTGATGGTCTGCCCGGTCAGCCCGGTGAGCTGGCCCAGCTCGACCCGGCTGATCCCCTCGGGATGGCGGCGGATGGCGTCCAGCACCGCGCGCTGGTTGAAGTCGCCCAGCCGTGGCAGGTTCGTCCCCCTGGTGGCCACCTCGCTCCTCCCGCCGTCTCCTCCCGACCCCTTGACGACGTCGTGGCAGCACCTTAGTGTCCCTTCTCGTCGCCGGCTTTAGTCAAACAGAGTGATGAAAGCGGTCGACAGACTCCCCCGACACGGACGTCAGGAAGTGAGAGGACGTGACCGTCACCACCCCCCGACCGGCCCCGCCGGTCACGGCGGCAGCCTCACCGGTGCCACCACCGCGACGCGGCCGCCGGCCGTTCACCGCGCGGGAGAAGCGCAACCTGCGGCTCGGGCTGCTCTTCATCAGCCCGTGGGCCCTCGGCTTCCTGGTCCTGGTGGCCTACCCGCTGGTCTACTCGCTGGTGATCTCGCTGTTCAACCACACCGGCTTCCGGACGCCGACCTTCATCGGGCTGGGCAACTACTCCCGTCTGGTGCAGGACCCGCTGGTCGCCGTCTCGGCGTCCAACACCCTGTTCTACGCCGCCCTGGCGGTGCCGATCGGGCTGGTGGTGGCGATCGTGCTGGCGCTGGCGATGAACCGCAAGGTGCCCGAGGTGGGGCTGTACCGCACGGCGCTGTACCTGCCCTCGCTGGTGCCGATCTTCGCGCTCAGCTTCATCTTCGTGGTCTTCGTCAACCCGAACTCCGGGCTGCTCAACCAGTTCCTCGGCCTGTTCGGGATGCCGGAGACCAACCTGCTGGGCGATGCCACCTCGGCCAAGGTCATCATCGTCACGATGGCCCAGCTCGGCGCCGGCAACGCCGCGCTGATCTTCCTGGCCGGGCTCAACAACATCCCCGAGAGCCTGTACGAGTCCGCCCGTGTCGACGGGGCGGGGACGCTGCGCCGGTTCTTCTCGATCACGCTCCCGCTGCTCTCGCCGACGATCCTGTTCAACCTCATCACCGGGGTGTCGGGGGCGCTGCAGGTGTTCACCCAGGCCTACATCGTCACCGAGGGTGGGCCGAACAACGGGACGCTCTTCTACATGTACCACCTGTACAAGTCGGCGTTCTCCTACGCCCAGCTGGGCTACGCCTCGGCGCTGGCGGTGGTGCTCTTCCTGGCCGGGATGGTGCTGGCGGTGCTGATCTACGTGCTCTCGCGCCGCTTCGTGAACTACGACGTGACGGGATGACGAGATGACCACCACCACCGCCTCCGCCCCGGTCACGCCGGACCGCCGCTCGCTGCGCCGGCAGAACCGGCTGCGCCGCACCACGTCGGGGATCATCGCCCGGGCGATCCTCATCGCCGTCTCGCTGCTGTTCCTGGTGCCGCTGTACTGGATGGTCATCACGGCGCTGAAGAGCGACGAGGAGCTGGCGCTCTTCCCGCCCACCCTGCTGCCGGAGAGCTGGAACTTCTCGGTCTTCGCCGAGACCGTCAACGCGTTCCCGTTCTGGACCCAGCTCGGCAACTCCGTGCTCGTCACCGTGGCCAGCACCGTGCTGGCCGTGCTGTCGAGCTACGTGGTGGCCTACGGCTTCGCCTGCATCGACTGGCCCGGCCGGGACAAGGTGTTCTACCTGGTGCTGGCCACCATCTTCATCCCGTTCCCGCTGGCGATCATCCCGATGTTCGACCTGTTCGCCGGGCTGGGCTGGGTCAACACCGTGCTGCCGCTGATCGCCCCGAACGCGCTCGGCAGCGCCTTCTACATCTTCCTGCTCCGCCAGTTCCTGCTGCAGGCCTCCACCGAGGCGATGGACGCCGCCCGGGTGGACGGGGCGGGGGAGTGGCGGATCTGCTGGCAGGTGGTCTTCCCGACCGCCCGCGGGGCGCTGATCGCGGTGTCGATCTTCGCCGCCGTCGCGGCCTGGAACGACTTCCTCGGCCCGCTCATCTACCTGCAGGACCCGTCGGTGCAGACGCTGGCGATCGGGCTGCAGACGTTCTCCACCGACACCGACACCGAGTTCAACCAGCTGATGGCGGCCTCCACCCTGACGGTGCTGCCGATGGTCGTGCTCTTCATCTTCTTCCAGCGCTACTTCGTCCGCGGTCTCAACGTGGGAGGGTTCCGATGAGCCGAGTCGTGCGGGCCGTCGGGCTCGCCCTCACCTGCCTGCTGCTGGTGGTCGCCGCCGGGTGCGCCCCGGCCCGCCAGCCCGACGAGATCGTGGTGTGGACCAAGGAGGCCGGCACCGACCAGCTCGAGCAGCAGCGCAAGATGCTCGACCGGTTCGAGGCCGAGCACCCGGGCACGACCGTCCGGCTGGTGCCGTTCTTCGGCCGCGGCGACGCCGACGCCACCGCGCTGATCACCGCCGTCCGCGGCGGCACCGGCCCCGACGTGTTCGTCGCCGACCGCTTCACCATCAACCAGTTCGCCTCGCTCGGCCTGCTGCAGAGCCTGCAACCGCGGGTGGACGCCGAACCCGCCGGCTTCACCGACGACTACCTGCCCTTCGCACTGGCCGAGGCCACCTACCAGCAGGAGCTCTACGGCCTGCCCTGGCACACCGACACCCGCGGGCTGTTCTACAACCGGCAGGTGCTGCGCGACGCCGGCGTCGACCTCAGCCTGCTCGACCCGGCCAACGGGCCGATGACCATCGAGGAGTTGCGCGCGGTCGCCGACCAGGTGACCACGACTGACGAGGCCGGCAGCTACGAGACGATGGGCTTCGTGCCCTGGTCGGACCAGGCCTGGCCGTTCACCTGGGGCCAGGTCCTCGGCGCCACCTACTACGACCAGCAGACCTGCACCATCGCCGTCGACGACCCCGGGTTCCGCGGCATCTACGAGCTCTACGACGAGTGGGCCCGCGACCTCGACTACGCCCGCACCGACGCCTTCCTGGCCAGCTACGCCCCCGAGAGCGCGCCGGAGGGGACGTCCCCGCTCTACAACGGGCGGCTGGCGATGCAGATCAACTACTCCGGGTTCGCCTTCAACATCGAGAAGTACGCGCCCGACCTCGACTGGGGCGTCACCTACCCGCCGGTCGCGGAGGAGGGCGACGACCCGATCACCTGGTCCGGCGGCCCGGCCTTCACCATCCCGACCGGGGCCGCCAACGCCGACGGCGGCTGGGAGCTGGCCAAGTTCATGACCAGCGCGGAGGGCCAGCGCGAGTGGTCGGGTTCGCAGGACAACCTGCCCACCCAGACCGCGGTGCTGGACGACCCCGAGGTCACCGAGGGCCTGGAGTTCTTCGCCGGGATGCTCAGGGACGGCTACTCCAGCTCCCGCCCGCCGCTGCCGGTCGGCTCGGAGCTGTGGGAGACCATGAACACCGGTCGCGAGGCCGTGCTCGTGGGCGACTCCACCCCCGATGAGGTGATGGCCGAGATCCGCCGCCGCATCCAGCCCCAGCTCGACCCCTACTGCCCGTTGACGCTGACGCCACCGGAGTAGGGCACCTCCACCCACCCCACCCCCACC
>NZ_QPKK01000280.1 GCF_003344635.1 Desertihabitans aurantiacus
CCAGCGCGCTCGGCCTGGCCCCGCTGCTCGACCGGCAGCGCGAGCTGCGCCGGCGCACCGGCACCGACGGCGCGGGCGGGGTCGGCCCGCTCACCCCGCGCGAGAGCGAGGTGCTGCGGCTGGTCGCCGAGGGCCGGTCGAACGCCGAGATCGGTGCCGACCTGTTCATCAGCGTGAAGACGGCCAGCGTGCACGTCTCGAACATCCTGGCCAAGCTCGAGGCGTCCTCCCGTGGCGAGGCGGCGGCCAAGGCCCGCCGCCAGGGCCTGCTGGGCTGACCCGGACCGGCGCCCAGAAAATCCGCGGCAGGGGTACAACGTTGTAAGCACCTGCGGCATACTGCTGGTCGACCCCGTTCCCACCCCCGGAAGGTGTCCCCGATGACGCGGACCCGCACCCTGCTGCTCACCCTCCCCCTCGCCCTGGCGCTCGGCCTCTCCGCCGGCCCCGCCGCCACCGCCGACCCCGGCACCGAACCCGCTCGCGGCACCCAGGCGCCCCAGCTGGTGATCGACTCCGACTTCCCCGATCCCGACGTGATCGAGGTCGACGGCACCTACCACGCCTACTCGACCTCCAGCCCCGGCAAGGGTCAGGTGCCGCACGCCACCGCCCCGGACGTCCGCGGGCCGTGGACGGTGCAGAGCGACGTCTTCGTGCCCAAGGAGACCTGGCCGGACTGGATCCGCACCACCCACGGCTTCTGGGCCCCCGACGTCTCCGAGCGTCCCGATGGCAGCTTCCTCATGTACTTCACCGCCCGCAACGACGACAACGGGCGGATGTGCCTCAGCGCCGCGACCGCCGACGGGCCGGCCGGACCGTTCGTGCCGCAGGACGACCCGCTGGTGTGCAACCCCGAGGAGGGCGGCAACATCGACGCCTCCAGCTTCGTCGACACCGACGGCACGCACTACCTGCTCTACAAGAACGACGGCAACGCCATCGGCCAGCCCAGCATCCTCTGGCTGCAGCGCACCGACGCCGCCGGCACCACGCTGCTCGGCGAGCGCAGGGAGCTGCTGCGCAACGACCAGCCGGCCGACCAGGGCGTGATCGAGGCCCCGGTGCTGGTGAAGCGTCCGTCCCACTACGTGCTGTTCTTCTCCGCCGGCGTCTACACCGGCGGCGGCTACTACACCGGCTACGCCACCGCCCCCAGCCTGGACGGGCCCTGGACCCGGGCGCCGGAGCCGCTGATGACCACCGACAGCCTCGGCGGCGCGGTCGACGGCCCGGGCGGGCAGGACGTCCTGGACGACACCATCGTCTTCCACGGCCACCTGCCCGCCGGCGGCCGCGGCATGTACACCGCCGACCTCGGCTGGGACGCCGACCACCCGGTGGTCCGCGGCAGCACGGTCCGCCTCGAGGCCGAGGACGCGACGCTGCACGGCGTCCAGACGGTCGACGACGCCACGGCCTCCGGCGGGGCCGCGGTGACCGGGCTGGACGCCGAGGGCGACCGCGTGTCGGTACGGGTGTTCGCCCCGGCCGACGGTGGCTACACGCTGCGGCTCGGCTACGCCGCCGACGGCCCGGTGGCGCAGGGTCTGGCCGTCGACGACGGACCGGCGCGGGCCGTCGGGCTGCCGGCCCGCGACGCCGGCGGCTGGCAGGAGCTGACGGTCGACCTCGAGCTGACCGCGGGCGCCCACACCCTGCACCTGGAGCACGTCCGCGGCAGCGCCCGGCTCGACTCGCTCGACCTCGCCTGAGACCACCCGCACCGGCCCGCGTCGAGGTCTAGTCCATTCGTCGGCGCTGGGGTAGCGTCGGGAACCCCGACACCCCCACCCGGGAGACCCGATGAAGCGCATCCTCCGGACGGCCGTGATCTGCGGTGCCGCCCTCACCATGGTCAGCACCGCAGCGCTGTCCGCCTCCGCCGACGACGCTGGCCTGGCCTTCGACGACCCGCAGCCCGGGTTCGCCCCGGCCGGCACGGTGCTCGCCGAGGCCGGTCCCGCCGAGGTCGGGCTCGACCCGGCCCCGCTGCAGGAGGCCTGGCAGCGCGTGGTGGCGGCGACCGGCCCGGAGGGCGAGCGGGACCACCCGCTGTTCCCGGGCGCGGTGCTCACCTACGGCCACGACGGCCACGTGGTGATGCAGGAGGCGACCGGGCACTCCCGGCTGTTCGCCGACGGCCAGGGCACCGAGCTGCCGGAGGCCGAGCAGATCGCGACCAGCACCGACACGATCTACGACCTGGCCTCGGTGTCGAAGCTGTTCACCTCGGTGGTCGTCATGCAGCAGGTGGAGGCCGGCCGGGTCGCGCTCGACGAGCCGGTGACCACCTACATCCCCGAGTTCACCGACCCCGCTCCGGGCGCCGACCCCGACGAGCCGGCCGAGCACGACAAGTCCGGCATCACCATCCGCCAGCTGCTCACCCACACCTCCGGGTTCCCCGCCTGGGTGCCGCTGTGGAGCACCCAGCCCGACCCGCAGTCGCGGCTGCACGCCGCGCTCACCGCGGCGCTGGTGGACGAGCCGGGCACCACCTACACCTACAGCGACCTCAACCTCATCACCCTGGCCGAGGTGGCCAGCCGGGTCAGCGGGCAGTCGCTGGACGAGCTGGTCCGCACCGGCATCACCGAACCGCTCGGCATGGACGACACCGGCTACAACCCCGACCCGTCGCTGCGCCCGCGGATCGCCGCCACCGAGTTCCAGGCCACCCCCGACCGGGGCGTGGTGTGGGGTGAGGTGCACGACGAGAACGCCTGGTCCCTGGGCGGTGTCGCCGGCCACGCCGGGGTGTTCTCCACCGCCGACGACCTCTCCCGGCTGGCCCAGGCGATGCTCAACGGCGGCAGCTACGACGGCCAGCGGGTGCTCAGCGAGCAGTCGGTGCAGCAGATGATCACCAACGAGAACACCGAGTTCCCCGAGGACGCCCACGGGTTGGGCTTCGAGCTCGACCAGCGCTGGTACATGGGCGGGCTCGCCTCCCCCCGCACCGCTGGGCACACCGGCTACACCGGGACGTCCCTGGTGCTCGACTTCAGCTCCCGATCCTTCGTCATCCTGCTCACCAACCGGGTGCACCCGAGCCGCAGCTGGGGCAGCCCCAACCCGGTGCGCGTCGCGGCGGCCCAGGGCCTGGCCGAGGCGATGGCCGTCCGGCCGCAGCGCGGGGAGGACTTCTGGCACACCGGCACCGAGCCGCGCACCGACGCCGCGCTGACCTGGTCGCTCGTCGTGCCGCGGACCGGCGGGCAGCTGGAGTTCGAGACGCTGGTCGACGTCGAGTCCACCGACCCGCTGCACCTGGAGGTCTCGACCGACTCCGGCGAGACCTGGGCGCCGCTGCCGTGGAGCCTGGACGGCGCACCGGTGACGGGCCCGTACGCGGCCAGCGGGCTGCGGCAGTGGCAGCACGCGGAGGCCGCGCTGCCGAGCGGCCGGGTGCAGGTGCGCTGGCGCCAGACCACCGACGCCTCGCTCTCCGGCCGCGGCGTCCACCTCGACGACATCCGGCTCACCCTGGGCCGCGGGCAGGCCCAGGTCGGCACCGAGGACGCCCCCTGGCGGCTGGTGGCCGACGACGGCTGGGAGCGCGTCACCCGCTGACCGGCCGGGTGGACGCCCGTCGCGCCAACCCGCCAGGGTGGGCGCCGTGACCGCACCCCGCGCCGTCCTCGCCGGTGGCTCCGGCTTCCTCGGCCCGCACCTGCGCCGCGACCTCGAGGGCCGGGGCTACCGGGTGGTCGGCATCGGTCGGCGCGGACCGGACGCGAGCTGGGCCGACCCGGCAGCCGTCCGGCGGCTGGTGGACGGCGCCGACCTGGTGCTCAACCTGGCCGGGCGCAGCGTCGGCTGCCGCTACACCGACCGCAACCGCGAGGAGATCCTCCGCTCCCGGGTCGAGACCACCCGGCTGCTGCACGAGGCGGTGGCGGGCGCCGCCGAGCCGCCGCGGGTGTGGCTCAATGCCAGCACGGCCACCATCTACCGCCACGCCACCGACCGGCCGCAGACCGAGGACGACGGTGAGCTCGGCTCGGGTTTCAGCGTCGACGTGGCCCGCGAATGGGAGCGGACCCTCTTCGCCGGGGAGCTTCCCCGGACCCGGCGGGTGGCCCTGCGGATGGCCATCGTGCTCGGGGACGGCCCGGCCCTGACCATGCTGCGCCGGGCCGCCCGGTTCGGCTCCGGCGGCCCGCAGCTGGACGGCCCCTGGTTCCCCCACCGCCGCTACCGCGGGACCGGGTCCGCACCCACCCCGGCAGCCGTGCACGACACCCGCACCCGCGGACAGCAGCGGTTCAGCTGGATCCACGTCGACGACCTGGTCGCCGCGGTCGCCTTCCTCGACGAGCACGAGGAGGTCGAGGGGGCGGTCAACCTCGCCGCACCGGGCACCAGCACCAACGCGGCCTTCATGGCCGCGCTCCGACGCAGCGTCGGCGTCCCGTTCGGGCTGCCGGCCCCGCGCTGGCTGCTGGAACCGGGGATGTTCGTGCTGCGCCAGGAGTCCGAGCTGGTGCTGAAGAGCCGCTGGGCCGTCCCGGCGAGGCTCACCGCGGCCGGTTTCACCTTCCGCTGGCCCGAGCTGGACGCCGCCATCGCCGACCTCCTCCCCCGCTGAGCCCGCGCCCCCGCCGCCCCGCAGCCCCGCAGCCCCGCAGCCCGCCGCGAGTGTGGGCTGATCGTCGCTCAGCCGCTGCCCATTGCGACGTCTTGGCCACACTCGCGCCCGATGGAGTTCGAGACGCTG
>NZ_QPKK01000281.1 GCF_003344635.1 Desertihabitans aurantiacus
GGCGGATCGCCGGCGCGGCGGTGCTGGCCGTGGTCGCCGTGGCGCCGTGGCTGGTGCCCTGGCAGCAGCTGCCCGGCACCTCGGCCGAGGAGACCGCTCCCGCACGGGTGCTGCCCGGGCCCGGGCCGTCGAGCCCGCGACCCCCGGCGCAGCCGCGGCCCGACGTCGACGACGTCCGCGAGCTCGGCGAGGTGGTGGCGGCCGCGACCGGCTACGACCTGCCCGTAACGCCGGAGGAGCTGGCCGCGCTGAGCACCACGCCGGGTGAGCACCAGGAGCTCGGCCGGGTGCAGGTCCCGGCCATCGGCCTGGACGCCGCCTACGGCGAAGGTGTCCACGAGAGCGTGCTCGCGGAGGGCCCCGGCCACTGGCCCGGCACCCCGATGCCCGGCCAGGAGGGCAACGCCGTCATCTCCGGGCACCGCAACACCCACACCCAGCCGTTCAAGGAGCTGGACGAGCTCGAGCCGGGGGACGCGGTGGTCGTCAGCACCGCCGGCGGCTCCACCACCTACGAGGTGACCGGGACGACGATCGTGCCCGAGGAGGAGTACAAGGACGCCGTCCTGGCCCAGCCCGAGCCCGGCACCCGGGAGGTGACCCTCTTCGCCTGCCATCCCGAGGGCGACCCGGTCTACCGCATCGTCGTCCGGGCCGAGGCCCGATGACCACCGGCGCCTGCCGCACGCGATCCGTGGAGGTGGTGACCGACTGACCCACCCGACGGACCCGACAGACCCGACACCACCCAGCAGTGAGGAATCGACATGACCCAACCACAGCAGTTCGTCCGCCCGCAGCCGTTCGGCGGACGTCCGGTGATCCTGTTCCGTGACGACAGCAGCCGACGGCGGTTCCTGCAGACCGCCCTCGTGGTCGGCGCCGGCTCGAGCCTGGCCGCGGCCGCCGCGGCGATGCGCGACCCCCGGGCCGTCGCCGATGCCACCGCCAACGACCTGGACATCCTCAACTACGCGCTCACCCTGGAGTACCTGGAGGCGGAGTTCTACACCCAGGGCCTCGGCAGCGGCGTCCTCGACGGCCGCGACCTCGAGCTCGTCGAGCCGATCCGCGACCACGAGCAGGCGCACGTCGAGGCGGTCACCCAGACCATCACCGACCTCGGCGGCGAGCCGGTGGACAAGCCGTCGTTCATGTTCCCCGACGGCACCTTCGACGACAAGGACATGTTCCTCACCAACGCCTCGGCCTTCGAGGAGCTGGGCGTCACCGCCTACCACGGCCAGGTGCCGCGGATCGACGACCCCGACATCCTCGCCGCCGCGGCCGCCATCGCCGGCGTGGAGTCCCGGCACGCCGCCGTCGTCGCCGACCTGCTGGGGGAGAACCCGTTCCCTGCGCCGTTCGAGAAGACGATGACGATGGAGCAGGTGCTGGAGCAGGCCGGCAAGTTCATCGAGCAGTGACCACGCAGGACGAGAGGAGATCATCATGAACCGCAGGGACCTCATCCGGGGTGCCGCCGTGGCCATCCCCGGCTCCGTGGCGCTCACCATGCTGTCGGCCAAGTGGGCTCTCGCCGAGGGCGTTGACGACTTCGACGGCCCCGTCGACGTGCTCAACTACGCGTTGACCCTGGAGTACCTGGAGGCGGAGTTCTACCGGCAGGGCAACCAGTCCGGGCTGGCCGAGGGCCGCGCCGCGGACTACCTGGGCACCATCCAGACCGACGAGGAGGCCCACGTGATGGCCCTCCAGGACACCATCGCCCAGCTCGGCGGCACGGCCGTCCCGGCACCGGAGGTGGACTTCGGGCAGGCCTTCGGCTCGCTGGAGAGCTACCTCGAGACCGCCTACACCTTCGAGAACCTCGGGGTGCAGGCCTACCTCGGGGCGGCTCCGGCCCTGTTCCAGCAGAAGGAGCTGCTGTCGGCGGCCGCGAGCATCTTCGGGGTCGAGGCCCGGCACGCGGCGATCATCGCCAACCTGCAGGACAAGGCCGCCGAGGGCGGCGTGTACCAGGGCGCGGTCGAGACCCCGGCGGACCGGAGCACGGTGCTCCAGGCCGCGAGCCCGTTCATCGTGGCGGCCCGGACCTACTGACCCACACCCGGGCGGGCGGACCCCACGGTCCGTCCGCCCGGTCCTGCTGCCCCGGTCCTGGCGCGTGCCGGCTCCTGCGTGAGGCGTTGACGGCCGGGTAGTCCAGGCCAGACGCCGGACGCGCGGGCGATCCCCGCCCGGACGCCCGGACGTCGGGAGGGGAGAGGTATGACGACGACGCAGCCTGAGCGGACCGAGGAGTCCGAGGGCGGGCTCAAGCGCACCATCACCGGACGGCTGCTCTACGGCTACGTCCTGGGTGACGTGCTGGGCTCGGGGGTGTACGTCCTGATCGGCTCGGTGGCCGCTGCTGTCGGCGGCGCGTTCTGGCTGGCCTTCGCCGCCGGCGTGGCGGTGGCCACGCTGACCGGGATGGCCTACGCCGAGCTGGTCAGCAAGTACCCCCGCGCGGCTGGTGCCTCGTTGTACGTCCACCACGCCTTCCGGCGTCCGGCGCTGACCTTCTTCGTCACCGTCTGCTTCCTCTCCGCCGCCTTCGCCGCCGCGGGTTCGCTGGCCTCGGGGTTCGCCGGCTACTTCACCCAGGTCTTCCAGCAGGCTCCGGTGCTGCTGGTGTCGCTGGTCTTCGTGCTGGCGCTCTGCCTGATCAACTTCATCGGGATCACCGAGTCGGTGGTGGCCAACATGGTGATGACGGTGGTGGAGGTCGCCGGGCTGGCGATCATCCTGGCGGCCGGGGTGGTGCACGTGGCCCGCGGCGATGCGCGCTGGGGCGTCCTCACCGAGTTCCGCGCGGAGGGCAACCCGGTGTTCGCGGTGGTGGCCGGGGTGGCCCTGGCGTTCTTCGCGATGACCGGCTTCGAGAACGCCGCCAACGTCGCCGAGGAGACACGACGGCCCGCGGTCACCTTCCCGCGGGCGCTGATCGGCGGGATGGCGACCGCCGGGGTGATCTACGTGCTGGTCGCCATGACGGCGGCCCTGGTGGTCCCGGTGGACGTGCTCGGCGGGTCGGAGGCCGCGCTGCTGGAGGTGATCCGCGCCGGCGTGCTGCCCGCACCGGTGGGCGCGATGATCATCGCCTTCGCCCTGATCGCCATGGTCGCGATCAGCAACACCGCGCTGGTCTCGATCGTCACCCAGTCCCGGGTGCTCTACGGGATGGGGCGCGAGGGCGTCGTGCCGCGGGTCTTCTCCCGGCTGCACCACGCCCGGCGCAGCCCGTGGGTCGGGCTGCTGTTCTCGGGGCTGGTGGTCGGTCTGCTGCTGGTGGTCGGTGCGCTGGTCCAGCTCGTCGACCCCGAGCTCGACCTCGTCGGTCGGCTGGCCACGGTGACCGTGGTGTTCCTGCTCTTCATCTACGCGCTGGTGATCGTCTCGGCCTTCAAGCTCCGCGGCACCGACGAGGCCGACGACACCTACCGGGCGCCGACCCCGCTGCTGGTGGTCGGCCTGGTCGGCAACGTGGTGCTACTGGTCTACGTCGTGGTCGACGACCCCAGCTCGCTGCTGTGGGTCGGCGGACTGCTGCTGGTCGGCCTCGCGCTCTACCTGGCCGAACGCGCGTCCCGCCGCGGACGCGACCCGCTCGCCGGCTACGACGGCCACGACGCGAAGGAGGGCTGAGATGCACGTCCTGGTCGCCACCGACGGCTCGCGGGAGTCGCTGACCGCGGCACGCGAGCTGCAGCGACTGGCCGACCCGGCCCGGATCGACGCGGTCACCGTGGTCGCCGTCGTCAGCCCGCTGGCCGCGGTCCCGTTCGCCAACGACCTCGGGCGTCCGCGCGACCCCGCGAGGTCGAGCCTGGAGGGTCTCAGCTTCCGCCAGGAGGCCGAGGACGCCGTCGCCGTCGTGGCCGAGCAGCTGGCCCGGTGGGGACCGCCGGTGCGCCGGCAGGTGCGCAGCGGGTCGGCCGCCGCCGAGATCGTCCGCGCCGCCGAGGAGCTGCCGGCCGATCTGGTGGTGCTCGCCAGCGGCGGCCGCGGGCTGAGCGAGACCGTGCTGCTCGGCAGCACCGCCGCCCGGGTGCAGCACTCCGCCCCCTGCGCCGTGCTGGTGGTGCGCCCTCCCGGTCCGCGCCGACCCGGGCGCTGAACCCGGCCGGCGCTGTCGGGCGCCGCCCCTACCATCGGGGCCGTGACCGATCCCGCCGCGCTGCTGCCCGCCCCCGTGGTGGACGTGGCGCGGGTGGCCGTCGACGTCGGGCTGGCGCACCTGGACCGGGTGTTCGACTACACCGTCCCCGACGCGATGCGCGACGACGCCGTCCCCGGCGCCCGGGTGCGGGTGCGTTTCGCCGGCCGGCTGCGCGACGGGTTCGTGCTGGAGCGGGCCGGGGCGAGCACCACCGAGCGCAGCCTGCAGCCGCTGCACAAGGTGGTCTCGCCCGAGCCGGTGCTCAGCCCGGAGGTGGCGCGGCTGGTGCGGGCGGTCGCCGACCACTGGGCCGGCACCTTCTCCGACGTCGTCCGGCTCGCCGTGCCGCCGCGGCACGCCGCCACCGAGAAGGCCCCCCGCCGCGAGCGTGCCGCCCCCGAGCTGGACGGCTGGAGCCCCACGGCCTCGGTGCTGGCCGGCTACCCCTGGGGCGCGCAGTGGCTGGAGGCGGTCGCCCGCGGTGAGTCGCCGCGGGCGTTCTGGCAGGTGGCGCCCACCGCCGGGGTGGCCGG
>NZ_QPKK01000282.1 GCF_003344635.1 Desertihabitans aurantiacus
GAGCGCCCGACGGCGGCCGCGACGGCCCCGGACGAGCCGGGGACGGCTGGGCGACGTGGCGGCGGCTCCGGCCGGGCACCGACCACGGCCGCGGAGGGGCAGTCGGCTGCCGTCCCCACCGGGACCGAGGACGAGGACGACACCGCTCCCGAGCCGGACGCCGCGCTGAGCCGGCGGGGGGCGTCCCGGCTGCTGGAGCGGGCGCTGCGGCTGGCCCACGAGAAGTCCGACGAGGAGTGGCTGCACAGCTCGGTGGTGAAGACCCAGATGAAGCGGATGGACCCGTCGTTCAACGAGAAGGCGCTGGGCTACGGCTCGTTCTCGGAGTTCGTGAAGTCGCGCAACAGCGTCGCCGAGCTGGACGAGAGCGACCAGACCCGTCGGATCCGGCTGCGCCCCGGGCGCTGACGGCGGCGCGTCCGGGACGTCGACCTCACATCTACGGGGCCCGCGGCGTCCACCCGGTGACCAGACCCGAGGAGGCTCCCGTGCCCACCACCCACTCCGTGCTCGACTCCCCCGTCGGGCCGCTCACCCTGATCGCCACCGACGGCGTGCTGTCGGCGGTGCTGATGTCAGCCCACCGCCACCCGCGGCTGGTCCGCGGGTACCGCGACGACGCCGTCCTGGCGCCGGCGCGCGAGCAGCTGGCGGAGTACTTCGCCGGTGAGCGCACCGTCTTCGACCTGCCGCTGGCCCCGCAGGGCTCCCCGTTCGAGCGGCGGGTGTGGGCCGAGCTGCAGCAGATCCCCTACGGCCGGACCCGCAGCTACGGCGAGCTGGCCCGCGCGCTGGGCGCGCCGCGGGCCGCCCAGGCCGTCGGGGCGGCCAACGGGCGCAACCCGGTCGCGATCGTCATCCCCTGCCACCGGGTGGTCGGGGCGGACGGTGCGCTGACCGGCTACGCGGGCGGGCTGGAGCGCAAGCGCCAGCTGCTGGAGCTGGAGAACCCGACGCTGCTCAGCCCGCCCGCCCTGTTCTGAGCCAGGTCAGGCGCTGGCGCCGGCGGCCTGCGGCGTGTCGGCGGTCTCGGTCTGGAGGTGGATGACGCCGTAGTCGTAGGCGTGGCGCCGGTAGACCACGCTGGGACGGCCACTGGCGGCGTCGACGAAGAGGTAGAAGTCGTGGCCGACCAGCTCCATCTCGTCCAGCGCCTGGTCCAGCGTCATCGGCGGGGCGCTGTGGGTCTTCTCCCGCACCACCAGCGGGCCGTCGCCCTGCACCTGCATCCCGGCGACCGTGCGCACGTCGTCGGGCTCGGCCTCCTCGGCGGGGGCGGCGTCCATCGGGTGCAGCATCGCGATCTCGCGCAGCGGGCGGCGTCCGTTGCGGTGCTGCACCGTGCGCCGGTCATGGGCCTTGCGCAGCTGGGTGGTGAGCTTGTCCAGGGCCTTCTCGAAGGCGATGGTCTTGTCGTGCGAGCAGGCCTCGGAGCGAACCGCGGGACCCTTGCTGAGCAGCGTGATCTGCACGCAGGTGTCCTGCTCCATCTTGCGGGACCGGTCGGCCGAGACCTCGACCTCGACCCGGATCACCCGCTCACGCAACCGCTCGATCCGGGCGACCCGCTCCTGCACGTGGGCGCGGAACTCCTCGGTGAGGGCGCAGTGACGACCCGACACGACAACGTCCATGGTGACCTCCGTGGTTCTGGGGGGACCGCCGGAGTCGGGGCGTCTCCGCCCCGAGATCCGGCGGAGATGGCAGAGGCACCCGAGCCCCATCCGACCTGCTCCCCACCCGGGGGAGCCGACCAGAACGGAGGCACTGGCGCCATGCACCAACGTTAGACGAGCCCCCGGGGGCTGTGAAGGCGGGTGGGCCCGAGCAGCGCGCGTCACCCAACGCTTACACCGGGCGGGCAGCAGACACGCGGCCGTAACAAAGAACGGCCTCGGCTGAAACACCGGTGCCGAACGATCGGGCCCCATGGAAATCGATACCGGTGACACCGCCTGGATCCTGGTGTGCGCTGCCCTGGTGATGCTGATGACACCGGGCCTGGCCCTCTTCTACGGCGGCATGGTGCGCTCGAAGAGCGTCCTCAACATGATGCTCATGAGCTTCGGAGCGATGGCCGTGGTCGGCGTGCTCTGGGTTCTGTACGGCTACAGCATGGCCTTCGGCAACTCCGTCGGCGGCGTCGGCCTGCTCGGCGACCCGCTGGAGTACCTGGGTCTGAGCGGGCTGATGAGCCCGGACGCCCTGTCCGGGACGGCCCCGGCGATGGCGTTCGTGGCATTCCAGGCGATGTTCGCCATCATCGCGGTGGCGCTGATCTCCGGTGCGATCGCCGACCGGGCGAAGTTCGCGACCTGGATGGTGTTCACCGTCGTCTGGGCGACGCTGGTGTACTTCCCGATCGCGCACTGGGTCTTCGCCTTCTCCACCGACGACGGCAGCTACACCGGCGGCTGGATCGCCAACACCCTCGGCGCGATCGACTTCGCCGGTGGGACCGCGATCCACATCAACGCGGGTGCGGCGGCGCTGGCGCTGGCCCTGGTGGTGGGCAAGCGGATCGGCTTCAAGAAGGAGCCGATGCGTCCGCACAACCTGCCGCTGGTGATGCTCGGTGCGGCCCTGCTGTGGTTCGGCTGGTTCGGCTTCAACGCCGGCTCGGCGCTCGCCGCCAACGGCACCGCGGCCACCGTCTTCGTCAACACCATCGCCGCCACCTGCGCGGCGATGATCGGCTGGCTGGTGCTGGAGCGGATCCGCGACGGCCACCCGACCAGCCTCGGTGCGGCCTCGGGCATCGTGGCCGGTCTGGTCGCCATCACCCCGGCCTGCTCCTCGGTCTCCCCGCTCGGCGCCATCGTCATCGGCCTGGTCGCCGGGGTGGCCTGCGCCGCCGCGGTCGGGCTGAAGTACCGCCTCGGCTACGACGACAGCCTCGACGTGGTCGGCGTCCACCTGGTCGGTGGCCTGATCGGCACCCTGCTGATCGGTCTGCTGGCCGACCCGGCCGCCCCGGCCGAGGCCGCCGGGCTGTTCTACGGTGGCGGTGCCGGTCTGCTCGGCATCCAGGCCGTGGGCGCACTGGCCACCCTGGTGTACTCCTTCGTGGTGACCCTGCTGATCGCCTTGGTGCTCAAGCTCGCCATGGGCTGGCGCGTGGACGAGGAGGCCGAGGCCGACGGCATCGACGGCGACCAGCACGCGGAGTCCGGTTACGACCTGCACCCGCTGCGGGGTGGTAGCGGGATGCTGGCGGCTGCTACCGCCACCGGCAGCACCGTCCCCCGTCAGGCCGCCGACGAGCCGGCGACGGCTCCCGCCCCGAACAGTGAGGAAATGGCATGAAGCTCATCACCGCGATCATCAAGCCCCACCAGCTGGAGCCCGTCCGGGACGCCCTCGAGCGGTTCGGGATCTCCGGGATGACCGTCAGCGAGGCCAGCGGCTACGGCCGCCAGCGCGGCCACAGCGAGGTCTACCGGGGGGCGGAGTACACGGTCGACTTCATCCCCAAGATCCGCCTGGAGGTGCTGGTCGACGAGCCCGACGCCGACAACGTCATCAACCTCATCGTCCAGCAGGCCCGCACCGGCCGGATCGGTGACGGCAAGGTGTGGTCGGTCCCGGTCGACGACGTGGTCCGCGTCCGCACCGGTGACCGCGGCACCGAGGCTCTCTGAGCAGGAGGGGCGGAACCACCCCCATGGGTCTACGTGACCTTCGACTGCAGCTGGCCGGCGCCCGGGGTCTGAGCACCCCGGGCGCCGGTTCGGCGCTGCGCACCACCCTCACCGACACGACGCTGGACTGGCTGCAGCAGCTGTGGCGGCAGGCCACCGAGGGGCACGAGCACCCGATCAAGGTCGGCTCCGGCACCGCGCTGGCCTGCACCGGGAGCCTGGCCCGCGGCGACGGCGGGCCGCTCTCCGACCTCGACCTCGTGCTGCTGCACGACGGCCGCTCGCTCTCCCCCGCCGACCTGGCCGAGGTCGCCGACCGGCTGTGGTACCCGCTGTGGGACTCCGGGGTCGGGCTGGACCACTCGGTCCGCTCCCTGGCCCAGTGCCGCGCGGTCGCCTCGGGCGACCTGGCGGTGGCCGCGGCGATGCTCGACCTGCGGCCGGTGGCCGGTGACGAGGCGCTGGTGGCCGGCGTCCGCAAGCAGCTGGCCGAGGACTGGCGGGCGCAGTCGCGCAAACGGCTGCCCGAGCTGGTCGAGGCCGTCGCCGCCCGGCACGAGCAGGCCGGCGACCTCTCCCAGTCGCTGCAGCCCGACCTCAAGGAGGCCCGCGGCGGCCTGCGCGACATGGTGGTGCTGCGGGCGCTCACCCGCTCCTGGCTGGCCGACCGGCCGCACGGCGCCCCGGACCAGGCCTACAGCCGGCTGCTGGACGTCCGCGACGGGTTGCACCTGGTGACCGGACGCAGCCGCAGCATCCTGGCCCGGCAGGAGCAGCAGCCGGTGGCCGAGGTGCTCGGGCTGGCCGATGCCGACGAGCTGCTCACCGAGGTGTCCCGCGCGGCCCGGGTGGTGCACCAGGCGGTGCACACCACGATGCGCGCCGCGCGGCAGAGCCAGCGGGCCCGGGCCCGGCGGATCGGCCCCCGGCGTCCCCAGCTCGAACCGCTGGGCGAGGGGCTGTACCTGCACGACGGGGAGGTGGTGCTCGGCCGCGGGCACGACCTCGACGACCCGCTGCTGGTGCTGCACGCCGCGCTCGCCGCC
>NZ_QPKK01000283.1 GCF_003344635.1 Desertihabitans aurantiacus
AGGCTGGGCGTCGGCCCGACCGCGGGCCGCACGTCCAGACGCCCCCGCCCGCCGTGGGCGCCGGGCGCACGAGGACGACGCAGGCCGGCCCGGTGCCGGCCGCACGAGGAGAGGAACCGATGGCCCACGTGGTACTCGCCGGCGGTGGATCGGCCGGCCACACCTCGCCGCTGATCGCGACCGCCCAGGCCCTCGTCGAGCTCGACCCGCAGGGCACCGTCAGCGCGGTCGGCACCGAGCGGGGGCTGGAGACCACCGTCGTCCCGGCCGCCGGGCTGGAGCTCGACCTGGTGCCGCCGGTGCCGCTGCCCCGCCGTCCCACCCCCGACCTGCTCAAGGTCCCACACCGCCTGGCCGGCGCCGTCGGCCGCGCCGCCACCGTGCTGCGCCAGCGACGGGCCGACGTGGTCGTCGGGTTCGGCGGCTACGTCGCCATGCCGGTCTACCTGGCGGCGCGACGGCTGCGCACCCCGATCGTCATCCACGAGCAGAACGCCGTGCCGGGGCTGGCCAACCGGGTCGCCAGCCGGTTCACCCGTGACGTCTTCACCTCCTTCCCCGACACCCCGCTGCCCGGCGCCCGCTACCTCGGGCTGCCGGTGCGCCGCCAGATCTCCCGGCTGGACCGTGCCGGCGCGCGGGCCGGCGCCCGGGCGGCCTTCGACCTGCCCGCCGACGGCCCGGTGCTGCTGGTCAGCGGCGGCTCGCAGGGGGCGCGCAGCATCAACACCGCGCTGGACGGGGCGCGGGAGCGGCTGCTGGCCGCCGGCGTCTCGGTGCTGCACGTGCTGGGCCGGGCCAACATGACCCCCGACGTCCAGCCCGCCGACCATCCCGGCGGCGCCCGCTACCGTCCGGTGGCCTACGTCGAGGCGATGGAGCAGGCCTATGCCGCCGCCGACCTGATGGTCGGCCGCTCCGGCGCCGGCACCGTCGTCGAGACCGCGATGGTCGGCCTGCCCGGGGTCTTCGTGCCGCTGCCGCACGGCAACGGCGAGCAGGAGCGCAACGCCGACCCGCTGGTGGCCGCCGGCGGTGCCGTGGTGGTGCGGGACGCCGAGCTGTCGGCCGACCGGCTCGCGGACGTGGCGACCGCGCTGCTCACCGACCCCGGACGCCTGTCGGCGATGTCGGCAGCCGGCCGCGACCTGGTGCCGGCCGACGCCGCCGAACGGCTCGCCGAGCACGTGCTGGCCGCTGCTGGTCCGGCGGGAGGCCGCTGATGGGGCTGGTCGAGCCCGTCGAGCTGGTCACGCCCGACCAGCTGGGGCCGGTGCACTTCATCGCCGTCGGCGGCTCCGGGATGAGCGGCATCGCCTCGCTGTACGCCGAGCTCGGTCTGGAGGTCAGCGGCAGCGACCGCGCCGACTCACCGGTCCTCGCCACGCTGGCCGCCCGCGGGGTGCGCACCTTCGTCGGGCACGCCGCCGAACAGCTCGGGTCGGCCCGCACGGTGGTGGTCTCCACCGCCGTCGGGACGGACAACCCCGAGCTGGTCGAGGCCCACCGCCGCGGTCTGCGGGTCTGGCACCGCAGCGCGGCGCTGGCGGCGCTGATGCTGCCGCGGCCCTCCGTGCCCGCCCCGCGCGGGGTGGCGGTGGGCGGCACCGCCGGCAAGACCACCACCTCGGCGATGGTGGCCAGCGCGCTGGTCGCCGCGGGGGCGGACCCCACCTTCGTGGTCGGCGCGCCGCTGCAGCGGTGGGGGACCAGCGCCCGGCTGGGCTCCGGGCCGGTCGTGGTGGAGGCCGACGAGAGCGACGGCTCCTTCCTGCAGTACCCGGCCGAGGTGGTGGTGGTGACCAACGTCGAGCCCGACCACCTCGACAACTGGGGCACCCCGGCCGCCTACGCCGACGGCTTCGCCCGCTTCGCCGGACGTCCTGGGGTGGGCGCCGCCGTGCTCTGCGCCGACGACCCCGGCTGCCAGGCGCTCGCCGAGCGGCTCGCCGAGCTGGGCGACGACGGCCCGGAGCAGGTGCTCTACGGCGAGTCCCCGCTGAGCGACCTGGTGCTCGAGGACATCACCGTGCACGCGACCCGCACGACGGCCCGGCTGACCTGGCGGGGAGGTGAGACGGGGCTCCTCCGGGTCCCCGGCCCGGGCCACCACCTGGCCCTCGACGCAGCCGCCGCCTACGCCGTGTGCCGGCTGCTCGGGGTCGACCACGAGACCGCGCTGGCCGGGCTGGCCGACTTCGGCGGGACGGCGCGCCGCTTCCAGCTGGTCGCCGACGTCGGCGGTGTCCGGGTGGTCGACGACTACGCCCACCACCCCGCCAAGGTCCGGGCCGCGCTCACCTCCGGCCGGGCCGCCGCCGGAGGACGGCTGGTGGTCTGCTTCCAGCCGCACCTGTTCAGCCGCACCCGCGACTTCGCCGACGACTTCGGCGCCGCCCTGGCGCTGGCCGACGAGGTCGTGCTGATGGACGTCTACCCGGCGCGGGAGGAGCCGCTGCCCGGGGTGGACTCCGGGCTGGTGGCCGACGCCTGCGCCGCCCGGCTGGGGGCCGAGCACGTGCACTGGGTGCGCCGCCGCGAGGAGGTGGTGCCCCGGCTGCGGGAGCTGGTGCACCCGGGCGACCTGGTGATGACCGTGGGCGCCGGCGACGTGACCACGGTAGGCCCCGAGCTGGTCCGCGCCCTGGCCGGGCCGGGCGGCGTCCGCTGATGGCACGCCGCCCTCCGGTCTCCGACGCCCGACCTGCCCTGCGGGCCCGCCGCCGGCAGGGACGTCGGCGCCGCCTGAAGACGGTCCTCGTGCTCGTGCTGGTGCTGGCCGTGCTGGGTGGGCTCGGCTACCTCGTCGGCTGGTCCTCGGTGCTGGCGGTGCGCTCGGTGCGGGTGGAGGGGACCGCCGTGCTCACACCCGAGAGGGTCCGGGAGGCGGCCGCGGTGCCGTCGGGACGTCCGCTGGTGCGGCTGGACACCGACGCGATCGCTGCCCGGGTGGCTGCGCTGGCCCCGGTGGAGTCGGTCGAGGTGCACCGCCGGGTGCCCGACACCGTCGTGCTCGCGGTGACCGAGCGCACCCCGGTGCTGGCCACCGCGCGGGACGGCCGCTGGGCGCTGGTCGACCGAGCCGGCGTCGCCTTCACCACGGTGGCGGAGGTCCCCGACGGGGTGGTGCCCGCTGTGCTGGGGGAGGAGGTCGCACCCGAGCAGCGGGAGCGGCTGCTGGTCGACCTGGCCACCGTCGTCCGCGCCTGCCCGCCGGAGCTGCTCGAGCAGGTGCGGTCGGTCAGCGCCAGCTCCGCCGACACCCTCACCCTGCGGCTCACCGACGACCGCCGGCTGGACTGGGGCAGCGCGGAGGACTCCCCGCTCAAGGCCGAGGTCGCCACCGTGCTGCTGCGCCAGGAGGGGGAGGTCTACAACGTCGCCGTGCCCTCCCACCCGACCGTCCGCTGACGCCCCGAGCGCTTCACCCTGAACCTCACCTTGAGACTGTCGGCGCGTCGTGCGGCATTGTTGGACGCGGCTCGGAGGGCTCTCATAGCCTGACCAGACGCCGCACCCGGCCCGCGCCCGGTCGGACCCCTCCCGGGACAGACACTGCAGAAAGAGGCGGACGCCTGATGACGAACCCATCGCAGAACTACCTCGCGATCATCAAGGTCGTGGGTGTCGGCGGCGGCGGAGTGAACGCCGTCAACCGGATGATCGAGGCCGGGTTGCGGGGCGTGGAGTTCATCGCGGTCAACACCGACGCGCAGGCGATGCTGATGAGCGACGCCGACGTGAAGGTGGACATCGGGCGCGACCTCACCCGGGGTCTGGGCGCCGGCGCCGACCCCGACAAGGGACGTCAGGCGGCCGAGGACAACGCCGAGGAGCTGGAGAACACCCTCAAGGGCGCCGACATGGTCTTCGTCACCGCCGGCGAGGGCGGTGGCACCGGCACCGGCGCCGCCCCGGTGGTGGCCCGGATCTCCCGCGCGCTGGGCGCGCTGACCATCGGCGTGGTGACCCGCCCGTTCGGCTTCGAGGGCCGCAAGCGCTCCAAGCAGGCCGAGGAGGGGATCGCCCGGCTGCGCGAGGAGGTCGACACCCTCATCGTCATCCCCAACGACAAGCTGCTGCAGATGACCGACCACCAGGTCGCCATCCTCGACGCGTTCAAGCAGGCCGACCAGGTGCTGATGCAGGGTGTGTCGGGTATCACCGACCTCATCACCACCCCCGGCCTGATCAACCTCGACTTCGCCGACGTCAAGTCGGTGATGTCGAACGCCGGCTCGGCGCTGATGGGCATCGGCCAGGCCCGCGGTGAGGACCGGGCCCGGGTGGCGGCCGAGGCGGCCGTCTCCTCCCCGCTGCTGGAGGCCAGCATCGACGGGGCGCACGGGGTGCTGCTCTCCATCGCCGGCGGCTCCGACCTCGGCCTGTTCGAGGTCTCCGCGGCGGCCAACCTCATCGAGGCCGCGGCGCACGAGGAGGCCAACATCATCTTCGGCACCGTGATCGACGACGCCCTGGGCGACGAGGTCAAGGTGACCGTGATCGCCGCCGGCTTCGAGAACGGCGGCCCGCCGCGCCGGCAGCCCGGGGTGAGCCGCGGCGCCGACGTCCGGCCGACCACGCAGCCGCCGGCGAGCCGTCCCGGCACCCCCACCCCGGCCGGCCAGCC
>NZ_QPKK01000284.1 GCF_003344635.1 Desertihabitans aurantiacus
CCGGGGGTCTGGCGACGGCTCGGCGTCCCCGCCGTGCTCGCGGTGGCGGCCGTGCTGGTGGGGGCGCTGCTGGCGTGGGCGGCGGGGTTCGTGGTGCTGCCGGCCGCGCTGACGCTGGTGGCGGTGGTCGTCGTGCTGCTGGTCGCCCTCGCCGGCCTGGTGCTCTGGCCCGCCTCGGCGTCCCGCGACCGCTGACCGGCGCTCCTCGCCGTCGCCCAGCTCTGAGTTTGCGATCCGGCACCGGTGTCGGTGCCGGATCGCGAACTGAAGTGGTCTGGGGGTGGGGTGACGGGTGTCAGCGTCGGACCGGGGTCGGGTCATGCGAACCGGTGAGGTGGCGCACCGCGAGCGCTCGGTCCGTGCGCCGAGGCTGGAGGGACCGGACCACAGCGGCGGACGCCCGCGCGTCCGGATCTGGTCAGGACCGGCCCGCCTGCCGGCCGGACCTGCCTACCGTGACCACGACCGACCCTCCGAGGAGCCCCGATGATCCCGACCACCGTCCCCGACCCCGTCCCGCCGTCGCCGCTGCCCGGCGCCGCGGACTGGAGGGTGGTGCTGTCCTGGACCGCGGCGCTGGTCGTGCCCGCCGTGGCGGGGCTGGCGGCGTTCCTGGTCGGGCGGCCGGCATCGGCTCCGCTCGCAGCGATCCTGCTCGTGCTGGCCGTCGCGGTGGTGGCCTGGGTCGGCGGCCGCTGGCCCGGTCACCTGAGCGCGGTGGTCGCCGGCGTGGCCTACGACCTCGGCTGGACCGAACCCTACGACCGCCTCGTCATCGCCGCCCCCGAGGACGTGCTGGCCACGGTCCTGCTCGTCGGCGTCGGGATGGGCGTCACCTGGCTCATCTCCACCATCCGCCTCCCCGACATCCCCCGCTGAGCGCGTTGTGGGCGCGTCATCCTGAGAGGTGCGATGAGCGCCCCTGCCGCCCCTCGCTCTGCTGGACGCGGCGCTGCGACCCCAACGCCCTGAGCCTGTCGACCCCAACGCCCTGAGCCTGTCGACCCCAACGCCCTGAGCCTGTCGACCCCAACGCCCTGAGCCTGTCGAAGGGCGATCGGGCAGGGTCGGCCCGCGCTTCGACAAGCTCAGCGCGTTGTGGTTGCGCGGTCCCGCGCGGTGCGGTGAGTGCCCCTATCCCGTCGCTCCGCTGAAGGCGCCGCTTCCACCGGCTCAGCGCGCTGTGGTTGCGCGATCGCGGCAGCGCGCCGGCCTCGGCGGGCGGGGTGCGTCACGAGGAGATGCGGACACGTGCCGGACCTGTTGCTGGTGCTCCTGACCCTGGTGGGCTTCGGCCTGCTGCTCGGTCTGCTGGCGGGGGTGCAGAAGCTGTGAGGCCCGTCGACCTGGTCGCCCCGGGAGTGGCGGTGGCCCTCGCGGGCTACCTGCTCGCCGCCCTGCTGCTGCAGGAGCTGCGCGGGCCCTACCTCGATCGCGAGACCCACTACCTGCGGGTCTACATCGCCCAGCTGCGACGCAAGCTCGAACCCGACCCGGCCTCTCCGCGGCACCTGCTCACCGAGCCGGGCGTCGGTTACCGCCTGGTCCCCTGACCCCGGCCCGTCGGCCCGGCCCCGCACCCACTTCACACACCTTCGACGGCCCGCACACTCGCTGCAGCGGGTGTGCGGGCCGCCGAAGGTGTGTGAAGGTGCGGGATTCGGCTGCTCAGAGGGCGCGGGGACGGGAGGGGCGCGGCCGCAGCAGGGCCACCCGGATCCGGTGCAGCGTGCGGGCGGCAGCGGCCACGACGTCCTGCGGACGCTCGGGGAAGACCTGCTGGCGTGCGATGAAGAGCTCGTGGGCCAGACGCTCGGCGTCCCGGTCGGCGACACCGGGGCCCAGGGATCCGTAACGGGTGTTCGGCGTGTTGTTCATGACTCAAGCCTGGCGCGACTGAACCGGTAGCGCCAGCGAATAGTTCTTCACGACCGTTCAGTTCTGCTGTAGCGTCATCCCATGCTCGACCTCCAGCGTCTGCGCGCCTTCCGGGCCGTCATCGCCACCGGCTCCGTCGCCGCGGCCGCCACCCGGCTGGGCTACACGCCGTCGGCGATCAGCCAGCAGATCACCGCCCTGCAGCGCGAGACCGGGCTGACCCTGTTCGAGAAGAACGGGCGCGGGCTGGTGCCCACCCCGGCCGGTGAGCTGCTGGCCAGCGAGAGCGACGCGATGATGAGCCACCTCGCCCACCTCGACGGGGTGGTCGACGATCTCAAGGCCGGCCGGACCGCGGCGCTGAAGATCCGCTGCTTCCCCTCGATGGGGGAGGCGCTGCTGCCGACGGTGGTCGCCCGGCTCCGCGAGGAGCTCCCGGACGTCTCGGTGCGGGTCGACCTCTCGGACAACCTCACCGCCGAGGACGCCGGCAGCTCCGACCTGTGCCTGCACACCGAGGGTCTGGAGGACCACCAGCCGGTGCCGAAGGGCCGCCGGCGGATGGTGCTGGCCGAGGAGGACTACTACGCGGTGGTCTGCCCCGACCACCCGCTGGCCGGACTCGACGAGGTGTCGCTGGCCGACGTCGTCGAGCACCCGTGGGTGCAGGAGGACCTCGGCGACACCGCCTGCGCGCGGATCATGCGCGACGCCTGGCGGGCGGTCGGGCGGACCCCGCGGACCGTGGTGCGGACGTCCTCGCACAGCAGTGCGATCGCCTTCGCCGCGGTCGGGCTCGGGGTGTTCATCGGGCCCTACCTCACCGTCAAGGGGCTCGGCCCGGACGTCCGGGTGATGCGGGTGGTCGCGCCCACCCCGCGCCGCCGAGACGTCGTCTCGGTCCGTCAGGACGCCGAGCGCAACCCCGCGGCGCGACGGCTGCTGGAGGTGCTGCTCGAGGTGATCGAGGCCGACCCGGGGATGGTCCGGGCCTGACGCTCAGGCCGCGGCGCGGTACCGGCCGGGCTCGCCGTTCGCGGTGTACAGGGTGCGCCCGATCCGTCCGGGCCAGTACACCCCGCGGAAGACGATCTGGGGGACCTTCAGGTGCCAGTGGCTGACCCGGTGGTGCTCGTAGGTGCGTTCGAACCGGCGGGTGTACTCCAGGTAGCTGCGCCGCCCCGAGTCCAGCCGCCGGGCCGAGACGCCGGCCCGCATCGCCGGGGCGTAGGCCACCCGCAACCCGGCCTGGTAGAGGTGCACCGCGAGGTCGATGTCCTCGTGCATGAGGTCGTCGGGGTCGAGGCAGACATGGGGCTCGATGGTCGCCCAGGCGGTGGCCCGCAGCGCCATGTTGCTGCCGTAGAGGAAGGGGTACTGCGGGCCGAGCCCGTGCAGCGTCCGGCGCACCAGGTCGTCGGAGAAGCGGTGCACGCCGAGGAGCGAGACGTCGTAGTAGCGCACCGGGCCGGTGACGGCGGCGACGCCCGGGTCGGTCATCGCCTCGGCCACCCGCTGCACCCAGTCCGGGGTCAGCACGGTGTCGGCGTCGATGCGTCCCAGCACCTCACCGGTCGCCGCGGCGAAACCGGCGTTGCGGGTCGGGATGAGGCCCTGGGCGGCGTCCTGGCGGACCAGCCGGATGCCGGCGGCGGGGTAGGCGGCGGCGAGCCGGGTGACGATCTCGGCGGTGGCGTCGGTGGAGCGGTTGTCGACGACGATCACCTCGTGGGCCGGCACCGTCTGCCGCACCGCGGCGAGGACGCACCGGGCGATCACGGCCTCCTCGTCGTAGGCCGGGATGATGACCGACACCGACGGGAGCGACGTGGCCGTCCTCCTGGCCGGGCGTCGCCGTCTGATGCGCGGGATCGAGTCGAGTGGGCTCGTCATGCTCGCGTTCTCTCGGTCGGGTACCGAGGCAGAGGCTAGCCACCGTCGGGCTCCGGCGCACGTGACCCGGCCGGGGCGGGCTCCTCGGGTAGGGTCCCGACCGCTCGTCCCAGCCACCGGTGGCGCCTCCGGGGCCCCGCCGGTCCGAGAGGAGGACCCGCCCATGACGCGGTCCGGACCCGTGCCGGCGGCGGTCGATGCCGTCGGCCCCGCGCCCGGCGCCGCTCCCGGCCGGGTGGTCTCGCTGGCGGCGGTGCTGCTGGTCGCGGCCGGTCTGCGCTCGGCGATCACCGCGGTCGGCCCGGTGCTGGACCAGATCGGGGCGGACTACCGGCTGGACGAGCTCGCGCTGGGTCTGCTCGGGGCGCTGCCGCTGGTCGGCTTCGCCGTCGTCTCGCCACTCGTCCACCGGGTGTCGGGCCGTGCCGGGGCGGAGCGCACCGTGCTGTGGGCGGCGGTCGCCCTGGTGCTGGCGACCGTGCTGCGCTCGGCCCCCGGGGTGTGGTGGCTGTGGATCGGTACCGCCGGCATCGGCGCAGCCGTCGCCGTCGGCAACGTGCTGCTGCCCGCGATCGTCAAGCGCGACCGGGCACACCGGATCTCGCTGGCCACCGGCGGCTACACGGCGGTGATGACCGGCTGTGCCGCCGTCGCCTCGGGGCTCAGCGCACCGCTGGCCGCCGCGACCGGCAGCTGGCGGTGGGCGGTGGGCTGCTGGGCGGTGGTCACCGCGCTCGCCGCCCTCGTCTGGTGGGCGCAGACCCGCCGCCGTCCCGCGGACGCCCCGCCGACCGTGCCGGACGTCCTCCCGACGACGCCGCCGGCCGCGCTCTGGCGGCACGCCGGC
>NZ_QPKK01000285.1 GCF_003344635.1 Desertihabitans aurantiacus
AGCCTGAGCCGCTGCCGCCAGGTGGTGGCCGCCCGCCGCACCGAGGCCGGCTGGGAGATCCACGTGCTGCGCTGGGGACGGCTGGCGGCCGCGGCCCTGGCCGTCCCGGGCGAGGTGCCGCAGGCGGTGGCCCGCTCGGCGGTGGCCGTCGCCGAGACGGTGCGCACCCCCACCGCGGCCGAACCCGCCGCGCTGACCGAGGAGGTGGAGCGGCTGGCGGACTGGATGGAGCAGCCCGGGGTGCGGCTGATCGAGATGGACGGCGACTGGAGCTGGCCGCTGCACATGGTGCCGACCGACCTCTCCCCTAGGATCGCCCCATGATCACCGCGATCGTGTTCGTGCAGGCCGACGTCAGCCGGATCCCCGAGGTGGCCGAGGAGATCGCCTCCCTGCCGGGCATCTCCGAGGTGTACTCCGTCACCGGTTCGATCGACCTCATCGCCCTGGTCCGCGTGCGCAGCCACGACGAGATCGCCGCCGTGGTGGCCGACCGGCTCAACAAGGTTCCGGGTGTCGTCGGCACCGAGACCCACATCGCCTTCCGGGCCTACTCCAGCCACGACCTCGAGGCCGCCTTCTCCCTCGGCGCGGAGTGATCGTGGACGAGAGCCCGGCCCCGGCCGTCGTCGCGGAGAGCCGCGCACCGCTGCACCCGCGCACCGTGCTGCTGCTCGGGGCGCTGGTCGTGCTCACCGTGGTGGCCTGCGTGCTGGTCGTGGTGCTCAGCCAGCCACCGGACGTCCCGCCGGTGCCGGTGCCGCACCGTCCGGTCGGCTGACCGTCCCGCCCGGCCCGGACGGGACGGCCGCAGCTCAGGCCAGCTGCAGCGCCAGCCGCGCACCCACCAGCACGAGAGCCAGCACCGCCAGTCCGCTGAGGCCGACGACCTGGCGGCGGGTCCGGCCCTCGCGCGGACCGTGCCCCAGCACCCAGCCGGCGGCGAAGCCGAATCCCACCCCGCCGAGGATGCCGAGCAGCTGGTTGACCACACCCAGGGCGTCGCGGGAGAAGCCGCCGATCACGAGGTTGAACGCCACCAGGATGGCGAGGAAGACCAGGTCGGGCTTGATGTCCTCCGAACGCCGGAGCTTGAGCGAGGTGTTCATGGCCAGCAGGCCCAGCACCGCGGTCAGCCCGCCGGCCAGCACCCCGGTCGGGGTGCCGAAGGCGAACAGCACCGCACCCGAACCCAGCGCCGACAGCAGGTACACCGCGATGATCCGCCAGCGCCCGATCTCGGCCTCGATCGAGCGGCAGATGAAGAACAGGAAGAGGGCGTTGATCACCAACGTCAGCAGGGAGCCCGAGGTGAAGGCGTGGGTGACCAGTCGCCACACCTCACCGGCCCCGACCAGGAAGTTGACCGAGGCCAGCATGGCCTGCACCGCCCCGCCGGTGACCAGGTCGGCCAGCCCGACCACCACCTTGATCCCCACCAGGATCACCGCGGCCGAGTACTGCGACAACGGCCGGCCACCCAGCTGCAGGGGCGCACCGGTACGGGTCCGCGGCTGGCGCCCGCCGCCGCTGCGCCGGGCGTCGTCGGGGCACTGGAAACCGACCGAGGCCTCCACCATGCACTCCCCGCAGATCGGGCGGGAGCAGCGCTGGCAGGAGATCCGGGTCAGCCGGTCGGGGTGTCGGTAGCAGGGCGCGGGACCGGGCTCCGGCCGCGCGCCGGCGGGCTGGCTCAACCCCGGCTCAGGCGATCTCGACCGACTCGATGACCACCGGCTCCACCGGACGGTCCATCCGGCCGGTCGGCACGGTGGCGATCGCGTCGACCACCTGCTGGCTGGCCGGGTCGGTGACCTCGCCGAAGATGGTGTGGCGACGGTTGAGGTGCGGGGTCGGGCCGACCGTGATGAAGAACTGCGAGCCGTTGGTGCCCGCCCCGGCGTTGGCCATCGCCAGCAGGTAGGGCTTGGAGAAGCTGAGGTCGGGGTGGAACTCGTCGGCGAAGGTGTAGCCCGGGCCGCCGGTCCCGGTGCCGAGCGGGCAGCCGCCCTGGATCATGAAGCCGTCGATCACCCGGTGGAAGGTGAGGCCGTCGTAGAAGCGGCCGGTGGTCTTCTGCTCGGTCTCGGGGTCCAGGTACTCCTGGGTCCCCGTCGCCAGCCCGACGAAGTTCTTCACCGTCTTCGGGGCGTGGTCGTCGAAGAGGTCGATGACGATGTCGCCGTGGTTGGTGTGCAGGGTTGCGGTCTGACCCACGCGGCTGCCTTTCTCACTCGCTGCGCCGGCACGCGGCCGGCTCGGACGCGGTCCATCCTGTCACGGCCCGCCGACCGGCGGGCCCGGGCGCGGCAGGCCCCGGCCGTCCCGCCGACCGTCCCGGCCGGTGGCCCGACCGCGCCGCTAGGCTGGCGGGACTCCAGCGTGGAGTGATCGACAACCCCTCGGAGGAAACGTGTCCCGCAAGAACAAGGTCTTGCGCGCCGCCGCAGAGACATCTCACACGGCCGCAGAACGTGGAGCCGACGTCGCCGAGAAGGCTCAGAAGGCCGTCGCCGACTACGTGGAGCAGCTGGCTCCCTACGTCGAGATGGCGGGCGAGAAGGTGGGTCCGCTGGCCCACCAGGCCAAGGTGGCTTCCGCCGTCGCGGCCCACCAGGCCGTCGAGACCCTCGGCCCGAAGCTGAACGACGCCCTGGAGAAGGTCTCCCCGGCGGTGGAGACCGCCCGGGAGAAGATGCAGGACGACCTGCTGCCCCGGCTGAGCGAGCTCCTCGAGCGCGCTGCCGAGACCGAACTGGCCCAGACCGCAACCTCCCGCGGGGCCGCCACCGTGGCCGCCCTCAAGGGTGAGCTGGAGCTGCCGAAGAAGAAGAAGAGCAAGGGCCGCTGGTTCCGTCGCCTGGCGGTCATCGCCGCCGTCGGCGGGGTGGCCTTCGTGCTGTTCAAGAAGTTCTTCGGCCCGAAGGACTCCGGCTGGGAGACCTACCAGCCCAGCGCCCCCTACGCCGGCTCGACGACCACCACCGCGAGCCCCTCCAGCAGCGCCACGACGGCCTCCGACGCCCCGACCAGCCCCGCCGGCACCGCCCAGGAGGCCGTGGCGGAGGCGAGCACCGAGCCCACCGAGCCCGACACCGTGGCCGAGAAGGTCGACCGGGTCGACCCCGACCAGGGCGCCAGCGCCACCAAGTACGGTGCGAACGCCTACATCGGCAGCGAACCGCCGGAGGGCTTCACCATCAAGGGCAACGAGCGCTCGATGAAGTACCACACCCCCGGCACCGGTGGGTACGACCGCACCATCGCCGACGTCTGGTTCACCGACGAGACCGCCGCCGAGGCGGCCGGTTTCACCAAGGCCCAGCGCTGACGCACCTCCCGACGCCCCCGCGACCAGGTCGCGGGGGCGTCGTCACGTCCGAGCACCTCGATCGTGTGAGGTAGATCACATCCCTCTGCGGCTCATGTCCGTCCTCCTCCCGGGGCCTTCTCCCGTGAAGACCCGAGGAGAGAGACATGATCCTGACGACCGATCACCGGTGGGTGCTCGCCGCCCCCTTCCGCGCCCACGTCAAGCACCTGCTCACCGTCGCCGGGCTGCCGTGGCGCGCCCTGGCCCTGCACGCCGGGGTCGAGCCGGGGCTGGTGCGGGCCCTGCTGCGCGGACGTCCCGGCGAGCCCGGACGCGCCCTGCGACGGCTGCCGGCCGAGCCGGCGGCCAGGCTGCTGGCCCTCACCCCGGCGCGGTTGACCGCGCTGGCCAGCCGTCACGTCGAGGCCGCCACCACCACCCGACGGCTCCGCCGCCTGCACGCCCAGGGCCTCGACACCGCCGAGCTCGCCCACTGCCTGCAGCTCCGCCCGGCCGAGGTCGTGCCGCTGCTCGACGGGTCGGCGCTGTTCTGCACCGCCCGCACGGCATTGTTGGCCGCGGCCGTCGAGGACGCCCGCGGCACCCTCCGCGACGCCGCCTGACCCGCACCCCAGCGCCGATCCAGGAGCTCCCGTGGACCTGCTCACCGCCTGCCTCCGGGCCGGCTCGGTGCTGCTCGCGGCGGCCGGGGTGGTCGCGCTGCCGCTGGTGCTGCTCCGGTTGCCGGAGCCGGCGGCCCCGCCCGGGGAGGACGGTCCCGGCTACCGCGCGCTGGTCCGGCCGGGCACCGTGCTCATCCACGGCGTCGTGGCCCTGGTCGGCGCGGTGGTGGTGCTGCTCGCGGTGCCGCCGACGGCTTCGCCGCTGTGGTGGGCGCTGCTGTCGGCGGGCACCGCCTGCGCCGTGGTCGACGCCGCCACCACCTGGATCCCCCGCCAGCTGTGCTGGGCGGGCTGGGCCGTCGGCGGCGTCGGGGTGGCGGTGGCGCTGCTGGCGAGGTTGCCCGTCGGCGACATCCTGGTCGCCCTGCTCGCCACCGCGGTCACCACCGCGCTGTTCTGGGCGGTCTGGCGCTGGGGCGGCGGCCGCAGCATCGGCTTCGGCGACGTCCGGCTGGTACCGCTGGTCGGCCTGGCGGCCGGCTCGATGGGCTGGGACGGGTGGTGGCTGGGTCTGCTGCTGGGCACCGCCGGCGGCGCGCTGCAGGCCGTGCTCGGCCGGCTGCGGGGTCGCGGGGCGTCGATGCCCTACGGCCCGGCGCTGGTCGCCGGG
>NZ_QPKK01000286.1 GCF_003344635.1 Desertihabitans aurantiacus
GGGTGCCGGGTGGGGCCGCAGCGCCGCGTCGCGGTAGCCCTGGGCGCGCAGCACGTCGGTGAAGACGGACGCCGCCCGCCCGGGCTCGGCGGCCGCGGCGACGAACCCGTCGGGGCGCACCAGCAGCCACCGTCCGGCGTCCAGCCCGAGATCGGGGCGCGGGTCGAAGCGGTGGCCCACGCGGACCAGCGAGGGCAGCCCGGGCAGCTGAGGCAGGGTGGGGCCGTAGGCGTGCACCTGCCAGCCGCCCGCCCGCAGCACGTCGTGGTTGGCGCCGGTCCAGGGCAGCCGGCGCCCGACCACCCGGCCGCGGCGCCCACCCGCCTCGCGCTCGGCGTCCGGGGTCATCCAGTAGTGGATCCGCAGCTGGCCGACGTAGCCGGCCATCCGCCCAGACAGCGGCAGCCGGGGCACCACGGTCGCGAGCAGCGGGGCCAGCACCGGGAACACCACCCGCCGGGCGGCGACGGCCCGCGGGGAGGGGTCGACGACGGTGGCGAACAGCCGGTCGGTGGTGCCGACCAGCCGCTCGGCCACCGGGCGCCGTTCGGCCTGGTAGCGGTCCAGCCGGACGTCGTCGGCGTGCCCGGCGAGGACGTCGCCCAGCGCGAGGGCGAGGTTGTGGGCGTCCTGCAGACCGGTGTTCATGCCCTGCCCGCCGACGGGGGAGTGCACGTGCGCGGCGTCCCCGGCCAGCAGCGCCCGGCCGGCGCGGAAGCGGTCGGCGACCCGGTGGTGGAGCCGGTAGGTCGCGAACCAGGTGGGCTCGGGCATCGTGATCCCGAACCGCTCGGCCACCTGCTGCCGGGTCCGCCCGAGGTCGACGTCCTCGCCCTCGGCGACGCCGATCAGACGATGGTGGTCGGGCCCGAGCGGGAAGGTGAGCAGGAACCGGTCCCGCCCGCCGCGCACCGTGATGGTGGCGTCGACCAGCCCGTCGACGCCGTGCGCGTCGGCCACCCAGAAGGTCTGCTCGTGGGTGCGGCCGGGAAACGCCACCCCGGCCCGGCCCCGCACCGCCGAGCGGGCGCCGTCCGCGCCGACCACCCAGCGCGCAGTCAGCCGGCGACGGCCGGTGGGGGTGTCCAGCTCGGCGGTGACGCCGTCGGCGTCGTGGTGCAGGTCGGTGAGCCGGTGCCGCCAGGTCACCTGCCCGCCGAGCTCGCGGAGCCGCGCCCCCAGCAGCCGCTCGTTGGCCGACTGCTCCAGCACGTGGACGCCCGGGTAGGGCGTCAGCCCGCGCATCATGTCGGCCACCGGCAGCGCGCCGCCGAGGGCCGGGCGGTCCTCCCACCCGGGACGGAGCCGGCGCGCCCAGGTGACGCGGTCGCGGACGGCGTCGACCATGCCGAGCTGGGCGTAGAGCTCCATCGAGCGGGCCTGCACCACGACCGCCCGCGACTCCTGGGTCGGGCCCTCGCCGTCGTCCACCAGCACCGCGTCGACGCCGAGTCGGGCCAGCCAGGCGGCGAGCATCAGCCCGGTCGGGCCGGCGCCGACCACGAGGACGTCGGTGCTGGTGTCGGCCACGAGAGGCCTAGCCGTCCGCCGGGGCGGGTCCGCCCCGCTCCAGCACCGCGAGGTCGCGTTCGGCGTAGCGGCGGTGCTCCCACTCCTCGTTGAGCACCGTCAGCAGGCACTCCCGCACCGGGTAGGCCTCGGCCGGCGGCCAGCCCGGCCCGTCGACCGGGGTGGTGCTCTCCTCCAGGCGTGCCGGGGTGAGCTCGTCCAGCACGCGGCGCACGGTGGCCATCCGCTCCCGCCGCAGTGCGAGAACCTCCTCCAGCGACGGTCGTGCGGCGCGGTCGCGGGGCACGCCCGGGCCGTCGGACAGCTCGTCCCAGGGCAGGTCGAGCGGGTGCCACGGGGCGGGATCGCCGAGCACCGCCCGGCCCACCCAGGCGTCGGTGGCGAAGAGCAGGTGGCGCAGGGTCTCGGTGAAGCTCCACTCGCCGTCGACCGAGACGTGCAGCTGCTCCGGTGCCAGCTCCCGGGCCCGGGCCACGGTCTCCTCCCAGCGGTGCTCGACCACGTCCCAGGCGCGGCGGAAGCCGTCGGGATCGGTCGGGCGCATCAGCACCCGCTCGGGGTCGCGCCGGTCGAGCTCGGCCTCGACCAGCGGGCCGACGTCGACGCCGTTGATGGTGAGGTCGCGGATCTCGCCGGTGATGTCGACCTCGACCAGCCAGGCGGCGCGCAGCACCGCGCGGTAGAGGTTGACGTCGTGGAAGCGGGTGCCGGCCAGGTCGATCGACCGGAACCGGGTCCGGCTGAGGTCGACCCGCTCGAACCGCGAGTCGCTGAGGTCACGCCCGACGATCTCGGCCACGGCAGCACGGTAGCGCCGGCCCGGGCGTCGGGCCAGGGGCCGGGACGTCCGGCCTCAGTCGGGGTTCTGCGCCCGCGGCACCCGCCAGGAGTAGCGGATCGCCAGCAGGCGCAGCGCGATGCAGACCGCGGCGCCGGCGACCGCCACCCAGGGGGCGTACCAGCCGGTCTCCCAGGCGACCACGACCACGCCGGCGCCGGCCAGGGCGGCCAGCGCGTAGACCTCGTCGTTGCGGATCACCAGCGGGGTGCGTCCGGCCACCACGTCGCGCAGGATGCCGCCGCCGACGGCGGTGAGCACGCCGAGCACCGCGGCGGCCACCGGGTTGAGCCCGAACTGCAGCGCCTTCGCCGCGCCGGTGACGCAGAACAGCCCGAGACCGAGGGCGTCGAACCAGTTGATGTGGCGCTCGATCCGGCTGAGCCGGGGGTGGAAGCGGAAGGCGATGAGCCCGGCGACCGCCGGGACCAGCAGGTAGCGCCAGTCGGCCAGGTTCGACGGCGGCACCGAGCCGATGAGGACGTCGCGGACCACCCCGCCGCCGAGCCCGGTGAGCCCGGCCAGCACCAGGATGCCCAGCACGTCGAGCCGGTTGCGGACGCCGACCAGCGCCCCCGACAGCCCGAACACGAAGACGCCGCCCAGGTCGAGGGCCAGCTGCAGCGGGGTCAGCACGCCCGCACGCTACTGCGCCGGGCCCGCCGCGACCGCGGGTCGGGTGGCGGCGGGCTCAGCCCGGCCAGGCTCAGCGGGCCTGGTAGGTGAGGCAGTCGGCCGGCTCCTCCTTGGCGCCCACGCGGATGAACTCGGCGTGGCACTCCAGGCCCTCGTTGTGGACGCAGTCGCTGCGGTGGCAGGCGCCGACGAAGGCGACGTTGCGCGTGAGCTCGCCGTGCTGACCGAGCTCGATGAAGGTGGCGCAGCCGGCGTGGGAGCCGGTGACGTTGATGGCACCCGCGTGGCACTCGGTGTCGTGGTTGTACGAGCAGCCGGTGACGGTGCAGTCGTGCACGGTGGGAAGCTCGGTGACGGTCATGGCTCTCCCTTCGGGTCGGTCGGTGTCGTCCTGCGGCTCACGCTAGGACGCCCACCCCCCGGTCAGGGAAGACTGAGAAGGCGTAGGCAAGGCTTCCCGACCCTAGTCATCGCTGGAGTGCAGGCCCCGGCGGGCCGACAGCAGGTCCACCTCGGGACGCGCCGCGACGGCCCGTTCGACCGCGTCCAGCACGTCGCGCACGTGACCCGGGTCGGCGGCCACCGCGCTCGCCCCGACGGCCGCCCGCCGGTGCAGGTCGAGGTGGCCGGACTCGGCCACGCTCAGCTCGAAACGCCGGCGCAGCTCGGCCACCAGCGGCCGCACCACCGAGCGCTTGGCCTTGAGCGAGTGCACGTCGCCGAGCAGCAGGTCGAACTCGATCCAGCCGATCCACACCGCGCCCACGGTAGCCGGACCGGTGCTCGCTGGACCGGGGCGCTCCGTACACTCCGCAGCATGGGTTCCGAGGTGGCGGTGCCTCGCGGTGTCGATCTGCGGCACCTGGCGTCCTCGCTGCACCGTGCCCACGACACGTTCCTCAGCACCGGGGCGGCCGACCCCGCCGTGCGCCCGGTGGTGGCGGAGTCCTGGCGGCGCAGCCTCGGCCACGGGATCGACCCCGAGCGATCGCTGCCGACCATCCGGCTGGACGAGGCGACCCTGGCCGAGCTCCGCGAGCGCCATCCGCTGGCCGCGGTGATGCCGGTGGTGCGCCGGCTGCTGGTCGAGGCCGCGGTCGACGCGGGTCTGCTGGTGGCGGTCAGCGACGCCTGCGGCCAGCTGCTGTGGGTGGAGGGCGCCCCCGAGCTGGCCAGGGCCGCGGAGCGGATGCACTTCCTGCCGGGGGCGGACTGGTCGGAGACCAGCGCCGGGACCAACGCCCCGGGCACCGCACTGGCCCTGGACGCCCCGGTGCAGATCTTCGGCCCCGAGCACCTCAGCCGACCGGTCACCTCCTGGAGCTGCTCGGCCGCACCGATCCACGACCCCGACACCGGCCGGGTGATCGGGGCCGTCGACCTCACCGGCGGGCCCGAGGTGGTCGGCGCGCAGAGCCTGTCGCTGGTGCGCGCGACCGTCGCCGCGGCCGAGGCCGAGCTGCGGCTGCGACGGCTGGACGAGCGGCGTCCGCGTACGCCCGCGCCCCGCTCGCGCCGGCTCGGGCTGGACGTCCTCGGCGTCCACGGCG
>NZ_QPKK01000287.1 GCF_003344635.1 Desertihabitans aurantiacus
ACGGCGGTGCCAGGAGACGGCCCGCCGCAGCGAGCTCAGGGTCGGTGCAGCCATGCCCCCGAGATGGGCACCGCGCGGCAGGGCTGCTGCGTCGTCCACAGGCCAGCGGTCGGTGCCGCGCCCTGTGGACGACGGCGGGCCCCCGCGCGGGGCGGGCTCAGGAGGCGGTGCTGGTGCTGCCGGCCGGGGTCTTGGCGGTCGAGCCGTTGCCCGACGACCCGTTGGAGGAGCTGCCCGAGTCACCGGAGGACGACGAGGAGGAGCCCGAGTCGCTCGTGGAGCTCTTCTTCTCACCGGCCCGGCTGTCGGTCTTGTAGAAGCCCGAACCCTTGAACACCACACCGACCGCGTTGTAGATCTTGCGCAGCTCGCCGTCGCAGTGCGGGCACACGGTCAGCGCCGAGTCGGTGAACTTCTGCACCACCTCGAGCTCCTGCTGGCAGTGCTGGCAACGGTACTGGTAGGTCGGCATCGGTCTCGTCTCACTCCGGGGAGGGGGGAAATCGAGGCGATGATACCCCCGCCGCCGATGTGCTCCGTCCCGCCCGCGTGCTCGTAGGGTGACCGGGTGTCTCGTGCCATCCGACTCACCCTCTTCGGCGCCTTCGTCCTCCTGCTGCTGGTCGGGGCGCTGTCCAGCTTCGCGGTGGTGCGGGTGCGGGCGCCGTTCCCGCAGACCGACGGCGAGGTGGTGGTGCCGGGGTTGCGGGCACCGGTGGAGGTGGTCCGCGACGAGGCCGGCGTCCCGCACCTGTACGGCGACAACGTCGAGGACCTCCACGCCGCCCAGGGCTACGTGCAGGCCCAGGACCGCTTCTTCGAGATGGACGTCCGCCGCCACATCACCGCCGGCCGGCTGAGCGAGCTGTTCGGCGAATCCCAGCTGGAGACCGACGCGGTGGTGCGCACGCTGGGCTGGCGCCGCGTCGCCGAGCAGGAGCTGGCGATGCTGTCCACCGACGCCCGCCGCCAGCTGCAGGCCCACGCCGCCGGGGTGAACGCCTACCTCAGCTCGCGCAGCCGCGAGGAGCTGGCCCTGGAGTACACCGTGCTCGGGCTGACCGGTCCGCTGCCGACGCCGGAGCCGTGGCAGCCGGTCGACTCGCTGTCCTGGCTCAAGGCGATGGCCTGGCAGCTCTCCGACGGACGCACCGAGGAGCTCGAGCGCGCACGCCTGACCGCGCTGGTCGGCCCCGAGCGGACCGCTGAGCTGTACCCGGCGGCCGACCTCGAGACCCACCGCCCGGTGCTCACCAGGGAGACGACCGGGGAGGACGGTCTGGTGCCGGCCGCCGCCGCGCTGCCCGCCGGGGCCGAGGACGCCCTGGCCCGGGCCGGTGCGGCCGTCGCCACGCTGCCGGCGGTGCTGGGCGGGGACAGCGGGGCGATCGGCTCCAACGCCTGGGTGCTGTCGGGGGAGCACACCGACAGCGGGGTGCCGCTGCTGGCCAACGACCCGCACCTGGCCGTGTCGGTGCCGTCGGTGTTCCACCAGATCGGCCTGCACTGCCGCACCGTGGACGAGCGCTGCCCGCTGGACGTCTCCGGCTTCTCCTTCGCCGGCGTGCCGGGGGTGGTGATCGGGCACAACCAGTCGATCGCCTGGGGGTTCACCACCCCCTACGTCGACACCGAGGACCTGGTGGTCGAGCGGGTCCGCGCCGACGGCACCGTCGACCGCGGCGACCGCTGGGAGCCGCTGCAGACCCGCACCGAGCTGCTGCGGGTGCGCGGGGAGGAGGAGCCGCGCCCGCTCGTGGTGCGCAGCAGCGAGCTGGGACCGCTGCTCTCCGACGTGGACGCCGACCTCGCCGAGGCGGGCCGCACCGGCGCCCCGCCGCCGGAGGACGGGGTCGAGCACGCGGTCGCGCTGCAGTCGACCGCGCTGCGTCCGGGCCGGAGCATGGACGCGCTGCTGCAGCTCAACACCGCCCAGGACTTCGACCAGTTCCGCAGCGCCCTGTCCCTGCTCGGCGCCCCCTCCCAGAACGTCCTCTACGCCGACGTCGCGGGCACCATCGGCTACCAGCTGCCCGGGGCGGTCCCCGACCGGGGCGGCCGTCCGGGCCACCTGCCCGCGCTCGGCTGGGAGCCCGGGGCCGCCTGGCGCGGGCTGGTGCCCTTCGAGCAGCTGCCGTGGAGCCGCAACCCCTCCGACGGGATGCTCGTCAGCGCCAACCAGGCCGTCATCGGCACCGACCGGGCCGAGGACCTGCACACCCAGCCGGCCCAGGGCTGGCGCAGCCAGCAGCTGCGCGACCGGCTGGCCGAGCTGAGCGCCGGAGGGGAGACGGTCAGCCCCGACGAGGCCGAGGCGCTGTTCTACGACACCCGGGTCCGCTACGCCGACGCGCTCGTCCCGCCGCTGGTGCAGGTGGCCCCGCTCGAGCCGTGGGTGGCCGACGGGCAGCGGGTGCTGGAGCGCTGGGACCGGCGCGCCGAGGCCGACTCCGCCGGTGCGGCCTGGTTCCACGTGGTGCTGCGTGAGGTGCTGCGGCTGACCTTCGCCGACGAGCTGCCGCCCGACCTGCAGCCCGACGCCGGCGGGCGGTGGATGGCCGTGCTGGCCGAGCTGGTCGACGACCCCGACAACCCCTGGTGGGACGACGTGCGCACGCCGGAGGTGGAACGGCGCGACGACGTGCTGGCCCAGGCCAACCTGGCCGCCCGCAAGCAGATCACCGCGCTGATCAGCCGCGATCCCGCCCGCTGGGAGTGGGGCCGGCTGCACCGCCTGGAGCTGCAGCACCAGACCCTCGGCGCCAGCGGGATCGACCCGGTGGAGGCACTGTTCAACCGCGCCGGCCCCGGCCTGGACGGCACCGCGAACGTCGTCGACGCCACCAGCTGGAGCCCTCGGCGCGGCGACTTCGTGCCGGTCAGCGGTCCGACCATGCGGATGCTGGTCGACCTCGGCGACCTGGACGCCTCCCGCTGGGTCAACCAGACCGGGGTGTCGGGGCACGCCTTCGCCGAGCACTACGTCGACCAGACCGAGCTGTGGGCCCGCGATGAGATGATGACCTTCAGGCACGGCACCGCGGCGGTGCACGGAGCGGCCCGGCACACGCTGGTGCTGGTCCCGATCGGCTAGGGGAGGGCGGTGAGTAGGCGGTGAAGCTGTCGGCACGCGTCGACTACGCCCTGCGGGCGGTGAGCGAGCTGGCGGTGGCGCAGGGCCCGCGCAACGTCGAGCAGCTGTCGGCGGCCCAGGGCATCCCGGCCAAGTACCTGGAGAGCATCCTCGGCGAGCTGCGCCGTGGCCAGCTGCTGCGCAGCCAGCGGGGTCCGGTCGGCGGGTTCCGGCTGGCCCGGCCCGCCGAGGAGATCTCGGTCGCCGACGTCATCCGCGCACTGGAGGGCGAGCTGGCCAACGTCCGCGGCAACCGGCCCGAGGAGCTGGAGTACTCCGGTGCGGCCGCCCCGCTGCAGCAGGTCTGGATCGCGCTGCGCGCCTCGGAGCGGGCGATCCTGGAGTCGGTCACCCTGGCCCACGTCGCCAGCGGCGAGATGCCGGAGATGGTGCGGACGCTGGTGGCCGAGCCCGCGGCGTGGGCGCGTCCCAGCCGGCGCACCAGCTGACCCGTCCGACCCCTGAGACGAACCTCGCCATCGGGGGAATGCGCACCTACTGTTCCGGCATTCCCTAGTACGACACCGGGATAGGTAGGACGAGAGGACATCCCCCGTGCGCAAGCTCATCATCCTGGCCCTGGTCGGCTTCGCCGCCCAGCTGGTCGACGGCAGCCTGGGCATGGCCTACGGCGTCACCTCCTCGACCCTGCTCGTCGCCGTCGCCGGGCTGACCCCGGCCGCCGCCTCCGCCTCCGTGCACTTCTCCGAGATCGTCACCACCGCCGTCTCCGGCGTGAGCCACTGGCGGCTGCGCAACGTCGACTGGCGGGTGGTCGCCCGGATCGCCGGACCGGGGGCGCTCGGTGCCTTCCTCGGGGCCACCGTGCTGAGCCGGCTCTCCACCGAGGTCGCCGCTCCGGTGATGGGCGTCATCCTGCTGCTGCTGGGGCTCTACATCCTCATCCGCTTCGTGGTCGGCTTCACCCCGCGGCTCAAGGGCAACCCGACCATCCGGACGCTGGGCCCGCTCGGCCTGTTCGCCGGGTTCGTCGACGCCACCGGCGGCGGGGGCTGGGGCCCGGTCGGCACGCCGGCGCTGCTGGCCGACGGCCGGCTCGAGCCGCGCAAGGTGGTCGGCTCGATCGACACCTCGGAGTTCGCGGTCAGCGTGGCCGCCAGCGTCGGCTTCCTGCTCGGCCTGGGCGCGGCCGGCATCGACTGGGGGATCGCGCTGGCCCTGCTCGTCGGCGGCGTGGTCGCCGCGCCGATCGCCGCGGTGCTGGTGCGCTACGCCCCGGCCCACCTGCTCGGCGTCCTGGTGGGCGGCGTCATCGTGCTGACCAACTCCCGCACCCTGCTGCGCGCGGCCGAGGTCGACCCGGGCGCCCGCTGGTGGGTCTACGGCGCCGTGGTGGTGCTCACCGCCGCCGCGCTGGCCTGGACGGTGCGCCGGGTGCGGCGCCGCC
>NZ_QPKK01000288.1 GCF_003344635.1 Desertihabitans aurantiacus
CGCCGCAGACGCCGACGGGGCGTGCTGGGCCGACGGGGCGGACGAGGGCTCGGCCGACGGGGCGGACTGCCCGGGCTGTGCCGACCCGGACCGACCGGAGGAACCGACAGGAGCGGTGAACAGCGGCGGCGCGTCGTCCGACGGGCCCGGCTGGAGGTGGTGCGGGTTCTGCTCGGAGGAGGTCATGACCACAGCACACGCGCGCATCCTGTGCGTCTGCTGTGCCCGGCCTGATCCGGTGCTACGAGATCGGCCGCGGTACCCGCGGCGTAGGTTCGCAGCTGTGAGCACCTCGCTGATGTGGTTCCGCCGCGACCTGCGCCTGTCCGACCACCCGGCGCTGGCGGTGGCTGCCGGCTCGGGCGCGGTGCTGCCCGTCTTCGTGCTCGACCCGCGGCTGCTGGCCACCGCCGGCCCGGTCCGCACCTCCTGCCTGCTGCAGGCGCTGGACGCCCTGCGCCGCGCCACCGACGGCGCGCTGGTGGTCCGCACCGGCGACCCCGCCACCGTGCTGCCCGACCTGGTCGCCGAGATCGGCGCGGAGGCGGTGCACGTCACCGGGGAGACCACCCCGTTCGGACGCCGCCGCGACCGCACCGTCGAGGCCGCGCTGGACGTCCCGCTGGTCACCACCGGCAGCCCGTACGCCGTCACCCCCGGCCGCCTCCGCAACGCCGGCGGCGACCCGTTCCAGGTGTACAGCCCGTTCGCCCGGGCCTGGCGGGAGCACGGCTGGCCCCCGCCGGCGGCCACACCGCGGGTGCGCTGGAGCCGCCGCGTCGACAGCGAGGAGCTGCCGCCCAGCCCCCTCGCCGGCGTCGAGGACGCCCCCGAGCTGCCGGTCTGCAGCGAGCAGGCGGCCCAGGAGCGGCTGAGGGCCTTCCTCGACGACGGCCTGGCCGACTACGCCGAGCACCGCGACCGGCCCGACCTCAACCGGACGTCGGAGCTGTCGATGCACCTCAAGTACGGCACCGTGCACCCGCGCACCGTCCTCGACGGGCTGACCGGCATCGACGCCCGCAGCCGGGCGGCGAAGGGGGCGGAGAAGTTCGCCGGCGAGCTGGCCTGGCGCGACTTCTACGCCGACGTGCTGTGGCACCACCCGCGCTCGGCCTGGCAGGACCTCCGTCCCGCCCTGCGCGGCATGCGCTACGACGAGCCGGACGCCACCTTCGACGCCTGGCGCGCCGGACGCACCGGGTTCCCGCTGGTGGACGCCGGCATGCGCCAGCTGACCGCGGTGGGGTGGATGCACAACCGGGTGCGGATGGTCACCGCCAGCTTCCTCACCAAGGACCTGCACATCTGGTGGCCCTACGGCGCCCGGCACTTCATGGACCACCTGCGCGACGGAGACCTCTCCTCCAACAACCACAACTGGCAGTGGGTCGCCGGCACCGGCACCGACCCCTCGCCCTACTTCCGCATCTTCAACCCCGTCACCCAGGCCCGCCGGTTCGACCCCCAGGGGGACTACGTCCGGCGCTGGGTGCCCGAGCTGCGCCACCTCGAGGGCGCGGCGGTGCACGAGCCGTGGACGGCGTCCGACGGTGCCGCGCACGGCTACCCCGAGCGGGTGGTCGACCACGCCGCCGAGCGGGCCGAGGCGCTGGCCCGGTACGAGGCGGTCCGGGGCTGACCCCGTCCAGCCGGCCGCGCCCGGCGCGTCAGGTGAACCCCACCTTGCGAGTGGTTCACACGCCGTCGACGGGCAGTCGGACTCTCGCGCACGTTCCAAAGGATCGGCTGAGAGGCATTGACCCCCAGCCGTCTAGACCCATACGTTCTCAAAGCGTGGGCAACACCCCCACACGTCGTCAGGTGGAGAGCTGTCGGGGTCCATGGCTCGAGCCGCGAAGAACTTCTCGACGTGGCGACACGTCCCTGTCCCAATGCATGGAGGAAGCATGAAGAAGAAGTTGTTCGCCCTCGCGGCGGCAGCCGGTGTCGTGGCTGGTTCCAGCTTGATCTGGGCTGCCCCCGCGAGCGCCGACATCGTCAGCCGCTGCGTCGGCGAGGCCGGTGCCGTCACCGTCCCGGGTGACCTGGTCATCCCCGCCGGCCGGGCCTGCACGCTGACCGGCACCACCATCCAGGGCGACGTGCGCGTGGCCAACGGTGCCGACCTGGTCGCCACCGACATCACCGTCGAGGGTGACGTCATCGGCCAGGAGAACAGCTACGCCGAGCTGACCGACTCCGAGGTCGCCGGCCAGCTGAACCTGCGGACCGCCTTCGGCACCTACCTCGACGGCACCGAGATCGCCGGCAACCTGGTGACCCGCGGCACCGATGAGATCGCCGGTGGCTCGATCCTCACCGCCGACACCACCGTCGGTGGCAACGTCGTCTCCAACGGCGGCGAGGTGCTGCTCGAGACCTCCGACGTGGCCGGCAACGTGAACTCCAACGGCTCCTACTACACCGACCTGTACGAGACCTGGGTCGACGGCACCGTCACCGTCCGTGGCAACGAGCTCGGCAGCATCAACTGCGCCGTGGTCGTCCAGGGTCGCGCGCTGTTCGCCGACAACGCCGGTCCGGTCCAGCTCGGCAGCGACGGCCCGGAGACCTCCTGCGAGGGCACCAGCTACTGGGGCGCCAACGTCACCGCCAGCGGCAACACCGGCGGCGTGACCGTGGACAACAACATCGTCAACGGCAACGTGGCCCTCAACGGCAACGACCCCGTCGCCACCGTCGGTGAGAACAACGTCGTCCGCGGCGAGGTGCGTGGCGACTTCGAGGAGTCCGCCCCGGAGGCCGCCGCCCAGCGGATGGCTGTCGCCGAGGCCCCGGAGACCCGGGCCGACGCGCTGCAGAAGAAGTTCGAGGAGCGCACCGGTGCGGCCGAGGTCGAGGCCGAGAAGGCCGGCGCCGCCAGGCTCTGAATCCGCTCCGCCTGACCGAGCAGGCCCGGACGTCGACGACGTCCGGGCCTGCTCGCGTCTGCGGCCGCTTCCCGGGGCTGGGTGAGGACCGCCGCGACCCATCGGGTTGACTGGGGCCCATGACGAGCAGCTCCTACGCCGAACCGGCGGTCGACCTCGACGGGCACCGCATGCCGCTGCTGGGCTTCGGCACCTGGCAGATCAGCGACGCGGACGCCGCCGAGGTGACCGGTACCGCCCTCGAGCTCGGCTACCGCCACATCGACACCGCGACCGGCTACGGCAACGAAGCCGGCATCGGCCGGGCCCTGGCCGCCTCCGGGCTGGCCCGGGACGAGGTCTTCGTCACCACCAAGCTGCCCCCGGAGAACGCCGGCCGGGAGCGCCAGACCATCGAGGAGAGCCTGGCCAAGCTCGGCCTGGACTCCGTCGACCTCTGGCTGGTGCACTGGCCGCCGAACAAGCAGGCCTCGCCGGAGGTCTGGGCCGAGGTGGTCCGCGCCCAGTCCGACGGCCTGGCCACCCGGATCGGGGTGAGCAACTACTCGCTGGAGCAGATCGACGAGCTGACCCGAGCCACCGGCGTCACGCCCGCGGTCAACCAGATCCGCTGGAGCCCCTCGATCTACGACGCCGCCACCGTCGCCGGCCTGTCCGAGCGCGGCGTGGTGCTCGAGGGCTACAGCCCGTTCAAGGCCTCCGACCTCGACGACCCGACCCTGCGTGAGGTCGCCGAGGCCCACGACGCGACGCCGGCGCAGGTCGTCGTGGCCTGGCACATCGCCCACCAGTTCGTGGTCATCCCCAAGTCCTCCCGCCGCGAGCGGATCGAGTCCAACGCCGCCGGCGCGCGGATCGAGCTCACCCCGGAGGAGGTCAGCCGCATCGATGGCCTCGCCAGCTGACTCCCGCACCCGTCGTAGCGCCGGCCAGGAGGAGGTGCGGTGAGCGAGGGCATCAAGGTGGCCACGGTGGACGAGCTGGCCCCGGCCGAGGCGAAGGTGGTCGACGCCGCCGTCGTCGGCACCGGTGACGACATCGCGCTGTTCCGCGACGAGGACGGCACCTTCTACGCCCTCGACGACACCTGCTCCCACGAGGAGGCCTCGCTGGCCGAGGGCTGGATCGAGGACTGCACGGTGGAGTGCCCCCTGCACGCCGCCCGGTTCTCCTTCACCACCGGCCGGCCGCTCAGCCTGCCCGCCACCCAGCCGGTGCGCACCCACCGCGTCGAGGTGCGCGGCGAGGACGTCTACCTCTTCCCCGGCGAGCCGGCCGAGGCGCCCGCCCCGTGAGCGACCGGCTGGTCGTCGTCGGCTCGGGGCTGGCGGCGGTCGGGCTGGTCACGGCGCTGCGGGCCGGCGGCTCGACCGCCTCGATCACCGCCTGGGAGGCTGCCGCCCACCCCGGCGAGGACCGTCCGCCGCTGAGCAAGGGCTACCTCGCCGACCCCGCGACCCCGGTCGAGCTGCAGCCCGACGGCTGGTGGGAGGGCCACGGCGTCCAGCGCCGCCACGGCGTCCCGGTGGTCGCGGTCGAGCGCGGCGGCGACGGGTTCGTCGTGACGGACGCCGACGGCCGGAGCGAGGCGGCGGACACGGTGGTCCTCGCC
>NZ_QPKK01000289.1 GCF_003344635.1 Desertihabitans aurantiacus
CGGCGGAGCACCCGGCGAGCAGCGCCGCCGACAGCAGCACACCGCCCAGCACGGCCGCACCCGACCGGCCCGCGGAAGACATCACCGACGCAGACTAGTGGGTAGGCTGCCCGGCGATGACCAGCGAACCACAGTCCTCCCCCGCGGCCGCCGGGTCGGCTCCCGAGCCGTTGGAGAACGACCTCAACCCCGACGTCGACGAGGCGCCGCGCAAGCACCGGCTACCCGCCGCCGTGCGGGCCATGCGTCCGCGCCAGTGGACCAAGAACATCCTGGTGTTCACCGCCCCGCTGGCCAGCGGCGAGCTGCTCGACCCGGTCGTGCTGGGCAAGGCGGCGCTGGCCTTCGTCGCCTTCTGCCTGGTCAGCGCCTGCGTCTACCTCATCAACGACATCCACGACGTGGCCGAGGACCGGCTGCACCCGAAGAAGCGGTTCCGCCCGATCGCCGCCGGCGAGCTGTCGGTGCCGGCCGCGTGGGTGCTGGCCGTGGTGAGCGGACTGGTCGGCTTCGCCGTCGCCTACGCCACCGCGGTGCCGCTGGGGATCACCGTGACGGTGTACCTGGTGCTGCAGGTCGTGTACTCGATGTTCCTCAAGCACATGCCGATCATCGACCTGGCCATGGTCTCCTCGGGCTTCCTGCTGCGCGCCATCGCCGGCGGGGCGGCCGGTGACATCGAGCTGAGCCAGTGGTTCCTGCTGGTGGCCTCCTTCGGCTCGCTGTTCATGGTCGCCGGCAAGCGCTACTCCGAGTTCGTCGCCCTCGGCGTCGAGGCCGGCACCCGCAAGTCGCTGGAGCGCTACTCCGAGAGCTACCTGCGCTTCTCCTGGATGCTGGCCGCCGTCATGGTGGTCGTCAGCTACAGCCTGTGGGCCTTCGAGGAGCGCGCCGGCGGCGCCTGGGGGATCAACTGGGCCGCCATCTCGATCGCCCCGTTCACCCTGGCGATGCTGCAGTACGCGATGGAGGTCGACACCGGCCAGGCCGGCGAACCGGAGGACATCGTGCTCAAGGACCGGGTGCTGCAGGTGCTCGGTCTGATCTGGGTCGTCCTCATCGGTCTGGCCGTCTACGGAGGGAGCCCCGCATGAACCAGTCCACCCTCTACGGCTGGGGCCGCACCCGGCGCACCGTCGCCGAGCTGGCGCCGGTCCGCACCGTCGAGGAGGCGCAGGAGGCGCTCCGCCGCGCGGACGGCCGCGGGCTGATCGCCCGCGGCCTGGGCCGCAGCTACGGCGACGCCGCCCAGAACTCCGGCGGGCTCAACCTCGACCTCACCCAGCTCGACCGCATCCTCGCGGTGGACGCCGAGGGCGACGACCCCACCGTCACCGTCGAGGCCGGGGTCAGCCTGGACACGCTGATGAAGGCGGCGCTGCCGTTCGGGCTGTGGGTGCCGGTGCTGCCCGGCACCCGCCAGGTCACCATCGGCGGGGCGATCGGGGCCGACATCCACGGCAAGAACCACCACACCCAGGGCTCCTTCGGCAACCACGTGCGCAGCATGGACCTGCTGCTGGCCGACGGCGAGATCCGCACCCTCACCCCCGACGGCGAGGACGCCGACCTGTTCTGGGCCACCGTCGGCGGGATGGGGCTGACCGGGCTGGTGCTGCGCGCCACGGTCGCCATGCAGCGCACCGCCTCGGCCTACTTCAGCGTCGACACCGACCAGACCCGCGACCTGGACGACCTGCTGGAGCGGATGAAGACCGGCGACGACGGCTACACCTACTCCGTCGCCTGGTTCGACGCCGTCACCCGCGGCGCCAGCCTCGGCCGGGCCGTCCTCACCCGGGGCAACAAGGCCCGCCTCGAGGAGCTGCCAGAGAAGCTGCGCCGCGACCCCCTGAAGTTCACCGCCCCGCAGCTCGGCACCATCCCGGCGGTGTTCCCCAACGGGCTGGTCAACCGGCTCACCGCCAAGGCCTTCAGCGAGCTCTGGTACCGCAAGGCCCCCCGGCACCGGGTCGGGGAGATCCAGAACATCACCCAGTTCTTCCACCCCCTCGACATCGTCGCGGAGTGGAACCGGGTGTACGGGCCGGGCGGCTTCCTGCAGTACCAGTTCGTGGTGCCGTTCGAGGCCGAGGAGGCCTTCCGGCAGGCCGTGGTGCTGATCGCGGAGTCCGGGCACGTGTCCTGCCTCAACGTGCTCAAGCGGTTCGGCCCCGGCAACGACTCCCCGCTGTCGTTCCCCATGCCCGGCTGGACGCTCACCGTCGACATCCCGATCAGCGACAGCCTGGACCGGCTGTGCCGGCGGCTGGACGAGATCGTGCTCGGCGCCGGCGGCCGGCTCTACCTGGCCAAGGACTCGCGGATGGACGCGGCCACCTTCGCCCGGATGTACCCGCGGCTGGACGACTTCCGGGCCGTCCGCGACCGGGTCGACCCCGACCACCGCTTCGCCTCCGACCTGTCCCGACGTCTCGGCCTGTGAGCCGGGCCCACCCGAGGAGATCCATGGACGCCCTGGGCAACCCCCAGTCGGTGCTGCTGCTCGGCGGCACCTCCGACATCGCGCTCGCGATCGTGCGCCGCTACGCCCCTGAGCACCAGCCGGAGGGGGCCCGCCCGCGGGTGGTGCTGGCTGCCCGGCCCGGTGAGCGGCGCGACGCCGCGGCCGAGGGCCTGCGCGCGGAGGGCTTCCCCGTGGAGACCGTCGACTTCGAGGCCCGCCGGCCCGAGACGCACGCCGCCACCATCGAGCAGGCCTTCGCCGGCGGCGACATCGACATCACGGTGGTCGCCTTCGGGCTGCTCGGCGAGGCCGAGCGGGCCTGGACCGACGCCGACCACGCGCTGGAGCTGGCCGAGGTCAACTTCACCGCCCCGGTGCACACCGGCGTCCTGCTCGCCGACGCGCTGCGCCGCCAGGGCCACGGCCAGGTCGTGGCGCTGTCCTCGGTCGCCGGGGAGCGGGTGCGCCGCTCCAACTTCGTCTACGGCTCCACCAAGGCCGGCTTCGACGGCTTCTACCTCGGCCTCGGCGAGGCGCTCGCCCCGCACGGGATCAAGGTGCTGGTCGTCCGTCCGGGCTTCGTCCGCTCCAAGATGACCGCCGGCATGGACGCCGCCCCGCTCGCGGTCACCCCCGAGCAGGTGGCCGAGCAGACGGTCGCGGCCGTCCGCGCCGGCAAGGAGCTGGTCTGGGTGCCGGGCGCGTTCCGCTTCGTCATGATGGTGCTGCGCCACATCCCCCGGGTGGTCTTCCGCCGCCTGCCGATCTGAGGACCCCGCCGATGGCCACGATCACCGCTGCTCGGGCCCGCCTGGTCGACCTCGAGGTCGAGACCGTCCGCACCGACGCCGTGCAGGCCTTCCTCAAGCAGGAGACGCTGCTGGTCGAGGTCGACACCGACGACGGCCTGACGGGCACCGGCTACTCCTACACCATCGGCACCGGCGGCCGGGCCGTGCTGTCGATGCTCACCGAGCACCTGCTGCCCCGGCTGCCGGGCCAGCGCGCGGAGCGGGTCGAGCACCTGTGGCACGACCTGTTCGCCTCCACCCGGGCCACCACCACCGGCGCCATCACCTCCCTCGCGCTGGCCGCGGTCGACACCGCCCTGTGGGACCTGCGCTGCCTGCGGGCCGGTGAGCCGCTGTGGCAGGTGGCCGGCGGGTTCCGCCGTGAGGTGCCGCTCTACGACACCGAGGGTGGCTGGCTGCACCTGTCCACCGACGAGCTGGTGGCCGGGGCGCTGGCCTCGCAGCGGGCCGGCTGGGGCGGGGTCAAGCTCAAGGTGGGCAAGCCGCGGCTGCACGAGGACCTCGAGCGGCTGATGGCCGTCCGCGAGGCCGTCGGGCCCGACCTCGACCTGATGGTCGACGCCAACCAGTCGATGACCGCGGCCGAGGCGATCCGCCGCGCGCACGCCTGGGCGCCGGCCGACCTCAGCTGGTTCGAGGAGCCGCTGCCGGCCGACGACGTCAGCGGCCACGTCCGGCTGGCCCGCTCCACACCCGTCCCGGTGGCGGTCGGTGAGTCGATGTACTCGCCTGCCCAGTTCGCCGAGTACCTGCAGCGCGGCGCGGCCGGCATCGTCCAGGTCGACGTCGCCCGGGTCGGCGGGATCACCCCCTGGCTCAAGGTCGCCCACCTCGCCGAGGCGTTCAACGTGGCGGTCTGCCCGCACTTCCTGATGGAGCTGCACGTCAGCCTGGTGGCCGCCGTCCCCAACGGCCGATACGTCGAGCACATCCCCCAGCTGCGCGCGGTCACCCGCACCGAGCTGGAGGTCCGCGACGGCCGCGCGCTCGCCCCCGACGTCCCCGGCCTGGGGATCAGCTGGGACGCCGACGCGCTGGCCGACCGCACGGTCGCCTGAGCAGTCGACGCCGAGGCGTGGCCCGGTGTTCCCCCGGTCGTCACCCGGGGTCCGCCTGGCACTGGGAGAACGGGAGAGCGCCTCCGGGCTGCCCGTCCGGAGCACCACCCCCACCCCCCGAGGACGACCCATGACCCCCACC
>NZ_QPKK01000029.1 GCF_003344635.1 Desertihabitans aurantiacus
CGGGCGGTCGACCCGCTGGCCGCCGCCGTGGCCCCGCTGTGCCTGGGCCTCGACGTCGGCGTGGTCACCCTCTCCGGCGCGATCGCCCGCTCCGGCCCGACCCTGGCCGCCGTCCTGCGCGAGCGGCTGGCCGCCCACGGCGCCGTCGACGTCGACTGCCTGCTCTCCCCCTTCCGCGAGGACACCGTGCTGCGTGGGGCCGTCGGGCACGCCGTGGAGGCCGGGTGGGCCTGGCTGCTGGACAGCAGCGCCTCGGCCGGGGAGACCGCGCCGTCCTCGGCGGGCTGAGGCCGCCGGCCGCCGCGGACGGCGGGCGAGCGTCGCCGCCGGCTACACGACGGTGAGCGGCACCTCGAGGAGGTCAGCCACCGCCCGGTAGGTGGCGGCACCGTGGCCACCGGTCAGCGCCCAGTGGTGACCGACACCGGAGGCGGCCCAGTCGTCGACCCACTCGCCAGGGTCGCGGCCGAAGTCGACGCGGCTGGTGGTGTTGCCGATCTGCAGGTGCGGGCCGTCGACCACGACGCCCTCAGAGGCGGTGAGCAGCAGTCGGCCGTCGGCGTCCTGGCCCAGTCCCAGCAGGGTGACCGGACCGGAGGCGACGTCGAACTCGACCGACACCCCCTGCCCGCGCTTGCCGTGGTAGACACCCAGCCCGCGCAACAACGGCCGCCGCGACGACAGCGACAGGTGCGCCGGCCCGTCATGACCCATCTCGACCACCCCGGCCTCGAAGTCGAGGGCCTGGATCTCGGTGAAGGAGCCACCGCCACCGGCCACCTCGGTGATCAGCTGGGCCACCGTCGTGCGCAGCTCGTACTCCCCGGTGGCCGGGATGCCGCGCGCGGTCAGCAGCGACGCCCCGAGGATGAGTCCGGCTCCGAGCCGTTCATGCAGCTCGCCGTCGAGCCCGCGGTGGTAGTAGGAGAGCGTGTCCAGGGCGTGGTCCTCGACCAGCCGGTCCAACCCCACCGACACCCGGGCGGCCCAGGACAGGTCGTCAGGGCGGACCGAGTCGGCAAGGTCGAACAGCTCGCGGGCCAGCCCCACCCGCTCCGCGACCTCGCTCTCCTGCACCTGCTGCACGCGGTGCCGCAGGTCGTCGAGCTCGAGGACCTCGACGTGGGCGCCGAAGGTGGTCGACATCAGCGTGAGGTCGGTGGAGACGTCGAGCATGCCCGGGTAGAGGTGGCCCATCAGACCGAGCCGCGCCCGTCGCAACCTGCTGTGCACCTTGGCCGCGGTGACCCAGCACTCGATCCGTCGCCACGCCGGCTCGTGGTCCAGGTGGCCCGAGACGGAGCGGAAGGGGATCCGGGCGCGCCGGAAGACGTTGCCGACCTCTGGCACTGGGCACTGCCCGCAGTAGGCCAGCCACTGACCGGTGTCGAAGGCCGCGTGGTCCATCTTCGGGCTGGGCTGCAGGTCGATGACCAGCACCGGTGCCCCGGCGCGCTGGGCGATGGGCAGCACCATCGACGAGGTCAGGTACGTCGCAAGGTGGATCACGACCAGGTCGAGGTCGGAGCGCCGGAGGGTCTCGGCGGCAGTTGCGGCCTCCGTGGCGTCGGAGACGAACCCGGCGTCGACCAGCTCGACGTCCATCTGCCGCAACCGCTCACCCACTCGGCGGGCGGCGTCCTGCAGCTGGGGCAGCAGTCCCGGGAACTGGGGCCAGTAGGTGCCCAGCCCTCCCGAGACGAGGCCCACCCGGGCCGGACGTCCGGTCGCGCTGCCCATCACGACCTCCGGCATCGTGCTCATCCGGCGAGCACCTCCACCTCGATGAGCCGGGAGTAGTCACCGCTGTTGCTGGCCAGCACGAGGACCCGTAGCCGGTCGGCGGTCTCGGCCGGGAAGGCCAGCTCGACGATGCCCTCGGTGTTGCCGCGGACCCCCGCGACGGTCCGCCAGCCGTCACCGTCAGGAACCTGCACGTCGAGGTCGCGCACACCCCAGTCGCCCGCCGGGTAGCCGACCGAGTCGAGCGTGTGCACCCGGACCCGGGCGAAGGTCTCCTCGATGGCCCAGGTGGCGAGCACCCAGTCGGGGAAGTGGTTCAGCGTGTTGTCGTTCCACCCGCCGGCGCCGCCCCCACCCCAGAGCTCCGGGTCGGTCAGCCCGTCGTTGAGGTTGGCGGGCGAGGACGGTGTGAAGGTCGAGGACGCGGTGAAGGTGGCCACCCGAGCGAGGTCGTCGGTGGCCACGACCGCCGCGCTGAGCTGCTGGTCGCCGACCGTGACCTCCAGCTCGCCTCCGGTGAGGTCGGCGGTGGTCCGACGCAGCACCACCGGGATGACGGCGTCACCGTCGGCTGGCACGACGACGGTGGCCGGCGCCTCGGCCTGGTGCCCGGGCGGCGCGCTGACGACCGGGGTGATGCTGAGGTCGGCGTCGGTGTAGTTGCGGACCAGCACCTGCACCTCGGTGGGACGATCACGGAGCGTGATCACGGGGTCGGGATCGGCCTCGACGAGCGCCACCGTCGGCAGCTCGCTGTCCTGCCGGCCCAGCGTCACCACGTAGGCCGAGCTGGCGTCGACCCAGTCGAAGTCGACCACCACCGTCCCGTCGGTGACAGCCAGCTGGCGGTCGCTGAGCACCTCCGGCTGGTCGAGCACGGCCTCGTCGCGGATACGCTCCACCCGGGCCGTCACCCGTCCCCGCCGGACCAGCCGCAGTGACGGGTCGTCGAGCCCGCGGACGGTGAGGCTGCGCCGGCCGAGGTCGGAGCCGTCGCCGGTCTCGTCGCCGAGCAGCACGCGTAGCTGCCGGCCGCGGTGCGAAGTGCCGGCGACGGCGTCGAAGACCCCGGTCGGGGTCACCTCGAGCAGGTCCTCGGTGATCGAGGCGTAGCGCTGGTAGGCCCACCACCGGCCGTTGCGCAACAACTCCTCACCGCGCTGGGTCAGCAGCCCGTCGAGCTGGGGGAAGGTGCAGCAGGCGCCGAAGATGGCGAGCACCCCGTAGTCGATCCTCGCCTTCTCGAACCGCGCGAGGTACCAGCTGTTGGCGCCGGGGTCGAGGGCGACGTTGGACGGGTACTCGTTGAGCTGCAGCTCGACCTCCTCCAGACCGCGCTCGGCCAGCAGCTGTCGTGCAAGGTCGGCCTGGTCGACCGGGTCCCGACCGGGGATGAGGTCGTGCCAGGAGAGGATGTCCGGCGTCGTGTCCGACTCGACGGTCATGTCCAGCCACTCGTCCATCCCCCAGCTGTCACCGCTGACGGTGATCCGCGTGAAGCTGGGCCCCACGATGCGGGCCTGCGGGTCGAGGGCGCGGATCAGCCGCACCCCGCGCCGCCACAGCTCCTCGTACTGCTCCTTCGGCCGGGGGAAGTAGAGCTCGGTGTAGTCCGGTTCGTTCCAGATCTCGTACTGCAGGACGTCCGGACGCATCCGGGCGCGCTTGACGTCGCCCACCACCCGGGTGAGGAAGGACTCCCACTCGGTCCAGTCGCCGCCGTCGCCGGGGAACAGGTCGTCGGGGCCCAGGGTCACGCCCTCCGCACCCCACAGGTCGGGGACGACCAGCACGTACTGCGCCCGCAGCGGCCCGCGGGCGACCCGCCGGTAGGTGTCGACGACGTACTGCCAGCGCGGGAGGTAGCCGGCCTCCCCGCCGCCGCCCCAGCCGCGGTCGAGCAACGACCCACCACCGCGGAAGGTCTGCGGGCGCAGTGGGCGCAGCAGCTCGTCCGGCGGGCTCGAGCCGTCGGCGCTCAGCCCGTTGAGGAAGCCGGTGGCACGCCAGGTGGCCGGGCCGACCACGGTCGAGGCGTCGACCTCCACGGTGGCGGCCGCGGCGGTGGCGGTCGGTCCGGCGAGCAGCCCTGTACCGGCGCCGGCGACGCCGACGGCGCCCAGTCGCAGGAAGGCGGCCCGGGACAGCCGGAAGACGGGACGAGTCGGGTGTGGTGCGTTCATCGTGGTCTCCGTTGACGACGTTGTGGACGGGTTCAGGTTCGTGACGCCGGCGTCGAGGTCGACGCCACTGCGGTCCGGAGTGCCTCGAGGTGGCCGTCCCCGGTGGTCTCCTCCGGCTCGAGGTAGCTGCCCTCGGTCCACTCGTTCCAGGCGTTGACGGTGAGGTAGCCGGCCCCGGTGCCACGGGCCCTCTCGAGCATGTCGGCGCAGGCCGCGCTGAACCGCTCCGGGGTGTTGTCGACGACGACGGGCAGCCGGGGCCAGGTGGAGATCTCCAGCGGGTCGTCCTGGTGAACCCGGGCGGTCGAGTCCCAGCCCATGGTCACGTTGGGGGCGAAGGGCACCGAGGACAGCCCGGCCCAGCGCTCGGCATCGTCCTGGGCGAGGTGGTGCCAGTCGGCGTAGTCGACGCTGAGGCCCCGGTCGAGCGGGAGCACGTGCAGCCAGTTGTAGGGGGTGAGGCTGTCGATCCCTACCTCGGCCAACCGGGCACCGTCCCCGGCAGTGAGGTCGATGCCGCCCACCGCGGCCAGGTGCAGCTCGCCGACGCCGGCCCGCCGGGCGCGCTCGCGGAAGTCGGCGAGGACGTCGCGGGTCGCCTCCCAGCCGCCCATCCACTCCACGAACAGGCCGAACTGGTGCCAGCTGAACCAGGCACCCCCGCGGACCCGCCAGTAGGTCTCCCGCTGCATGTACCGCTCGATGACGAGGTCGGCGAGCGCGCCGAACTCCTCGGCGCTGACCCGTGCCGGGCTGAGCAGCGTCGCCTCGGTGTGCGTGCGGGCGGGGAAGACGTCGACCCAGTCGTGGTTGGCCCAGTGCAGCGCGAAGGCGACGCCCGGGTCGGGCAGCGCCAGGTACCCGCGGTGGAGGGCGCCGTGCAGGAAGTCCTCGCCGTCGTAGCGGTACCAGTCGAAGAGGAACGCGTCGATGCCGGCGCCCGCTGCGGCGGCGCACCCGCGCTGCATCACCTCGGGGTCGGACTCGTCGACGTAGCCCCAGCTCGGCCGCAGCGGCTGGCGGTGCCCATCGAACCGGGGCCGGGCCTCGTCGACGAGCTTCCACTCGGTGAACCCGGGCTCCTTCCAGACGTCGTTGCGGGCGTCGGCGTGCCAGGCCGGGAAGTAGAAGCAGGCCACGTCGGGACGGCGGGGGTCGGTACGGTCGGTCACGGGGTCTCCTGGGGTCGGGACGCTGCTCGGGTGGGTCACTTGAGGGCTCCTCCGGTCATGCCGCGTTCGAAAAAGCGCTGCATGGCCAGGTACATCAGCAGCACGGGCAGGGTGATGAGGACGGATGCGGCGACGACCTTGCCCTGGTCGCCGCCGTAGAAGGAGGTGAAGAAAGTCGGCACCTGGGTGATGGCCTGCAGGTCGGCGTCGGTGAGGAAGAGCAGCGGCAGCAGGAACTCGTTCCAGGCACCGAGGAAAGCCCACAGGACGATGACCGCCGCGATCGGCCGGCTGAGCGGCACGACGATGCGCAGGAAGACGCCCAGCGTCGTGCAGCCGTCGACCCGGGCGGCGTCGAAGATCTCGTCCTCGAGCCCGGCGATGAAGTTGCGGGCCAGCAGCACCGAGAAGGGGATGCCGCCGGCGGCGAGCGGGAGGATCACCGCCCAGTAGGTGTCGAGCAGCCCCAGGGTCTGCATGGTGAGGAAGAGCGGCACGAGGATCATCACCCCGGGCAGCGTCAGCGCCACCAGCAGGCCGTAGAACCAGACCTCCTTGGCCGGCAGCTGCAGCTTGGCGAAGGCGAAGGCAGCCAGCATGGCCGCGACGAAGGTGATGCCGATGCAGCCGGCGGCCATGATGGCGGAGTTGAGGAAGAACCGTCCGAACTGCGGCTCGGACAGCACGACGACGTAGTTGGCCCAGCCCTCGTTCTGCAGCGAGCCACGCAGCATCGCGACCAGCGGCAGCGCGAAGGGCAGGGCGAGCAGGGTCAGACCCAGCTGGGCGAACAGCCTGGCCCGCCGGGTGCGCAGCTCAAACACCGGCTCCTCCTGCCCGTCGGTAACGACGCATCTGCCAGACCGTGAAGCCGAGCGAGAGCGCGAGCAGCAGGACGCTGAGCGCGGCCCCGTACCCGGCGTCGAAGCGGGTGATGGTCGTCTCGTAGATGTAGGTGGAGAGGAACTCCGTCGACTTGGCCGGTCCTCCGCCGGTGACGAGGAAGACCAGGTCGAAGGTCTTCAGCACACCCATCACACCGAGGATCAGCAGGGTGACGTGCGTCCCCTTCATCATCGGCACGATGATCGAGGTGAGGATCCGCAGGTTGGACGCGCCGTCGAGACGGGCCGCCTCGAAGGTGCTCGCCTCGATCTGGGTCAGGCCGGCGTAGTAGAGGATGAAGCTGAGCCCGGTCCACTGCCAGACGTTGATGACCATCAACGTCGGCAGGGCCCAGGACGGGTCCCCCAACCAAGCCTGGGTCAGCCCACCGAGCCCGACGGTCTCCAGGGCGTCGTTGACCGATCCGTCGGCGGCGAAGACCTGGCGGAACACCGGCGCCATCACGGCGGTGGCGGTGATCGTCGGGATGAAGACCACCACCTTGTACAGACCCTTGAGCCGCACCGAGGAGTGCAGCAGCGCCGCGATGACCAGACCGAGCAGCATCTGGGTCGGGATCACCAGCAGGAACAGCGCGCTGTGGGCCAGCGCGGCCCAGGTCGTGGGGTCGGAAACGGCCCGGGCGAAGTTGTCCAGGCCGACGAAGGCGCCGGGGTTGATGCCGTCGGAGTCGGTCAGACTCAGCCAGAAGGTGTAGCCGACGCTGTAGTAGATCACCGCCGCCACCAGCAGCACGGCCGGAGCGATGAAACCGAGGTGCGCAAGTCCCCTCCCGCGTCGCCGTCGGCCGGTGACGACGTCCGCGGTGCGCGTCCCGGGCAGGGTCGGCGGGGGCGGGGTGCCGAGCACGGTGGTCACGTCAGCTCCGGTCGACGCCGTCGGAAGCCGCCTGCACGGCCTGGGCCGCCTGCTCCGGCGTCTGCTGACCGACTGCTAGGGCGGCGAGCGCGTCACCGAGGGCGACCTTGACGTCGGCGTAGGGGATCTCGCGGTAGCCCTGCGCCTCGGCCATGAACGAGACCACCTCAGGCAGCGCCGGCTCCTGCACGGCGGGGTCCACGAGACCCTCAGCGGGGAGCGGGATGTCGGTGAGCGCGGGGAGGAACTTGTTGTCCGCGACGACCTGCTGGCCGGCCTCGCTGGCCGCCAGCCACTGCACGAAGGTCCAGGACGCGTCGGTGGCGTCAGAGCTGCTGCTGATGGACAGTCCGTAGTCGGGACCACCGAAGGTGGTCGGCGGGGTGCCGTCGCCGCTGAGGTCGGGGAACGGCGCGGGCAAGATCACGGGGAGCTCGGTGTCACCGTCCTCCAGCGACTGCCGCACCGACTCCGCGTCCATGAACCCGGCCTGCCACGTCCCGAGCAGGGTCATCGCCGACTTGCCCTGCACGAAGGCGGTGCTGGTGTCGGGGTAGGTGGTCAGACCGACGGCACCTTCGCCGAAGACGCCGTCCTGCACCAGGCGCTGCCACTCCGCGAACGCCTGGACGAGGCCGGGGTCGGTCCACGGCCGGGCGCCGTCGACGGCCTCGTAGAAGGCGCCGGGAGCGAAGTCGGCCGCGAGCGTCATGTAGAAGTCGATGTTGGCCCACGCGTCCTGAGCACCCTGGCCCATGCAGACGATGCCGGCCTGGGCGAAGGCGTCGCACGCGGCCCGCAGACTGGCGGCGTCAGTCGGTACCTCGACACCCGCCTCGTCGAAGAGGCCCTGGTTGTACCAGATCAACCCGGACGCGGAGAGCTGCACGGGCAGCGCGGTCTGCGCCTCGTCCACCACGAACTGCGACTGGGCGTCGCCGGTGATCGCGGTGCGCCAATCCGCACCGAGCGCCTCGTCGGCCCGGCTGGTGAGGTCGGCGGCCGACGGCCCGAAGCGGTCGGTGATCTCACCGGGCTGGAGGGCGAAGACGTCCGGTCCGGCGTCGGAGCGGAGCCCGAGCCGCAGCGCGTTGACGTACTCCGCGTAGGGGATCTCGCGGTAGGTCACCGTGATGTCGGGGTGCTCCTCGTTGAAGGCGGCGATGTACTGGTCGGCCAGGTCCTTGCCCGGCGCCCAACCCCACCAGGTCACCTCGGTGCTGGTGCTCGTGCCCGCCTGCCCGTCCCCGGCTCCGCCGCCGCCGCCGCCGCAGGCCGAGCACAGCAGCAGCGCTCCGACCGCCACCGCCGCGCCGATCCGACGCCGCATCTCCACACGTCCCATGTCCGCCCACCTCGTTGTCGCGTCCGCGTCTGGTTTTCCGCACGCTACATCGCTGTTTACTGCGTTGTACACCCCCTATGCTGAGGTGATGAACTCGAGTGCTCCCCCGGTCGTCGACACGTCGCGCCCGACGATGGTCGATGTGGCCCGCCGGGCCGGCGTGTCGCCGAAGACGGTCTCGAACGTGGTGAACGGCTACGCCCACGTCAGCGAGGGGACCCGCGAGCGGGTGGTCGCGGCGATGGCCGAGCTCAACTACCGCGCCAACCTGTCGGCCCGCAACCTCAAGAGTGGCCGTACTGGCGTCGTCGCACTGGCTGTCCCGTGGCTGTCCAACCCCTACTTCGCCGACCTGGCCGGGCACGTCATCCGCGCGGCGGAGGCAGAGTCGGTGACGGTCCTCATCGACGAGACACGCTCAGAGCCGGAGCGGGAGCGACGGCTGCTGGACGGGACCGGGTCGCACCTGCTGGACGGCGTCATCATCAGCCCGCAGGCGCTGACGGCCGACGACCTGGCCCAGCTGCGGGGGCGCGAGCCGATGGTGCTGCTCGGGGAGCGCATCTTCGACGGCGGGGTGGACCACGTCGCCGCCGACAACGAGGCCGCCGCCCAGGAGCTCACCGAGCACCTGATCGCGACCGGTCGACGCCGGGTGGCGACGATCGGCTTCTCCGGCACCCGGCTCACGGGCACCCCTCAGCTGCGACGGGCGGGCGTGCAGCACGCGGTCGAGCAGGCGGGCCTGGCCTGGGACGAGCAGCTGCACCTGGCGGTCGAGGGATTCCAGCGTCGCGACGGAGCCGAGGCCATGCGCGCCCTGCTGGCGCTGCCCGAACGGCCAGATGCGGTCGTCTGCTTCAACGACGTCGTCGCGCTCGGCGCACTCAAGGCGCTGGCCGAGGCGAGGGTCGACGTACCGGGTGAGATCGCCGTCGCCGGGTTCGACAACATCGAGGGCAGCGACTACGCCGTGCCCTCACTCACCACCGTGGACTGGGACAACGCGCAGCTGGCCGAGATCGCCATCGAGCTGCTGCTCGACCGCATCCACAGCCGCCGTCCGCTGCGCGCTCGGGAGATCGTCGTGCGGCACCGCGTCGTCAGCCGGGAGTCGACCGGCGGCTGAACGACGGCTGGCCCCGGCGATCAGTCGAAGTCGGCGGGCCGGACCCGCAGCTTGGCCGCGATCCGGGCCAGCGTCCGACGCTCGGTGGCGGTGAGCGGGTCGAGCACCAGCCGGCGCACGGTGCGGACGTGGTCGGGGGCGGCGGCGACCACGAGGGCGTAGCCCTCGTCGGTGAGGACGGCGAGGGTGTAGCGGCCGTCGTCGGGGTCGGGCTCGCGCCGGACCCAGCCGCGCCGCTCGAGCCGGGTGACGACGTTGGACAGCCGCGACAGCGACCCGCTGGCCAGGAACGCCAGCTCGCTCATCCGCAGCCGGCGACCAGAGGCCTCGGAGACCTGGCTGAGCACCATGTACTCGAACAGGGTGAGCCCGGAGGCCGCGCGCAGCGGCGCCTCCAGCCGCCCCGGGAGCAGCAGCACCAGCGAGATGAGGCCCGTCCAGGCCTCCTTCTCCTCCGCGTCCAGCCACGGCACCGGGTCGCCGTCGCCGGAGCGCTCCGTCTCGCTCGCCACCCGCGCAGCCTAGCCGTGGTCTTTGCTTCACGCGTGAAGCGTGTAGGCTCGACCGGTCAATTCAAGCTTGAAGTCAATCCAGAGGAGCATCCCATGACCACGCCGCAGTTCACCCTCACACCGGGCTACGGCCAGCGGCACCGCGACCTGCTGCACTACAGCCAGGCCGTCCGCATCGGCGACCGCGTCGAGATCTCGGGCCAGGGCGGCTGGGACGACGACTCGCGGGTCACCGGCACCCTCGAGGAGGAGATCGTGCAGGCCTTCGAGAACGTCGGCCGGACGCTGGCCACGGCCGGCGCCCGCTGGTCCGACGTGGTGTCGGTGACGTCCTACCACCGCGTCCCCGCCGGCGCGATCGGCGACGACCACAACCGGGTGATGGTCGAGCAGCTCCGCGCCCGGATGGGCGAGCGGGCACCGATCTGGACCCAGGTCGGTGTCACCGCGCTCGGGCTGGCCGAGATGAACATCGAGATCAGCGTGGTGGCCCACCTCGGCGACCAGAGCTGAGCCCGGTGCGCCGGGGCGGGTGGCCCGGCGCCGACCGGGCGAACGGCTCGGGGCGAGGCCGCTGGCGCCCCGAGCCCCCGTCCCGACCTCCGGGTGGACGCTCAGCCGGACCGGCCGGGGCGGTCGTCCCAGACCTCGGCGCGGTCGATGCTGATCACGGCGCCGGAGGAGCGCGGGTTCCGCTCGCCGGTGACGCGGACCGTCACCGTGTGCTCCCCCGGCGGCAACCGGCGGCTGGTCCACTGCTGCACCTGGCCGGTGCGCGGGCTGGCGTAGAGGTCGACCAGCTCCTCGTTGCGGCCGTCGACCGAGATGGCAGCGATGCCGTTGCCGGTGTCGCGGACGCTGAACAGGGCGATCTGGGTGCCGGTGAAGCGGAAGGTGGCGGTGCTGCCGGGCGTCCAGCTCCAGTGGTCGTCGCCGCGGTAGCAGGTCGGGCCGCAGGCGTCGCCGGAGCGCCAGTCGCCGGCGTAGCTGACCTGGAAGGCCCCGGTGCCCTCGTCGGTGTCGTTGATCGCCCGCGGACCCGGGCCGGGGTCGCCCGACGGCAGCGGCACGTCGACGCCGAGGGCCACCGGGGGATCGAGCAGCGGCAGCCCGTCCTCGGCCCAGCGCACCGGCGCGGCGCGGGTGGTGCGGTGGTCGTAGGTGTAGGCGGGGGTGTTCTTGGCGTGGTAGGCGATCCAGTCCTCGGTGCCGTCCGGGCTGGTGAAGAAGGAGTGGTGTCCGGGGCCGTACACGCCCTCGGCGTCGTTGCGCAGCAGCAGCGGACGCTCGTGGGTCCGCCACTGGGCGAGGTCGGTCGGGTCGCCGTCGACGTCGATGGAGATGGCGTAGAGGGAGTAGTCGGGTTTGCCGGTGTCGCAGCTGGAGTAGGTGAGGACCAGCCGGCCGTCGTGGACGATCGAGGTCGGCCCCTCGCGCACCTCGGGGCAGGTGCCGATGTCGACGGGTAGGGCGACCGTCTCGCCGGTGGTCGACCACGGGGTGTCCATCGGCTGCAGGTAGATCTGCTGCGGGCCGCCCTCGAAGCCGCGCCCGGGCGCGCTCCAGGTGAAGTACTGCTGCCCGCCGACGGTGATCGGCTCGCCGTCGATCATGTAGCCGCCGTAGTCGGCGATCTTGGCCTTGAACGAGTACGGCCCGAGCGGGTCGTCGCCCTCGGACTCCAGCACGTACATCCGGTGGTTGGCGTCCACGCCGTCGCTGGCGGTGTAGTAGACGTACCAGTGCGGCTGGCCGTCCTCGGGCGAGGTGGAGCGGTAGAGCGCGGGCGCCCAGATCTGGGTGCTGCGGGACGGGTCGTCGTCGGCGCCGCGCCAGATCGTCTTCTCCCGGGCCCGCGGGAGGTCGGCGATGGTGTCGGCGGTCTTGATCGCCAGCCGGTTGCCCTTGGTGGTCATCAGGTGGTAGCGGCCGTCGACGGTGACCATGAACGGGTCGGCGCCGGGGTCGAGCGGGGCACGGAACACCGCTCGCGGCTCGTCCTCGCCGGAGAGCTCGGCCGGGGTCGGGGGCGCGGCGGCGAAGAGGGTCATGGCGGCGGTGAGCATCAGCAGGACGGTGCGCAGCATGGGCAAAGACCTCGTCGTCTCAGGGGGTGGTCCGGCCACCGTAGCCCCGACGGCCCGTCCGGCGGAACCCCTGCTGCCAACGTTGTAACGCCCTGGCAGCGCGGAAACCGAGCCCTCGGAGAACGGCCCGCCCGGACGTGGTTGGCTGGACGCACCGCCAGCCACCGGACGAGGGAGTACCCGTGAGCACGACCGACGCGCGCGTCGACGTCCACCACCGACCGACGGTCGCCGTGACGCTGGGCGACCCCGCCGGCATCGGGCCCGAGCTGGTCGCCCTCTTGCTGCACCGCCCGCAGACCACCGAGCGGGCGCGGGTGCTGGTGCTGGCCGCCAGGGCCGAGCTGGACGCCGCCTACCGCGCGGCCGGCGTCCCGCCGCTGCCGCTGGGTGCGGACGGGGCACCCGGGACCGTGGTGCTGCTCGACGACGGCACTCTCCCGGCGCAGGCGGCACCGGCACGGACGAGCGCCGAGGCCGGCGCGCGGGCGCTGCACCAGCTCGACCGTGCCGTCGGGCTGGTCCGGGACGGGCGGGCCGAGGCGATCGTCTTCGCCCCGCTCAACAAGACCTCGCTGCACCTGGCCGGGATGACCGAGGAGGACGAGCTGCGCTGGTTCGCCGGCCGGCTCGGGCACACCGGACCGACCAGCGAGCTCAACGTGCTGGACGGGTTGTGGACGGCCCGGGTCACCTCGCACATCCCGCTGTCGGCGGTGGCGGAGCGGATCACCGCCGAGCGGATCGAGGTGATCACCACCCTGCTGCACGAGGCGCTCCGCGACGCCGGCCACCAGCCCCGGCTCGGCGTCTGCGCACTGAACCCGCACAACGGCGAGAACGGCGCCTTCGGCCGGGAGGAGATCGACCAGATCCGGCCCGGGGTCGAGCGCGCCCGGGCCCGCGGCATCGACGTCTCGGGCCCGTTCCCCTCCGACACGATCTTCCTGGCCGCCCGCCGCGGCGACTTCAACGGGATCGTCACGATGTTCCACGACCAGGGCCAGATCGCGATGAAGCTGATCGGCTTCTCCGGCGGCGTCACCGTCCAGGGCGGCCTGCCCGTCCCGATCGCCACCCCGGCCCACGGGACGGCCTTCGACATCGTCGGCCGCGGCGTCGCGGACCCCACCTCGACCGTCAACGCCTTCGACATCGCCGTCGCGACCGCCACCGCCGCCCTCGCCCGCGCGACACCCGCCACCTGACCCGACCCGGACGCCCTGACCCGACCCAACGCCCTGACCCGACCCAACGCCCTGAGCCGACCCAACGCCCTGAGCCGACCCAACGCCCTGAGCCTGTCGAAGGGCACCTGGTGCCGCGCTTCGACGAGCTCAGCGCGTTGTGGTCGAGCCGTGCTCTCGTGGGGCCGCTCGCGCTTCGACAGGTTCAGCGCGCTGTGGTGGGCGCGTGCCCGCTGGTGGCGCCACCCCTGCGGCGCTCACCACGCCCCGACGTCCTGAGCCTGTCGAAGCGTCGTCCTGAGCCTGTCGAAGGGGGGGCGATCCCCCGACCGGACGCGACGACGCCCGCCGTCCGAGGTGCGGACGACGGGCGTCGAGGCTGGTGCGGCGGAGGCTCAGGCCTGGGCGGCCTCGGCGATCGCGGCGAAGGTGTTGTCGTCCAGCTCGAGGGAGGCGGCGGCGATGTTCTCCTCCAGGTGCTCGACCGAGCCGGTGCCCGGGATCGGCAGGATGGCCGGCGACTTGCGCAGCAGCCAGGCCAGCGCGACCTGGGAGGAGGTGGCGTCCAGCCGGTCGGCGATCTCGGCGACGATGCCGCCGGGCTTGCCCAGCTCGCCGCTGGCGATCGGGGCCCACGGGATGAAGCCGATGCCGTTGGCCTCGCAGTAGTCGACCACGTCCTGGGCGTCGGTGTAGGTGAGGTTGTAGCGGTTCTGCACCGTGGCGACGGTGAAGTGCTGGCTGGCGGCCTCGATCTCCTCGACCGTCACCTCCGACAGGCCGAGCGCGCGGACCTTGCCCTCCTTCTGCAGGGCGGCGAGCTCGGCGAACTGGTCGTCGCGCGGGGTGTTCGGGTCGATCCGGTGCAGCTGCAGCAGGTCGATGGTGTCGACCTTGAGCTTGCGCAGGCTCAGCTCGGTCTGCTGGCGCAGGTAGGCCGGGACGCCGACGGGGACCCACTGGTTCGGGCCCGTGCGGGTGTTGCCGACCTTGGTGGCGATCTTGACGTCGCCGTAGGGGTGCAGCGCCTCGGCGATCAGCCGCTCGCTGACGTCGGGGCCGTAGGCGTCGGCGGTGTCGATGAAGTCCACCCCCAGCTCGACCGCCCGGCGCAGCACCGAGCGGGCCACGTCGGCGTCGGCCGGCTCACCCCAGATGCCGTCGCCGGTGATCCGCATCGCCCCGAAACCGAGGCGGTGCACGGTGCCGAGGTCCGAGATGTCGTAGGTGCCGGAGGCGCGGGCGTCCAGAGTCGTCGAGGTCATGGTCTGGACAGCCCCGGTGGACACGGGGGTATTCCCGGCCGGCCTCAGGCGCCGGCGCCCGGGCGCTCGGCGCCCAGCCCGCTGTCGCGCCGCGGCAGGATCGTCCGCCGCAGCAGCGCGACCGCCAGCACCGCCCCGGGGACGATGTGCAGGACGGCGAGGCCGACCGCGGTGCCGAACTCGTCGGTGGCCGACAGCGGCACCAAAGCAGTGGCGATGCCGATGACGACGGCCGCCCACGCCCACAGCATCACCCAGCGGGAGGACCAGCGAGCCAGCAGCGCTGCGATGCCGGCCCCGACGAGTACCACCACCGCGGTGACGACCGCCACCGCCGAGACCACGACCGCCATCGCCGGGCCGCCGAAGGGGGCGACCTCCATGGACGCACCCTGGCCGCGGAAGGTGACGAACAGCAGCATGTTGAGCACCGTCGCCAGCACCGCGGCCACGACACCCCGGACCAGCACCGCCTTGGGCGTCAGCAGTCGTCGACCCGTCGGTGTGCTCATGGTCGCTCCTCCGGCTCGCTCCGACCGGGCGCCCTGCCCGATCGGGTGCTTCCTACCCAGCCACCGCCGCGCCCACCAGAGCAGGAGTCAGGGCGCGGACCCGTCGACGGGTCCGCGCCCTCCGTGGGTCAGCTGGTGGGCAGCACCAGCGAGGCCTGCACCGGCAGGTGGTCGCTGGGGAACTGACCACCGCGGCGGAAGGTGTTGATCTCGGCGCGGCGGACGTCCACCTCGGGGCTGGTGAGGACCCAGTCGATCCGCGGACCGCCCGGCACCGGCGCCTGGTAGTTCGGGAAGGTCCCGACCAGCTCGCCCCGCTCCTCGGCGACCTCCCAGGTGTCGACCAGGGGCCCGTCGGTGACCAGGGTGTCGTAGACCCGGCCGCCGGCCCCGGCCGGCTCGTTGAAGTCACCGGTCATGACCACCGGCAGCTCGGGGTCGAACGCGGCCATCCGCTCCAGGATGAGATCGGCGGACTTGGCGCGGGCGGTGGCGTCGAAGGCCTCGAGGTGGGTGTTGACCGCGTAGAACTCCTGGCCGGTGACCCGGTCGAGGAAGCGGACCCAGGTGACCATCCGCGGGCAGCAGCCGCCCCAGGTCTGCGAGCCGACCACGTCGGGGGTGTCGGAGAGCCAGAAGTGGTCGTACTCCAGCGGGTCGAGCCGGGTCCGGTCGAAGAAGATCATCATGAACTCGCCGCGGCTCCCGCCCTCGCGGCCGAGCCCGATCGAGTCGTAGCGCGAGCGCAGGTCGTCCTCGATGTCGCGGAGCTGCTCGTACAGCCCCTCCTGGGTGCCGATCAGGTGCGGACGCTCCCGCTGCAGCAGCTGCCGGGTGACCGGGCGGCGCTCCTGCCAGGAGTTCGGCGGGGTGTCCGAGGCGTAGCGCAGGTTGAACGACATCACCTCCAGCTCCTCCTGCTCGGCGGCGGAGGCCGGGGCCGGGCCCAGCGGGGAGAGCGCGAGCAGCGCTGCGAGCATGCTGGCGGCGACGGCGCCGAGGCGGAACCTACGGGTCGTGCGGGGACGGCGGGACATGGCGTTCCTTCCTGGGGGTGGTGAGGGACGCCGTCGACGCTAGGCACGGTCGCTGGCCGCCACGTGACCACCCGGTGAGCGTCTGGTGACGCCCACCGGTCATCTCCGGCGGCAGCGGATGCCGGCTCCGCGCCGCCGGGCGCCACGACTGACCATCGAATCGGTCAGGGCGTCATCAGAGCGGCGGTGCCGCCACGGACTCCCGCGGGACCAGGGTCGCCCCGACCGCGATCTGCGTCGGCTCCAGCGGGCTGCCGGCGAGCCGCTCGAGCAGGGCGTCGGTGGCGCGCTGGCCCATCTCGCGGTGCGGCAGCCCGATCGTCGTCAGCCCCGGCACCAGGGTGGGAGCCACGTTGACGTCGTCGTCGTAGCCGACCAGGGAGAGGTCGTCGGGCACCCGCAGGCCGAGTGCGGTGGCGGCCAGCAGGACGCCGACCGCGACCCGGTCGTTGGCGCAGACGATCCCGGTGGGACGGTCCGGGCCGGTCAGCAGCGCCATCGCGGCCCGGTGGCCGTCGGCGATCTCCCACCCGGTCGGGTGCACCGGCCCGGGACGCCGACGGGCCCGAGCCAGCGCCTCCTGGTAGCCCTGCACCCGCAGCCCGGTCGCCATCGTCGCCTCCGCCCCGGCCAGGCACACCAGCGCGGTGTGGCCGGCAGCCAGCAGCGCCTCGGTGGCCAGCCGTCCGCCGCCGACGTCGTCGGGGTACCAGGCGGCGTGGCTGCCGTCGGGGTCGATGCAGTTGGCGAGCACCGCCGGCGTGCTGCCGACCTCCTCGGCCACCGAGTAGGTGCGCATCGACGCGGCGGCGAAGACGTAGCCGTCCACCTGGCGGCGGCGCAGCGCCTCGAAGGCCCGCTGCTCCAGCTCCGGGTCGTCCTCGGTCTCGACCACCATCGTCACGTAGCCCGACCGCGCCGCGGCGTCCATCACCCCGGCCAGCACGTCACCGCCGTAGGCCGTGGTGACGATGGCGTCGGTGACCACGCCGAGGGTGCGGGTGCGCTGGGTGCGCATCGCCACCGCGGCGGCGTCGGGCACGTAGCCGAGCTCGCGCGCCGCAGCCCGGATGGCCTCCTGCCGGTCGGCCGAGACGTTGCCGGCGGCGCGTCCGTTGAGCACCATCGACACCGCCGCCCGCGAGACCCCGGCCCGACGGGCGACGTCGGCCGAGGTCACCTTGCGCACCGGGCGATCGTAGTGCGTCGACCGGGCCCGACCCCGCCTCGCCCTCATCGCCGGTTCGAGGTGATAGCGGGCGCCGGGGAGTGCCCTTTCACCTCGAACCGCGCGGAGGGGAGGCGGTGGAGGCTGGGGGTCGGCGGCGGGACGGAGGCGGCGCAGGAGCTCGCCGCGGGCCGGGCCACTACCCCGCGGTCGGCGGTCGCAGCCGGTGCAGCCGGCCCTCGCCGACCACCTCCCAGCCTCCCTCGGCGGTCGGGTAGCCGCGGGTGGTGGTGGTCCGGCCGTCGGCGGAGAAGACCTCGACCAGCGACCCGTCCACCAGCACCCGGGCGCCGGCGTCCCAGACCGCGACCTCCTCCCCGCCGAGCCGCAGCGCACCGGGCCCGTCGGCCTCCACCGCGAAGGTGTGCGCGCCGGCGACCTCGGCGGGCTCCAGCGTCCCGGCCCACAGCCGCTCCAGCTCGGCGGCGGGACGCTGCACCAGGACGCCGTCCTCGACGCCCAGCTCGCGCGGGGAGGTGAGCACCCCCTGCCAGCCCTGCTCGGCGACCTGCTCGGCGGTGCGGTCGCGTTCCCACGCCCAGCCCCACATCAGCACCCGGTCGGCGTCGGCGTCGAGCAGCAGCTGGGGGGCGTAGAAGGTGGGCCCGTCGTCGACCACCCCACCCCGCTCGGCGACGAAGCGCAGCCCGTCGCCCTCAGGGCGCAGGTCGCCGACCGCCCAGCGCACCCCGTGCAGCTCCCGGCCCTGCTCGACACGGCGCCACAGCGAGAGCACCAGCAGCCAGCGGTCACCGACCGGGACGAGGTTGGGGCACTCCCAGATGTTGGCCGCGGCGACGTCGCCGAGCACCGGGTCGGTGTCGTCGACGAGCACCCCGCGCGGCTGCCACTCGGTGAGGTCGTCGCACTGCCACAGCAGCAGCTGGGGACGTCCGCCGGGCGAGCCGGCCCCCTGCACGCCCCAGCGCCGGCCGGCGGCGGTGAAGACGAAGGGGTCGCGGACGTCGGTGACGCCCTCGAGCCGCGGCATCGGGGCGGTGGCGTGCTCGTCGGCGACGAAGTGGCGCAGCTCGGCGTCACCGCGGGCCAGCACCACGTCCGCGCTGCCGTCGCCGACCGAGACCGCGCTGTAGACCAGCGTCGGGACGCCGTCGTCGACGACCAGGCAGCCGGTCCAGCAGCCGATGGCGTCGATGCCCCCGGGACGCGGGGTGAGCGCGATCGGCTCGTCGGCCCAGGTGATCAGGTCGGCCGAGGAGGCGTGGCCCCAGTGGATCTCACGGTGCTGCGTGGAGGTCGGGTGGTGCTGGAAGAAGACGTGGTAGCGCCCGTCCACGCGGGCCAGCCCGTTGGGGTCGTTGAGCCACCCCTGCTCGGGTCGGACGTGCCAGGCCGGTCGGAGCCGGGCGGTGCCGGCCGGGACGTCGGTGGTGGTCGGGGAAGCGGTCACTTGCTCACTCCTGCGGTCAGGCCCTCGCGCAACGGGCGCTGCCCGAACACGAAGACGATCAGGGCCGGGATCATCGAGAGGACCACCCCGGCGAGGATGGTGGAGGTGCTGCCCGAGCCGAGGTTGCCCTGCAGGCTGACCAGCCCGAGCGGGAGGGTGAAGTTCTGCTCCGACAGCGTGAGGATCAGCGGCCGGAAGAACTCGTTCCAGTGCGTGTTGAACGCGAGGATGCCGACGATCGCCATGCCGGGCAGGGCGAGCGGGGCGTAGACGGAGAAGAAGGTGCGGAAGTGCCCGGCCCCGTCGATGGCGGCGGCCTCCCCCAGCTCGGCGGGCAGGGTGAGGAAGTACTGCCGCATGAGGAAGGTGCCGAAGGCGGTGGGGATCGCCGGGATGATCAGCGCGAGCAGGGTGTCGGACAGCCCCATCCCGCGGATGAGCATGAACACCGGCACGATCGTCACCTGCAGCGGCACCATCATCGTGGCGAGGATCGCCCCGAACAGCAGCCGCCGACCGCGGAAGTCGACCGTGGCGAGCACGTAGCCGGCCATCGCCGAGACGATCATCTGCCCCGCCACCACCAGCCCGGTGACGAGCACGCTGTTGAGGAAGAGCAGGGCGTAGTCGACCTGGGCGAAGACGTCGACGAAGGCGGAGAAGCCGGGACGGACGGTGTCGGTGCCGGCCTCGAGCGGGGTGAGCGCGGTCCACAGCGTCCACACGACGGGGCTGAGCACGAGCACCCCGCAGGCGATCAGGACGACGTAGCGGGCGACGCCGCCGGGGGTGGCGGCCCGGCGCGGCGAGGGCGAGCGGGCCGGACGGCGGTGCGTCTGGAGGGTGGCGGGAGGGAGTGCGGCACGGGTGGTCATGGCGTCCTCACTGGTAGTGCACGTAGCGACGGCTGAGGCGGAACTGCACGGCGGTGACGGCGACGATGAGCAGCGTCAGCACGATGCCGATGGCCGAGGCCCGGCCGAACTGCAGCTGCTGGAAGGCCGACTCGTAGATGACCATCACCGCGGTGCGGGTGCTGTCGCCCGGGCCGCCCCGGGTCAGCACGTAGGGCTGGTCGAAGATCTGCAGCGCGGCGATCATCGCCATCACCGAGGCGACCAGCATCGTGGGCGAGAGCAGCGGCAGGGTGACCAGCCGGAAGCGGTTCCAGGCGCTGGCGCCGTCGATCGAGGTGGCCTCGGTGACCTCCTTGGGGATGCCGGCCAGCCCACCGAGGAAGAGCAGGAACGAGAAGCCGAAGTTCTGCCACAGGTAGACCAGCAGCGTGACGACCGCCGCTCCCGGCCCGGACGTCAGCCAGGGCACGCTCGGCAGCCCGATCGAGCCGAGGACGGCGTTGACGGTGCCGAACTCCTCGTTGAACAGGTAGGACATGACGAGCGAGATCGAGGCCGCGGACAGGATCAGCGGGAAGAAGAACACCGAGCGGAACACGGTGCGCAGCCAGTCCGGCATCCTCGTCTGCACCAGCAGCGCGAGCCCGAGCGCGATCGCCAGCTGCAGCACCACGGCCACCGCCACGAAGACGATCGTGTTGAGGAAGGCCCGGCCGACGGTGGGGTCGGCGACGATGTCGGCGAAGTTGGCCAGCCCGACGAACTGCGGCGCGGTGAGGACGTCCCAGCGGAAGAACGACAGCGCGATCGAGGCGAGGATCGGGATCAGCAGGAACACCCCGAGCCCGATCACGGTGGGGGCGAGGAACACCGCGGCGATGGTGCGGCGGCCGCGGCGTCCCTGCGCGGCGGCGGGTGGGGCCGGGCGGGCGTCGGCGGTGGCACCGGGCGCGGCGGCGCTGGCGGGGAGAGTCACGTCGTCCTCCTCAGGGCGAGCTCCAGG
>NZ_QPKK01000290.1 GCF_003344635.1 Desertihabitans aurantiacus
GGCCGGGGTCGGCGCCGGCGTCGGCGCGGGCGTCGGCGCGGGCGTCGGTGGTGGCGGGGCGGCCTCGGGGCGGGGGCCGACGATCCGCCACACCTCGTCGGTCAGCCACTGCAGCTGGGCCGGCAGCAGCCGGCTGACCTCCTGCGGGTTCCGCGCCCGGGCCAGCTGCTGCAGCAGGCTCTTGCGCAGGTCGATGAAGGTGAACCGGCCGGTGCTGGTGCCGTGGCGGCGCCAGGCCTCCAGCTCCTGCAGCACGCTGTCGTGGTCGGGCACGCCCCTCCTCCCCTCAGAACTCGACGTCGTCGTCGGGCACGGGACGCGCCGAGCCCGCCACCGGACGTCCGGCCAGCTCGTCGGCGGCCAGCCAGCGGGTGTGCTCGACCACGGTGCGGGCCAGGCCGAACGAGACCGACCACACCGGCGGCTCGACCAGGTTGGCCCCCGCCCCGACCGCCACCGGGGTGAAGCAGCGCTGGGCCAGCGCCCGGTCCGCACCCGACAGGTCGGCCTCGCCGACGAACTCGTCGTGGCTGCGGACGCGACCGCCGCTGACGACCGGGGCCGACGCGCTGAGCCGGGTGGTCTCCTCCTGCACCGCGGCCTCGACGGTGCGGTGCACCCAGGCCCAGGCACCGGGCAGGGTGGCCGGGTCGGCAGCGGCCCAGCGGCTCAGCGCGGTGCCGGGCTCCGCACCCTCCGACAGCAGGTAGTCGGGGTCGACGGTGCGCTGGTGCAGCTCGCCCGAGGTCCGGGCGCCGTGCTCGAGGAACCCGGCGAACCCGCGGTCCAGCCAGCCGCGGCCGAAGGTGGCCCGCTGCACCCGCTGGGCGGCCAGGTCGACCTGGTCGACGTCCGGCGCGGAGGCGCCCAGCTGCACCGACAGCGGGAAGGTCACCCCGTCGGTCGGCCCCTGCCCCGGCCCGCTCGCCGGCTCCCCGGTCGGGGCGAGGAAGCGGGCCAGCACGTCCACCCAGCGACGCAGCTGGCCGTACAGCTCGGTCCGCACCCGCAGGTCCTCCACCGCCCGCGGCAGGTTCTGGCGGTGGACGTCGGCGGCCCGCACCAGCGAGCGCTGCCGGGCCAGCGCCTGGAACAGCTCCTGCTGGTGGCGGACGAAGACCACCGACCCACCGACGGCGAAGCCGACCACCAGCACGAGCACGACGATGGCGGTGGTGGCGACGTCGAGCACCCCGTAGGCCCCGAGCACCACCGCGAGCACCGACAGCAGCAGCGTCACCCCGGCCATCCCGAGCAGCCGGCGTCCCAGGCTGCGCTGGCCGCGCCCGGCCGCCGGGTCGTCCGCCACCTCCCCGCGGGCCTCCTCCAGCGCGAGGAGGATCTGGCGCACCTCCCGACTGGACTCGACCACCTTCGCGCCGAGCTCGCGCCCGCAGGCGGTGGCGAAGCTGTCGGCCCAGCGCTCCCGCCAGTGCTCGAGCTGCTGGATCCGCTCCACCGGGGCGCCGCCCTCGACGACGCGGAGCTGGCGCAGCCGCATCTCGACGCCGAGGTGGTCGGCGGGGTGCAGCCCGTCCTCGACCGCGTCCAGCGGCGGCACCACGTCCTCGGTGCGCGCCAGCACGGCCCGCTGGTGCCCGGCCGCGACCGGCTTCAGGGTGGGGTGGCGCTCGCCCGCGTCGAGCAGGGTCATCGCCGCGCCGAGGAAGTCCCGCCACAGCTGCGACACCCGCACCGGGGCGGGGACGCTGACCGGCTGGTCGGGCAGCCGCACCTCCGAGAGCTGGGCGGCCGCGCGGGTGAGGTCCTCCAGCCCGGCCGGGCTGCCGTCGGGACGCACCCCGCGCACCACCACGGTGTAGGCCGAGTCGGCCTGGCCGAAGACGGCCGCGTGCACCCGGGCCGCGACCTGGGAGGCGACCTGGTGCCGCACCGCCCGCGCCCACCGCTCCGGGGCGCCGCGGACGGCCGAGGCGAGGAAGCCGAGGAACAGCCGCAGCGCCTCCACCGGGCCGACGTGCTCGGTCCGGGGCTCCGGCACCTCCTCCCGCCCGCTCCACAGCGGGTGCGCCGACGCCCAGCGCCGCGCGGTCTCCTCGGTCACCTGGCGCACCGAGTCCGCCGGCACGGTGACCGCCACCTGGTCGCCGTCCCAGGGCAGCGGGAAGGAGCCGCCGCCGGGCAGCACCCGCTCGCGCACCTGGGCGGCGGCGCCGCCGAGGTCGAGCCGGCGGTGGAAGGTGCGCACCACCCGGGCCCGCGGCACCGGGGAGCTGCTGGTGCCGTCGTAGGGGGCGCCGGGCTGGCCGCGCCACAGCCCGAGCAGACCGCACAGGGCGGCCGCCGCGTGCGGGCCGATGCCGACCGGGTCGGTGCGCTCGTCCAGCTGCTGGCTGGGTGAGCCGGGGGCGCGGGAGTCCTCGGGCGAGACGACCAGGGTGTGCCACTGCCCGCGCACCTGCCCGGCCAGGGCGTCCTCGCCGCCGGGACGGCAGAGGACCACCCGCAGCAGCTCGAGGGCCGGTCCGCGCTGACCCGCGACGGACCCGCGCAGCTCCTCGGCGCGGGCGTCCAGGTGCTCGTCGTCCCCGCACGGGTCGGGCAGGGCGGGCACCAGCACCGCGAGCCGGACCCGGTCGGGCTCGGTGCGGGCCACCAGCTCGTCCACCCGGACGGGCCGCGCCAGCCCCGCGGAGACCAGCAGGCTGCGGTCGGCGGCTCCTCCCGGCTCACCGGCGTCCACGAGCACGAAGTCCTCGACCAGCCCGAGCGCGTTCCAGTCCCGCAGCACGTCGCCGACCCCCTCCAGGGGACCGCGCGGGCAGAGCAGGACGGCCAGTGCCATCAGAACTCCACCAGGTCGTCCGGCGCGGCGCCGGCGGCCACCTCCACCATGGCCGCGACCCGCTCGGCGGCGGCGACGAACTCGGGCGCCAGGTCGCTCATCAGCGGCAGGCTGCCCGCGGCCGTCCGGGTGGCCGGGCGGAAGAAGCGCCCGCCGGGGGTGAGGTACTCCGTCCGGACCAGCGCACCGGGCCCGCGGGGGTGCTCCACCAGCCACTGCCGGGCCGCGCCCGCCCGCTCGGCCGGGGCGGCCTCGCGAATCGAGCGCACCGAGGAGGTGGCGCCCGGGGCGGTCAGCCAGGAGCGCAGCAGCCGCACCCCCGAGGCCTCGACCGCCGGGCCGACCGGGCCCTGGGGCGAGTCGTCGGCCAGCGCCCGCAGCGCCCGGTAGGGACGCATCGACTCCATCGTCTGGCTGCTGCCAGCCAGCGCCAGCAGCGAGGACTCCAGCACGGCGGGGAACCAGTCGATGGCGTCGACGAAGGCGGTCCGCGGGGTGAGCAGCGGGTGCGGGAAGGCGAGCCGGGTGCCGTCGCCGTCGACCACCTGCACCGGGTCGGTGTAGGGCGCCGGCGGCAGCTGCAGCCGGCCGGTGACCAGCCCGATCAGCCAGCCCTCGGCGAGCGTGCGCCGCTCCACCTCCGTCATCGGCACCGAGGCGGTCAGCGGACGGGCCCGCCGCCACAGCCAGAAGCTCTGCCGGGCGCCGGGCGAGGCGGCGTTCCAGTCGTCGCGGATGCCGTTGAGCACCGGGGCGAAGGCGACCGGCGAGACCGGCATGTGGGAACCGAAGATGTCGACCCGCCGGGCGGCCGAGGAGGTGGCCAGGGCCCGGTCGAAACGCTGCAGGCTGCCCTCGGCGACCGTCCGGTCCTCGGCCAGCACCCGGCGCAGCGGCTCCAGCACGGCCATCTGGTCGAACGGGACGGCGGAGAACTTGTACTCGAAGTCGATGCTGCCCCCGGTGCGGTTGACCACGTGCTCGTCGATCCCGGTCAGCGGCCGGGCCGCCCGCAGCGCCAGCCCGAGCTTGGTGGTCAGCTCGGAGACGGTGCTGCGCGGGTCGTGCTCGAGCTGGGTCTGCACGTGGCTACGCAGCGACACCCGGCAGTAGCTGTCGAAGCTCTCGTCGGGACGGGCCACGAAGGCCCGGGCCCGCTGCAGCACCTCCGCCGGCGCCAGCCCGACGTGGTAGTCGGGCAGGGTCGGCATCAGCGGCTCCCCGCCGTCGGGGTCGGCCACGAACTCCCGCGCCACCCACACCCGCTGGACGTCCAGCAGCCCACCGGGCGCCTCCCCCTGGGCCACCGGCCACCGCCCGCTGGCGACGGCCCGCGGCACCGCGGTCACCTCGTGGCCCTCGGCCCCGGCCAGGGCGCGGCGCAGGTGCTCGGCGAAGGCGGAGCGGAACACCGCGGTCGGGGTGAGCGTGACCTCGTTACGGGCCGGCTCGAACCGCGACGGCACCACCTCGCTCTGCGGCCAGGCCGCGTAGGCGTCGGTGGCGGTGACCGCCACGCCCACCGACCCGGCCTCGGTGCGCCGGGCGGCGGCCAGCTCCTCCGCGGCGCGGACCAGAGCGCTCCGCAGCCGGGGCAGCACGTCGCGGGCCAGCGCGGCGGCGCCGCGG
>NZ_QPKK01000291.1 GCF_003344635.1 Desertihabitans aurantiacus
ACCACGGTGCCGGGCTCCCGACCGGGCGCGCCGACACCTGGGCCGAGTGGCTCGAGGTCGACTCCGCCGAGGTGTGGGCCCGGTTCGCCGGCGGCCCGGCCGGCGGAGGACCCGCGGTGATGACGGCCGCGGCCGGCGCCGGGCGCGTCGGCCTGGTCTCCACGGTGCCCGACGCCGCGCTGCTGGACGCCGTCCTCGGCCGTGCCCTCGAGCTGGCCGGGGTGCAGGCCCCGCCCGCCGTCCCGGACGTCGAGACCGTCGTCCGCGGCGGGCTGACGTTCCTGATCAACCACGGGCAGGAGGTGCGCACCGTGCCGGTCCCCGGCGCGACCACCGACCTGCTCAGCGGCACCCGGTACCGGGACGCCGTCGAGCTGCACGCCGACGAGGTGCGGGTGCTGACGAAGGAGGAAGTGTGAAGTTCACCGACGGGTACTGGCAGCTGCTACCCGGGGTCAGCGTGCTCCGGCCGCAGGAGGTCGAGAGCCATGAGTTCGACGGCTCCCGGCTGGTGCTCTACGCCCCCACCGCGCGGATCACCAAGCGCGGTGACACCCTCAACCGCCCGGTGGTGACGGTCACGGTGACCTCCCCGGCCGAGGGCGTCCTCGGGGTGCGGATCGAGCACCACCGCGGCCGGCTGCCGCGCTACCCGTCCTTCGAGCTGACCACCGACCCCGACGTCGAGGTGCGCTGCGAGGAGGGCGAGGGCTGGGTGAGCCTCAGCTCCGGCCCGCTGACCGCCCGCTTCGCCACCGACGGCGGCTGGGCCTGCGACTTCCTCGAGGGCGACCGGGTGCTCACCAGCTCCGGCGGTCGCAGCATCGGGCTCGTCACCGACGCCGAGGGCCGCCACTTCGTGCACGAGCAGCTCGGGCTGTCGGTGGGGGAGCAGCTGTTCGGGATGGGGGAGCGGTTCACCCCGTTCGTCCGCAACGGCCAGTCGGTCGACCTGTGGAACTCCGACGGCGGGACGTCCTCGGACCAGGCCTACAAGAACGTCCCCTTCTACCTGTCCGACCGCGGCTACGGCGTCTTCGTCGACCACCCCGAGCGGGTCAGCTTCGAGGTGGGCACCGAGGTGGTCTCGCGCACCCAGTTCTCCGTGGAGGGCGAGCACCTGCAGTACTACGTCGTCGCCGGACCGACCCCGGCCGACGTCCTCGACCGCTACACCCGGCTGACCGGGCGTCCCGGTGCGGTGCCGGACTGGTCCTACGGGTTGTGGCTGTCGACCTCGTTCACCACCAGCTACGACGAGCAGACCGTCACCTCCTTCGTCGACGGGATGGCCGAGCGGGAGCTGCCGCTCAGCGTCTTCCACTTCGACTGCTTCTGGATGCGGCAGTTCCACTGGTGCGACTTCGTCTGGGACCCGGACACCTTCCCCGACCCGGCCGGGATGCTGCAGCGGCTGCGGGACAAGGGGCTGCGGATCTCGGCCTGGATCAACCCCTACATCGCCCAGCGATCGGCCCTGTTCGAGGAGGGGCGGGAGTTCGGCTACCTGCTGCGCACCACCGACGGCGACGTCTGGCAGTGGGACATGTGGCAGGCCGGGATGGCGCTGGTCGACTTCACCAACCCCGACGCCGTCGAGTGGTACTCCTCCAAGCTCAAGACCCTGCTCGACCAGGGCGTGGACGCCTTCAAGACCGACTTCGGCGAGCGGATCCCCACCGAGGGCGTGCGCTGGCACAACGGCGGCGACCCCGAACGCATGCACAACTGGTACGCCCAGGCCTACAACAAGGCGGTGCACGACCTGCTGGTGCGCGAGCGCGGGGAGACCGAGGCGGTGCTCTTCGCCCGCTCCGCGACCGCCGGCGGGCAGCAGTTCCCGGTGCACTGGGGCGGTGACTGCGAGTCCACCTTCGTCTCGATGGCGGAGTCGCTGCGCGGTGGCCTGTCGCTGGGGCTGTCGGGCTTCGGCTACTGGTCCCACGACATCGGTGGGTTCGAGGGGACGCCCGACCCGGCGGTGTTCAAGCGGTGGGTGGCCTTCGGGCTGCTGTCCTCGCACTCCCGGCTGCACGGGTCGAGCTCCTACCGCGTGCCGTGGGCCTTCGACGAGGAGGCCGTCGACGTCACCCGTCAGTTCACCCGGCTGAAGATGTCGCTGATGCCCTACCTGCGCCGGCTCGGCGCGGAGGCCACCGAGCGCGGGCTGCCGGTGATGCGGGCGATGCTGCTGGAGCACGCGGGAGACCGGACCGCCCGCGGGCTGGACACCCAGTACATGCTGGGCGACAGCCTGCTGGTGGCGCCGGTGCTGGACGCCGCCGGCGACGTCGAGTACTACCTGCCGGCCGGCACCTGGACGCACCTGCTCACCGGTGAGCGCCGGCAGGGCCCGGCCTGGTTCGCCGAGCGGCACGGCTTCGACTCGCTGCCGCTCTACGTCCGCGAGGGTGCGGTGCTGCCCCGCGGCGCCCGGACCGACCGCCCTGACTACGACCACGTCGACGGGCTGACCCTGGAGGTCCGCGAGCTGGCCGTGGGCGCGGAGACGACCGTCCGCGTCCCGACCGCCGACGGCGACGCCACCTGGGTGGTCAGCCGCGACACCGAGGGCATCCGGGTGGTCGCCACCGGCACCGACAAGCCCTGGCGCGTCGTCCGGATCGGCCCCGACGGCTCGGTGGCCGCCGACGCGTCCGCCGTCGGCGCCACGGAGACCCGCCTGGCCTGGTGACCGCCCGTTGTGGCGGGATCCGCGCGGGGTGCCACCGGGATCTTGCTCCACGGTGGCCCGCCAGCCGGAGCGGAGCCGCGCCACTGTGCGCAACCGTCGGCGGCCGTCGACGACTCCGGCGCAGGATCCGCGTGGTCGCTGGACGTCCGGCGAAGCTGTGTGGAGGAGGGCGTGGCCGCGGTGGGTGCGGCTAGGGTCGCTGCGTGCAGCGGATCGAGGTCTATGACATCGGGATGCGCACGCGGTTCCGCGGGATCACCCGACGCCAGGGCGTGCTGGTGCGCGGGGACGCCGGCTGGGCGGAGTGGAGCCCGTTCCTCGACTACTCCGGCGCCGAGCTGGTGCCGTGGTGGCGGGCCTGCCGCGAGGCGGCTGAGGAGGGGTTCCCGCCGCCGGTCCGCGACGAGGTCGAGGTGAACTGCACCGTCCCGGCCGTGGACGCCGAGCGGGCCCACCAGCTGACGGCCGCCTCGGGCTGCCGCACCGCCAAGGTGAAGGTGGCTGAGCCCGGGCAGACCCTGGCCGACGACGAGGCCCGGGTGGAGGCCGTCCGGGACGCCCTCGGACCCGACGGTGCGGTGCGGGTCGACGCCAACGGCGCCTGGGACGTCGATGCTGCCGAGCGCGCGGTCGGGGTGCTGCGCCGGACGGGGCTGCAGTACGTCGAGCAGCCCTGCGCCACCGTCGAGGAGCTGGCCGAGCTGCGCCGCCGGCTGGCCCGCCGCGGCTGGGACGTCCGCGTCGCCGCCGACGAGTCGATCCGCCGCTCCGGCGATCCCGAGCGGGTGGTGGCCGCGGAGGCCGCCGACGTCGCCGTGCTCAAGGTGCAGCCGCTGGGCGGCGTCCGGGCCTGCCTGGAGCTGGCCGAGCGGCTCGGGCTGCCCGTGGTCGTCTCCAGCGCGCTGGAGACCTCGGTGGGGCTCACCGCCGGGGTGGCGCTGGCCGCCGCGCTGCCCGAGCTGCCCTTCGCCTGCGGGCTCAACACCGTCCCGCTGCTGCACGACGACGTCACCAGCGACCCGCTCGTCGCCACCGACGGCGCGATCGCCGTCCGCACCAGCGCCCCCGCCCCCGACCTGTTCCCCACCGTGGTCGCCGACGCCGACACCGCCGCCTCCTGGCAGCACCGCTGGGACACCACCCGCGCGGCGGCGGCATGATCGGCGCCCACCCCGAGAGCATCACCGCCGCCACCACGGTGGTCAGCGCCCTGGTGGCCGGCGGGGTCACCGACGTGGTCGTCTCGCCGGGCTCGCGCAGCGCGCCGCTCGCCTACGCCGTCGAGGCCGCCGAGCGCGGTGGGCTGCTGCGGCTGCACGTCCGCATCGACGAGCGCAGCGCCGCCTTCACCGCCCTCGGCATGGCCCGTGCCAGCGGACGTCCGGTGCCGGTCATCACCACCTCCGGCACCGCGGTGGCCAACCTGCACCCCGCCGTCCTCGAGGCCTCCCACGCCCACGTCCCGCTGGTGCTCCTCACCGCCGACCGGCCGGCCGCGGTGGTCGGCACCGGCGCCAACCAGACCACCCAGCAGGTCGCGATCTTCGGCGAGGCCGTCCGCGCCGGCGCCCGGCTGTCGGTCCGCCCGGTCGAGGCGCTGACCGGCGCCGTCCGGCGGCTGCTGGCCGCGGCCACCGGTGTCCGCACCGGCACTCCCGGCCCGGTCCACCTCAACCTCGAGCTGACCGAGCCGCTGGTACCCGATCGGCCGCTGGACCCGCTGGACGCC
>NZ_QPKK01000292.1 GCF_003344635.1 Desertihabitans aurantiacus
CCCGGCTCGGGGTGCGCGTGTGGGGGGTGGAGTCGTCGCGCACGGCGGTGGCCCACGCCCGGCGGAACCTGGCCGCGGCCGGCGACTCCGCCAGCCGGGTGACCGCCGGGCGGGTGGCCCAGGTGCTGCGCCGACTGCCCGGGCGCACCGACCTGGTGGTGCTCGACCCGCCGCGCACCGGCGCGGGTGGCGAGGTGGTGCGCGCGGTGCTGGCGCGGCGTCCCCGTCGGATCGCCTACGTGGCCTGCGATCCGGCGGCACTCGCGCGCGACCTGCGCACCGCGCTGGACGCCGGCTGGCGGCTCACCTCGCTGCGCGCCTTCGACCTCTTCCCGATGACCCACCACGTGGAGTGCGTGGCGCTGCTGGAGCCGGGTAGCGGGGTCTGAGCCGGCTGCGCGGGTCGGTTCCGTCGTCAGGACCCGAGTGATATCTTGACGTCAAGACAAATCACCACACCGGGAAGTGAGCCGCATGAGTGTGAACAGCTTCGGCGCCAGGTCGACCCTGGAGGTCGACGGCGAGTCCTACGAGATCTTCCGGCTGGACGCGGTGGAGGGTGCGGAGTCGCTGCCCTACAGCCTGAAGATCCTGCTCGAGAACCTGCTCCGCACCGAGGACGGCGCGAACATCACCGCCGACCACATCCGTGACCTGGCCGGGTGGGACCCGAGCGACAAGCCGAGCAAGGAGATCCAGTTCACCCCGGCCCGGGTGATCATGCAGGACTTCACCGGCGTGCCCTGCGTGGTCGACCTGGCCACCATGCGCGAGGCGATGGCCGAGATGGGCGGCGACCCGTCCCGGATCAACCCGCTGGCGCCGGCCGAGCTGGTGATCGACCACTCGGTGATCGCCGACGTCTTCGGCACCGCCGACGCCTTCGTCAAGAACGTCGAGATCGAGTACGGCCGCAACCGCGAGCGCTACCAGTTCCTGCGCTGGGGCCAGGGCGCCTTCGACGACTTCAAGGTCGTCCCGCCGGGCACCGGCATCGTGCACCAGGTCAACATCGAGCACCTGGCCCGCGTGGTCTTCTCCCGGCCGGGCGCCGACGGCACCAAGGTCGCCTACCCCGACACCTGCGTCGGCACCGACTCCCACACCACCATGGTCAACGGCCTCGGCGTGGTCGGCTGGGGTGTCGGCGGCATCGAGGCCGAGGCCGCCATGCTCGGCCAGCCGGTCTCGATGCTCGTCCCGCGCGTGGTCGGCTTCAAGCTGTCGGGTGAGCTGCCCGAGGGCGCCACCGCCACCGACCTGGTGCTGACCATCACCGAGATGCTGCGCAAGCACGGCGTGGTCGGCAAGTTCGTCGAGTTCTACGGCCCCGGCGTCTCCTCGGTGCCGCTGGCCAACCGGGCCACCATCGGCAACATGTCCCCGGAGTACGGCTCGACCATCGCCGTCTTCCCGATCGACTCCCAGACCACCGACTACCTGCGGCTGACCGGTCGCAGCGCCGAGCAGATCGCGCTGGTCGAGGCCTACGCCAAGACCCAGGGCCTGTGGCACGATGACGACCGCGAGCCCAAGTACAGCGAGTACCTCGAGCTCGACCTGGCCACCGTGGTGCCCAGCCTGGCCGGGCCGAAGCGTCCGCAGGACCGGGTGCTGCTGAGCGAGGCCAAGCAGAGCTTCCGGACGGCGCTGCGCGACTACGTCAAGCACGTCGAACCGGCCGGCGACGCCGTCGACGAGGGCTCGGCGGAGAGCTTCCCCGCCTCCGACACCCCGAGCACCAGCTCGCCGGGTGAGGAGCCGAGCTCTCTGGTCGGGCGGCTGGCCGATCGGGCCAAGGACGCCGCCGGCCAGGTCGCCGAGCGGGTCAGCGGCAGCATCCCGTCCGCGGTCGGCGACCGGGCGGGAGCCCTGGCCGACCGCGCCAAGGACGCCGCCGCGCGGGTCGTCAACGAGGTGCAGGGCCGGGTCAGTGACCGGACCCGCAACCCGGTCGAGGTGACCCTGTCCAGCGGCGAGACCTTCGCCCTCGACCACGGTGCGGTCACGGTGGCCGCGATCACCTCCTGCACCAACACCTCCAACCCGAGCGTGATGGTCGGGGCGGCGCTGGTGGCGAAGAAGGCCGTGGAGCGCGGGCTCAACCGCAAGCCGTGGGTGAAGACCACGCTCGCGCCGGGCTCGAAGGTGGTCATGGACTACTACGAGAAGGCCGGGCTGACGCCGTACCTGGACAAGATCGGCTTCAACCTCGTCGGCTACGGCTGCACCACCTGCATCGGCAACTCCGGTCCGCTGATCCCCGAGGTGAGCCAGGCCGTCAACGAGCACGACCTCGCCGTGGTCTCGGTGCTGTCGGGCAACCGCAACTTCGAGGGCCGGATCAACCCGGACGTGAAGATGAACTACCTGGCCTCCCCGCCGCTGGTGGTCGTCTACGCGCTGGCCGGCACGATGGACATCGACCTCGACAAGGAGCCGCTGGGCACCGACGAGCAGGGCAACGACGTGTTCCTCAAGGACGTCTGGCCGAGCCAGGCCGAGATCGACGAGGTGCTCTCGGGGGCGATCAACAGCGAGATGTTCGCCGACTCCTACGTCGACGTCTTCGCCGGCGACCAGCAGTGGCAGGCGCTGCCGACGCCCACCGGCGACACCTTCGAGTGGGATCCCGACAGCACCTACGTCCGGCGTCCTCCGTACTTCGAGGACATGCCGGCCGAGCCGACCCCGGTCACCGACATCTCCGGTGCGCGGGTGCTGCTCAAGCTCGGCGACTCGATCACCACCGACCACATCTCCCCGGCCGGGGCGATCAAGACCGACAGCCCGGCCGGGAAGTACCTGGCCGAGCACGGGGTGGAGCGCAAGGACTTCAACTCCTACGGCTCGCGCCGGGGCAACCACGAGGTGATGATCCGCGGCACCTTCGCCAACATCCGGCTGCGCAACCAGCTGGCGCCGGGCACCGAGGGCGGGGTCACCCGAGACTTCACCGCCGGTGGCGAGCAGACCACCGTCTACGAGGCCTCGGTGAACTACCTGTCGCAGGGCATCCCGCTGGTGGTGCTGGCCGGCAAGGAGTACGGCTCGGGCTCCTCGCGCGACTGGGCCGCCAAGGGCACCGCGCTGCTCGGGGTCAAGGCGGTCATCGCCGAGTCCTACGAGCGGATCCACCGCTCCAACCTCATCGGCATGGGCGTCCTGCCGCTGCAGTTCCCCGAGGGCCAGAACGCGGAGTCGCTCGGGCTGACCGGTGAGGAGAGCTTCGACATCGAGGGCGTCACCGCGCTGAACGACGGCGGCATCCCCGCCACCGTCAAGGTGAGCGCCACCCGCGAGGGCGCCGACCCGGTGACCTTCGACGCGGTGGTCCGCATCGACACCCCCGGTGAGGCCGACTACTACCGCAACGGCGGCATCATGCAGTACGTGCTCCGCTCGCTGCGGAACAAGGGCTGAACCCCCCCACCACCTCGCACGCCGCGTCCCCACCCGGGGGCGCGGCGTGCGCCGTTTCCCGGGCGGGAAAGGGCGATCACCTGCACGCGGGCAGCCGTCCCGATCCCAACGCCCTGAGCTTGTCGAAGGGCGAGTTCCCGCACCCGGGGAACGGACGAACCTCAGCGCCCTGAGCTTGTCGAAGGGCGAGTTCCCGCACCCGGGGAACGGGCCCGACCCCAGCGCCCTGAGCTTGTCGAAGGGCGAGTTCCCGCACCCGGGGAACGGACGAACCTCAGCGCCCTGAGCTTGTCGAAGGGCGAGTTCCCGCACCCGGGGAACGGGCCCGACCCCAGCGCCCTGAGCCTGTCGAAGGGCGAGTTCCCGCACCCGGGGAACGGACGCGACCCCAGCGCCCTGAGCCTGTCGAAGGGCGGATCGGAGAGTCAGCCGCACTCATCCGGAGCGCAAGGCTGTGCTCTGCTCCTCGCCCGAGACAACGCTGGCAACGCATCGAAGCGCCCATCGATCAGCGCCTGCTTCTTCGCGCGACGCCACCCCTTGAGCTGCTTCTCGATCGCGTAGGCGTCACCGATGTGCTCGGTCTCGAGCTGCCAGACCAGCCGGACCGGACGGCGGTGCTCGGTGTAGGCGTCGGCGCACCCGGTCGCATGGTCGGCCAGCCGTTGGTCCAGATCGCGGGTGCTGCCGACGTACAGCGCTCCGTCGGCGCACTCGAGCAGGTAGACCCAGGCCATGCCGGACAGCATCGGCGCGGACGTCCGCCTCGCGCCATGGGGGTTGTGGACAACTCGGTCGCTGCGTCGGCGTTGATCGCCCTTCGACAGGCTCAGGGCGCTTTCGGGTTGGGTTGGGTGCTCGGGTGCGGGGATTCGCCCTTCGACGGGGTCAGGGGGGTGGGGGGAGGGCGGCAGCGAGGTCGGCGGCGAGCTGGTCGGCCTCGCCGTCGGCGTAGGACGTCCGGGGCCAGAAGAAGCCGCGCAGACCGTCCTTGCGGCG
>NZ_QPKK01000293.1 GCF_003344635.1 Desertihabitans aurantiacus
ACCCGCAGCGAACCTAGGGCCGCCGTCTGCCCGCCCTCCAGACATGGACTGCTCTTTAGCCCTCTGGGCCGCGGATTTAGCCCCTTCGTAGCCCCCCCCTCTGGCCCCCCTCGTAGCCCCCTCTGGGCCGGGGCGGCGCCGCAGCCGGCGGTCGGTCCGGTCAGCCCAGGTCGACGAGGAACGCGCGCATCTCGGCGAGGAAACGGTCGGAAGCCTCCAGCTGGGCCCAGTGGCCCACCCCCGGCAGCACCACCAGCCGGGCGCCCGGCATCGCGGCAGCCGCCGCGCGCGAGCCCGCCAGCGGCACCAACGGGTCGCGGTCGCCGTGCACGAGCAGCGCCGGCGAGCCGATCCGGTGCACCGAGCGGAGCAGCGAGTTCGTCATGGCCGTGGGGCCGACGGTGGCCTGGTTGTAGCGGGCGTAGCCGACGCTCCCGCCGGGCGCGCGGGCCTCCCGGACGAACTCCTCGACCACCTCCGGCGGCAGCGTGGCCGGGTCGTGCACCGTCGCCCGCAGCGCGGTCCGGGTGAACCGGTTCGCCAGCCGCACCAGCGGTAGCAGCACCGGGTCGGGCAGCCGGGTGGCCAGCCAGGCGGCGCGCTGCGCCAGCGGCGACCCGAGACGGTCGACCAGACCGCCGGGGGCGACCAGCACGAGCCCGTGCACCAGGTCGGGGTGGCGCAGGGCCAGGTTGAGCACCACGTCACCGCCCATCGACACCCCGCAGACGACGGCACGGGGCACCCCGAGCGCCGCCATCCACCGGGCCACGAGGTCGGCCATGGCCTCAGGACGTCCGAGCGGGGCGATCCCCTCGGTGCCACCGAACCCGGGCAGGTCGAGGGCCAGCACCTCCCGGTCGGCGGCCAGCGCCGGCAGGGCGCGGTACCAGGAGATCGCGGCGTTGTCCGACCCGCCGCCGTGCACCAGCACCACCGGGACCCCGGAGCCGGGACGTCCCGCGCGGAGCGTGCGCACCCGGCCGCCGTCCAGCGGGACGATCTCGGCGACGACACCGGCCGGCAGCAGCCGCCCGTCCACCGCCCGGCCTCCCCTGCTCAGCGCAGCAGCGGGTCGACCGCGGCGGCGATGAAGAGCAGGGCCAGGTAGCTGTTGGACCAGTGGAAGAGCCGCATCGGCCGCAGCTCGGCGTCGAGCATCCCCGAGCGGGCGCGCAGGTGCAGCCGCACCGCCTCCACGGTGAACGCGGCACCGAGCACCGCGGCGGCCAGCGGGTACACCCAGCCGGTCTGGGCGATCGGCCACAGCGCGAGGCTGACCGCGACCGTCACCACGGTGTAGACCAGGATCCGGATCGTCACCTGCGGGGCCGGACGCACCACCGGCAGCATCGGCACCCCGGCGGCGGCGTAGTCGGCGCGGTAGCGGATCGCCAGCGCCCAGGTGTGCGGCGGCGTCCAGAAGAAGACGACCGCGAACAGCACCCACGGCGCCCAGGCGAGCTCGCCCGTCACCGCCGTCCAGCCGATCACCGGCGGGAAGCAGCCGGCGATGCCGCCCCAGACGATGTTCTGGGAGTACCGGCGCTTGAGCCACATCGTGTAGACGAACACGTAGAACGCGTTCGCCCCCAGCGCCAGCACCGCCGACAGCCAGTTCACCGCACCGAGGAAGACCGCGGTGGAGGCCACCGCCAGCAGCACCCCGAAGACCACCGCCTGCGGGGTCTGCACCTGGTGCCGCGGCAGCGGGCGGCGGCGGGTGCGCCGCATCAGCTCGTCGATGTCACGGTCGAGCACGCAGTTGAAGACGTTCGCGCTGGCCGCGGCCAGGGCACCCGCGAGCAGGGTGATGAGCACGAGCCGCAGGTCCGGCACGCCACCCGCGGCGAGGAACATCGACGGCACCGTGGTGACCAGCAGCAGCTCGATGATCCGCGGCTTGGTCAGTGCCAGGTAGGCGGCGAGCACGTCCCGGACGCGGGCAGGGGCGAGCGTCCGCTCGACGTCGTGCGTCGTCTGCTGGAGGCTCGTCACGTGCTCCCTCTCGTCTCGCTCGAGGCCGGGAGCAGTCTAGGGCGTGGCCCCCGCCGACGACGATTCGCGAGCGGGCTCCCAGGCCGTGGTCTCGGTCACGCGAACCCTGTTCCGACAACGCGGTGACCACCGACGAGGGGGCCGGACGCCGACCTCCGCTCCCGCACTAGGCTGGCGACGACCACCCGCCACACGAGCGCCTCGGCTGTCCTCAGTGCCGGCCGGCTGCAGGGAAAGGAACGCGCCAGCGATGACCACCACGACAGGGAGCGCCATCCACCCCGACGACTGGACCGAGCTGGACGCCCGCGCGGTCGACACCGTCCGGGTGCTGGCCGCCGACGCCGTGCAGAAGGTCGGCAACGGCCACCCCGGCACCGCGATGAGCCTGGCCCCGGCCGCCTACCTGCTGTTCCAGAAGGTGATGCGGCACAACCCGGGCAACACCAAGTGGGCCGGTCGCGACCGGTTCGTGCTGTCCTGCGGCCACACCGCGCTCACCCTCTACATCCAGCTCTACCTGGGCGGGTTCGGCCTGGAGCTGGACGACCTCAAGTCGCTCCGCACCTGGGACTCCAAGACCCCCGGCCACCCGGAGTACGGCCACACCGACGGCGTCGAGGTGACCACCGGCCCGCTCGGCCAGGGCATCGCCAACGCGGTCGGGATGGCGATGGCCGCCCGCCGCGAGCGCGGGCTGTTCGACCCCGAGGCCGCCCCGGGACAGTCGCTGTTCGACCACCAGGTGTACTGCCTGGCCTCCGACGGCGACATCCAGGAGGGCGTCTCCTCCGAGGCCTCCTCGCTGGCCGGGGTGCAGCAGCTGGGCAACCTGACGGTGATCTACGACCAGAACCAGATCTCGATCGAGGACGACACCAACATCGCCCTGACCGAGGACACCGCCGCCCGCTACGCCGCCTACGGCTGGCACGTGCAGACGGTGGACTGGGTCAACCCCTCCGACCGCGACGGCGCGGAGCGGTACGTGGAGAACGTGGAGGCGCTGCGGGTCGCGCTGGAGGAGGCTCGCCAGGTCACCGACCGGCCCTCCTTCATCGCGCTGCGCACGATCATCGCCTGGCCCGCCCCGAACGCGCAGAACACCGGCAAGTCCCACGGCTCGGCCCTCGGTGCCGACGAGGTGGCCGCCACCAAGGAGGTGCTCGGCTTCGACCCCGAGCAGACCTTCCAGGTCGACGAGGACGTCCTCGCCCACACCCGTCAGCTGCAGCAGCGCGGCCGCGAGCTCGAGGAGGCCTGGGACGCCGAGTTCGCCCGCTGGCAGGAGGCCAACCCCGAGCGCGCCGCGCTGTACGCCCGGATGGCCGAGCGCGCGCTGCCCGAGGGCTGGGACGCCGACCTGCCCACCTTCGAGGCCGACGCGAAGGGTGTCGCCACCCGCAAGGCCTCGGGCAAGGTGCTCGGCGAGCTGGCCTCCCGGCTGCCCGAGCTGTGGGGCGGCTCGGCCGACCTGGCCGAGTCCAACAACACCACCATGGAGGGTGAGCCCAGCTTCCTGCCGATCGACCGGCAGACGAAGATGTGGGCCGGCGACCCCTACGGCCGCACCCTGCACTTCGGTGTCCGCGAGCACGCGATGGGCGCCATCATGAACGGCATCGCCGTGCACGGCGGCACCCGCCCCTACGGCGGCACCTTCCTCACCTTCTCCGACTACATGCGCCCCTCGGTGCGGCTGGCCGCGCTGATGAAGCTGCCCGTCACCTACGTCTGGACCCACGACTCGATCGGGCTCGGCGAGGACGGGCCGACCCACCAGCCGATCGAGCACCTGGCCGCGCTCCGCGCCATCCCCGGGCTCGACGTCGTCCGCCCGGCCGACGCCAACGAGACGGTGGCCGCCTGGCAGGCCGTGCTCTCCCACACCGACCGTCCGGCCGGGATCGCGCTCAGCCGGCAGAACCTGCCGACCTTCCCGCGCGGCACCGACGGCTTCGCCACGACCGAGGACGTCCGCCGCGGCGCCTACGTGCTCAAGGACTTCGGCGACGGCCAGGGCGAGCACGTGGTGCTCATCGGCACCGGCTCGGAGGTGCAGCTCGCGGTCGCCGCGGCCGAGCAGCTGGCCGCTGACGGCATCAGCGCCCGGGTGGTCTCCATGCCGTGCCGGGAGTGGTTCGACGCCCAGGACGACGCCTACCGCGAGTCGGTGATCCCGGCTGCGGTGCGCGCCCGGGTCAGCGTCGAGGCCGGGGTGCCGCAGGGCTGGCGCGACCTGGTCGGCGACGCCGGCCGGGTCGTGGCCATCGACCACTACGGCGCGAGCGCGGACTACCAGCGGGTGTTCGCCGAGTTCGGCTTCACCGCCGAGGCCGTGGCCGCCGCGGCCCGCGACAGCCTGGCCGCCGCCCGCGACCTGGCCGGCGCACCGCTGCACCGGGGCC
>NZ_QPKK01000294.1 GCF_003344635.1 Desertihabitans aurantiacus
GCGGGCGTAGAGCGCCTGGAAGGAGACGGAGTTCCAGTACGTCAGCAGCACCTTGCGGACGGTCTCGCCGATGGTCTGGTGACCCACCCGGCGCGCGGCCCAGGGCGAGCCGCCGGCGGCCATGAACCAGCGCACCGCGTCCGCGCCGTGGGTGTCCATCAGCGGGATCGGCTCGAGGATGTTGCCCAGGTGCTTGCTCATCTTGCGGCCGTCCTCGGCCAGGATGTGGCCCAGGCAGACGACGTCCTTGTAGCTGTTGCGGTCGAAGACCAGCGTGCCGACCGCCATCAGCGTGTAGAACCAGCCGCGGGTCTGGTCGATCGCCTCGGCGATGAAGTCGGCCGGGTAGGCCTGCTCGAAGGCCTCCACCGAGCCGGGCAGGTGCGGGTACCCGTGCTGGGCGAAGGGCATCGACCCGGAGTCGAACCAGGCGTCGATCACCTCCGGAACCCGGCGGAAGGTGCCCTCCACGCCGTCCACGGTGAAGGTGACGTCGTCGATGAACGGCCGGTGCGGGTCGAGGTCGGACAGGTCGCGCCCGGCCAGCTCCGACAGCTCGGCCAGCGAGCCGACGACGCGCAGCTGGCTGGGGTCGGCGTCGTTGCGCCAGATCGGCAGCGGCGTGCCCCAGTAGCGGCTGCGCGAGAGCGCCCAGTCGATGTTGTTGTGCAGCCAGTCGCCGTAGCGGCCCCACTTGATCGACTCCGGGTGCCAGGTGGTGCGCTCGTTCTCGCGCAGCAGCGCGTCCTTGGCCTGGGTGGTGCGGATGTACCACGACGGCAGCGCGTAGTACATCAGCGCGCTGTGGCAGCGCCAGCAGTGCGGGTAGGAGTGCTCGTAGTCGAGGTGGCGGAACAGCAGCCCGCGCGCGCCGAGGTCGTTGATCAGCGTCTCGTTGGCCTCGCGGAAGTACATCCCGCCGACCAGCCCGGTCTCGGGCACGAAGCGGCCGCGGGTGTCGATCGGGTTGACCAGCTCGACCCCGTTGCGGCGCACCGAGTCGAAGTCGTCGGCGCCGAACACGGTGGCCTGGTGCACGAGCCCGGTGCCGTCGTCGGTGGTGACGTAGTCCTCGGTGACGACGAAGTGCGCGTCGCCGGTCCACTCCACGACGTCGAAGGGGCGGGTGTAGCGCCAGCCCAGCATCTCCGCGCCGGTGAAGCGGTGCTCGCCGTCGGCCTCCCAGCCCTCGCCGAGGGCGTGCTGCAGCAGCGTCTCGGCCACCACCACGGGCTTGTCGTGCCCGTGCTCGGGTGGGACGCCGGTGGGACGGGCGACGACGTAGCTGACGTCGTCCTTGGCCGCGACCAGGGCGTTGGAGGGCAGCGTCCAGGGCGTGGTGGTCCAGATCAGCAGGTCGGCCTCGCCGGCCAGCGGACCGCTGGTGAGCGGCAGCCGGACGTAGACCGAGGGGTCGACGACGGTCTCGTAGCCCTGGGCCAGCTCGTGGTCGCTCAGCCCGGTGCCGCAGCGCGGGCAGTACGGAGCGACCCGGTAGTCCTCGACCAGCAGCCCCTTCTCGAAGATCTGCTTGAGCGCCCACCACACCGACTCCACGTAGGAGGCGTCCATGGTCCGGTAGGGGTGGTCGGTGTCGACCCAGTAGCCCATCCGGTCGGTGAGCTGGGTGAACAGGTCGACGTTGCGCATCACGGCCTCGCGGCAGCGCGCGTTGAAGGCCTCGATGCCGTAGGTCTCGATGTCGGGCTTGCCGTTGAGCCCGAGCTCCCTCTCCACCGCGAGCTCGACCGGCAGGCCGTGGCAGTCCCAGCCGCCCTTCCGCTCGACGTGGAAGCCCTGCATGGTCTTGAAGCGGGGGAAGACGTCCTTGAACACCCGGGCCTCGATGTGGTGGGTGCCGGGGGTGCCGTTGGCGGTGGGCGGGCCCTCGTAGAAGGTCCAGGACGGGCGTCCGCGGGTCTGGTCGAGGGTGCGGCGGAAGGTCTGCTCGCTCTTCCAGCGCTCGAGGACCTCGTGCTCCATCGCGGGCAGGTCGATCTGCGCCGGCACCGGGCGGTAGCCGGTCGGGGCCGCGGTGGTCTCGCTCATGGCGGTGGCACTCCTGCGTCGTTCCTCGGTGCGAGGACGAGGCCCCGGCGTCGTGCCGGTGCTCGCGGTACCACCTCGCTTGCCGCCCCCGATCCATCGGCGCAGGGGCGACCGCTCGTGACGGCTGTGACGGGCCCACCCGTCCGGTTCTACTGGGGGCCGGCAGGGCCCTGTTCTTCCGGAGGCTCGCCGCTGATGACGGCTCAGACGCCTGTAGCGCCCATCCTACGTGCACCACGGCGGGGACGGGAACTGCCTGCTCCCGGCCGAGCCCATCGCCCCTCACACACGTTGGTGGCACGGCACACACGCTGCAGCATGGGTGCCGCCCGACGAGGGTGTGTGCCGCCACCCGGCGACATCGGCCGGCCCGGGCGAACGCTGCGCGACGGTGCGGTCAGCGCTCCAGCAGGACGTCGCAGCCGACGGCGAGGCAGGCGGCGACCCGCCAGTCCATCCGGGCGCCGTTCGGGGCGGCGGGGAGCTCGACCTGGTAGGCGTCGCGCAGGCTCCAGCGGCGCTCGATGGTCATGATCGGGACGCCTCCGGCGGCGGCGAAGTCGAAGTGGACGGGCCAGCCGAAGTCGGTGAAGCGGCGCAGCACGGCCACCAGCTGGCTGCGCTCCTGGCCCGATCCCTCCAGCCCCTGCTGCGGCACGCCCACGTGGAAGGTGGAGCGCAGCAGGCTGGCGCCGAAGTCCTTGCGGAACCAGCCGATCGGCTGGCCGATGGCGTCGGTGACGTCGTAGGTGGTGCCGAGGTCCATGATCCCGCGGGCCTTGAAGCCGAACAGCGGCACCCGCTGCTGCTCGTCGGCGAAGAAGGTGACCTGCTCCCGCATCGCCATCCGCTTCTGCTGGGCCATCGCCAGCACCGGTCCGTCGCCGTCGCCGGCGCGGACCTCGAAGCGGTTGGTGAGCATCGCCAGCTTCTGCTTGAGGGCGAAGCGCTCGAGGGCGGTGGGCGGCACGGGAGGAGTCGTCACGAGCCGGGATGCTAGCCCCGGTGGGGGTCCAGGCCGCCAGAATGACGGCGTGCCCGACGCCCAGCCCGCCGTCTCTGCGACCACCGCACCCGCGCCCGTGCCGGATGCCGCTCGCGGTGTCACCGTCCTCGTCCTGGCCCAGCTGCTGACCGGAGTCGGGGTGGCCTCGGGCATCGCGGTCGGCGGGGTGCTCGCCGAACAGCTGGCCGGGACGGCCTCAGCCGCCGGGATCGCCCAGACCGCCTCCATCGTGGGCGCCGGGCTGACCTCGGTGCCGCTGGCCGAGCTGGCCTCCCGGGCCGGACGGCGGGTGGGGCTGGGAGTCGGCGCCGGGGCTGCGGCGCTCGGGGCGCTGTGCGTGCTGGGTGCGGCGGTGCTGGGCTGGCTGGCGCTGATGGTGCTGGGGATGCTGCTGTTCGGTTCGGCCACCGCCGTCGGACTGCAGTCCCGTTACGCGGCGGCCGAGCTCGCGGTGCCGGAGCGGCGGGCCCGCACCCTGTCGGTGGTGGTGTGGTCGACCACCGTCGGGGCGGTGATCGGGCCGAACCTGTCCGAGCCGGGCGACGACCTGGGCATCAGGCTCGGTCTGCCGGCGCTGGCCGGTCCGTTCCTGCTGTCGCTGCTGGTGTTCCTGGCCGCAGCGATGGTGCTGGGTCTCGGCTTCCCCGCCCGCCGCCCGGTCCCGGCGACGGACGGGCCGGACCTGCCGCGGGTGTCCGCGCTCCGGCTGCTGGCCGGCGCCCTGCGCGAACCGTCCCTGCGGATCGGGGTGGTGGCGGTCGTGACCGGCCACGCGATGATGGTCTCGGTGATGGTGATGACGCCGGTGCACATGAACCACCAGGGCATGTCGCTCACCCTGGTCGGCCTCGTCATCAGCATCCACATCCTCGGCATGTACGCCGCCAGCCCGGTCTTCGGCTGGCTGACCGACCGCTTCGGCCCGCTGCCGGTGGTGCTGGGCGGGGCTGGGTTGTTCGTCCTGGCCTTCCTCGGCGGCGCGTTCTCCCCGCAGGGTCACGACGCCTCCGGCGGTCCGTGGTGGCTGGCCGTCGCGCTCTGCCTGCTCGGGCTCGGCTGGTCGGCCTGCCTGATCGGCGGGTCCGCGCTGCTGGCGGCCGCGAGCCCGGCGGCCGGCGGGGTGCGGCTGCAGGGAGCGGTCGACTCGGCGATGAGCCTGGGTGCCGCCGCGCTGGCCGCGCTGGCCGGGCCGGTGCTGGCGGTGGGCGGCTACCCCTCGGTCAACCTGCTCGGCGGGGTGGCGCTGGCGGCGCTGCTCGTCGTCGTCCTCACCGCCCGCACGGCACC
>NZ_QPKK01000295.1 GCF_003344635.1 Desertihabitans aurantiacus
GCCGTTGAGGTAGGTGCTCATCGACTCCAGCGGGTACTTGCGCTGCAGCACCGAGGAGCTGACGTCGAGCACGCGGTGCGCCAGCGGGTGGCCGCGCCCGGCGCGCAGCGTCGCCAGCACCTTCCGCCCGAGCAGGGCCGCCCCCGCCGCGAGCAGGCCGGCACCGGCGCCGGCGGCGACCGGGAGCGTGCGTCCGCGACGGGCGGGTGTCCGGGGCTGCGTGGTCATGGCCCTGGGCTACCCGGGATCCCCGGCGCCAACCGTGGCGGGCGGCGGGTGCGGCCTCCTACGATCGCCGGGGTGAGGTCGACGATGATCGAGGTGGAGCCGGGGACGTCGCTGCACGTCGCGGTCTGCGGCCACGGCCCGGACGTCCTGGTCCTGACCGGTGGCCCGGGCTGCGTGCAGTACCTGGAGGACGAGGAGATCGCCCCACCGGGCTACCGCTGCTGGTACGTCGAGCCGCGCGGGGTCGGTCGCTCCGGCGGGGGAGCGCACACCATGGAGCAGGCGCTTGCCGACCTGGAGGCGGTCCGCGAGCACCTCGGCGTCGGGAGCTGGACGGTGCTCGGCCACTCCTGGGGCTGCGACCTCGCGGTCCGCTACGCGCTGGAGCGCCCGTCCTCGGTGGCGGGCGTGGTGGGCGTCGCCGGGCACGGACCGCACCGCGACCGCACCTGGTCCGCGGCCTACGAGGCCGGTCGCCCTGCCGAGCCTGCCGTCGAGGTGGCGTGGAGCCGGGAGGTGCACGCCTCGCTGAGCGCCTCCTTCGACGAGTGGATCCACCAGCCCGGGCTGTGGCGCGGGCTGGCCGACTGCCCGGTGCCGATGCGGTTCGTCGCGGCCGGGCAGGACATCCGCCCGTCCTGGCCGCTGCAACAGCTCGCCGCACTGGTGCCGGGTGGCAGCTTCACCACCGTCGCGGACGTCCCGCACGACTTCTGGTCCACCAACCCCGGCGTCTGGGTCGAGACGGTCACCGACGCCCTGCGCTCGACCACCGCGGCCGCCCGTCCGGCCGATAGGATCGGCGGGTGAGCCGCTTCGACCTCGGTCTGCCCCTCATCCACTCCGGCAAGGTGCGCGAGCTGTACGCGTTCATGGACCCGTCGGCGATGCTGATGGTGGCCAGCGACGCCATCTCGGCCTACGACTTCGTGCTCACCCCGGACGTCCCCGGCAAGGGTGTGGTGCTCACCCAGCTCTCGCTGTGGTGGTTCGACCAGCTCGCCGACGTGGTCGAGAACCACGTGCTCAGCACCGACGTGCCGACCGCGGTCCGCGGACGGGCCGTGGTCTGCGAGCGGCTGCGGATGTTCCCCGTCGAGTGCGTGGCCCGGGGCTACCTCACCGGGTCGGGGTGGGCGGAGTACCAGCGCACGGGCACCGTGTGCGGCATCGAGCTGCCCGAGGGGCTCAGGGACGGCGACCGGCTGCCCGAGCCGGTGTTCACGCCCGCCACCAAGGCTCCCCAGGGCGAGCACGACGAGAACGTCGACTTCGCGACGGTGGTCGAGCTGGTGGGCGCCGAGACCGCCGAGGAGCTGCGCCGGCTGACCCTGGAGGTCTACCGCACCGGGGAGCGGATCGCGCGCGAGCGCGGCATCATCCTGGCCGACACCAAGCTCGAGTTCGGCGCCCGCACCGACGGCACCATCGTGCTGGCCGACGAGGTGCTCACCCCCGACTCCTCCCGCTTCTGGGACGCCGGGCGCTGGCAGCCGGGACAGTCGCTGCCGTCGTTCGACAAGCAGTTCGTGCGCGACTGGCTGACCACCGCCTCGGGCTGGGACCGCGCCTCCGACACCCCGCCGCCCCCGCTCCCCGAGGACGTGGTGCGGGCCACCCGCGAGCGCTACCTCGAGGCCTACCGCCGGCTGACCGGCGGCGAGCTGCGACTTTGAGCGCACCCGCTCACCTGCGTCCGCGCGTCGGCGGGGGCGGCGCCGGAGCACTAGGATCGCGGCCATGGCACGTGTGGTGGTGGAAGTCATGCCCAAGCCGGAGATCCTCGACCCCCAGGGCAAGGCGGTGACCGGTGCGCTGGCGCGGATGGGGTTCGCGGGGCTGACGGTGCGGCAGGGCAAGCGTTTCGAGATCGAGGTCGAGGGCGAGCTCGACGACGCCCGGCTGGCCCAGGTGCACGACGCCGCGGAGAAGCTGCTGGCCAACACCGTGATCGAGGCCTTCGAGGTGCGCAGCGACGAGACGTCGACCGCCCCGGTCGGCGGCGCCCCGGCCGACCCCGCCTCGGTCGCGCAGGGTCAGGTCTCCACCCAGCCCGGGGCTGCCGCGTCCGCCTCCGAGCATGCTGACGCTGCGGTGCCGGCCAACCAGCCCGCCACCGAGGCCCCCAACGCCGAGGCGGCGGGCCAGTCGTGAGCGCCCCCACCGCCACCCCGGACCTCGCGCAGACCGCTCCCGGCGCGCGGATCGGCGTCGTCACCTTCCCCGGCTCCCTCGACGACACCGACGCGCTGCGTGCCGTGCGGCTCTGCGGTGCGGAGCCGGTGCCGCTGTGGCACGCCTCGCAGAGCCTGGACGGGGTGGACGCCGTCATCCTCCCCGGCGGGTTCTCCTACGGCGACTACCTGCGCTGCGGCGCGATCGCCCGGTTCTCCCCGCTGATGGCCGAGCTGATCACCGCCGCCCGCCAGGGGCTGCCGGTGCTCGGCATCTGCAACGGCTTCCAGATCCTCTGCGAGGCGCACCTGCTGCCCGGCGCGCTGATCCGCAACGACGTGCGCACCTTCGTCTGCAAGGAGCAGCGGCTGCGGGTGGAGTCCACGGACACCGTGTGGACCCAGGACTTCCTGCCCGCCGAGGAGATCTCGATCGTGCTGAAGAACGGCGAGGGCGGCTACGTCGCCGACGCCGACACGATCGAGCGCCTGGAGGGGGAGGACCAGGTGGTCTTCCGCTACCTCGGCCCGAACCCGAACGGCTCGGTCAACGACATCGCGGGCATCACCAACGACCGCGGCAACGTGGTGGGGCTGATGCCGCACCCCGAGCACAACGTCGAGCCGCTGACCGCGCCGTCGACCGACGGCCGCCGCTTCTTCACCAGCGTGATCGGTTTCCTCGCCCGCGCCCGCTGACGCCCGCGCGGTGCCGGCTCAGGCGGAGGCGTCCAGCTGCTGCCGGTAGTGGGCCACCATCGACGGGTGGTAGTCGGCGAAGTCGGGCTCGGCGCCGCCGGTGACCACCGAGGCGAACCGGTCCAGGTAGTACTCCCACCCCGGTCCGGTGTCGGTGGCCTCGCCGGGCTCGGTGAGGTGCTGGACGAACTCCAGCGTGGTGACGCCGTCGGCTTCGGACAGGTGGGCCTCGAGGTCCCAGGCGCCGTACTCGTCGACCATCCGCACCCGCAGGTGGGACGGCGCCTCGCAGGCGACGATGTCGAGGTCGCCGGTCGGCTCCTCGTCCTCGGCCGTCATGGTCAGCCGGACGGTGCGCCCGGCGCCGGGCTCGCCGGTCCACGGCCCGATCCAGCGGGCCGTCCGCTCCGACTCCGTCAGCGCGGCCCAGACGTCGGCGCGCGGGGCCCGGAAGGTGCGGACGAGGACGAGGTCGGCGCCGGCCGCGGTGCGGGTCAGCCGGCCGGTGGGTGTGGGGCTCATGCGGTGTCCTCCTGGGTGTCGTCGGTGGCAGGTGCGTCCGTGCGCGGGGTGCGCCGGTCGCGGCGGGTGCGGTGCACCTCGGTCTCGAGGGCGTCCAGCCGCCGGGACCAGGGATCGCCCAGCAGCAGGTGCAGCCAGGCGTCGAGCTCGTGCAGGGCCGTCGGGTCGAGCCGGTAGACCCGCTCCCGTCCCGCCGGCTCGTCCACCACCAGCCCCGCCTCGCGCAGCACGCGCAGGTGGCGGCTGACCGCGGGCCGGGAGATGGGGAACTGCCCCGCCAGCGCGTGCACCGTGCGGGGCGAGCGGTGCAGAAGCTCCAGGATCCGGCGTCGCACCGGGTCCCCGATCGCTGCTGCGGCGTCCACACCAAAACGGTAACAGGATGGTTACCGGTTCGCCAGGGGTAGCGTCGGGCCCGTGTCCGAGCACACCTTCGAGCTGGCGGTCGCGCGGTCCTGCCCGCCCGGGGTCGGATCGATGACCGGTTACCGCGGCGGCGGACCGGACGGGCTGCACCGCGGGCTGCCCTCGTCCCGGCTCACCTTCATCGTCAGCGTGGACGACGGGGTCGAGGCGGCCGCCGAGCCCGCGGGGCTGCCCGCGGCCCGGCCGAACCCGCTGGTGCTCGGCGGGCTGCACGTGCGCGCCAGCTGGGTGCGGCAGCGTCCCGGCCAGGCCGGCGTCCAGCTGGCGGTGCACCCGCTGGCG
>NZ_QPKK01000296.1 GCF_003344635.1 Desertihabitans aurantiacus
GGCAGCCCGCGCTCGGCGTACCAGCCCCGGCACAGCTCGACCGCCGCCCGCCAGCCGCGTCCCGGGGCGCCGACCGCGAGCACCGAGTTGGCCCGGCGGGTCCAGCCCCCGGCCGCCCGCAGGGTCCAGTCACCCAGCGCCGCCCGGTCCGGTGCCGGCCAGCTCGCGTCGGCCAACCGCTGCAGCACCGCGACGTCGGCCGCCATCGGGTCGAACGGCACCGCCGGGGGTGGTGGCACCTGCTTGACCGCGACCACGGCGTCCCGGGCCACGGTGACGTCGCCGCGGCGGGTGCGCACGACGAGGACGCCCTCGGAGACCTCGACGAGGTCTCCGAGGGCGTCGGAGAGCGGCGGCTCGGCGCCGGGCTCCGGGCGGCGGTGGCGCACCACCACCCGGCTCCCGACGGGCGGCAGCCCGGGGAGGTCGGCTGCGCTCAGGCGCCCGCCCCCTCCTGGGTGATGCCGTAGGCCGAGGTCGGGTCGCCCAGGTCGTACGTCGCGAAGGCCTCGGCGGCCGCGCCCTCGCGGTACTTCCCCTCCTTCTCCAGCGCGGCCAGGGTGGCCACCACGATCGACTCGGCGTCGGTCTGGAAGAAGCGGCGGGCGGCGGCGCGGGTGTCGGCGAAGCCGAAGCCGTCGGTGCCCAGGGAGTACCAGGGGGCCTCGACGTACTGCTGGATCTGGTCCGGTACGGCCCGCATGTAGTCGCTGACCGCCACCAGCGGACCCTCCGCACCCCGCAGCTTCGAGGTGACCCAGGGTGTCCGCTTCTCCTCACCGGGGTGGTTGAAGTTCCAGTGGTCGACCTCGAGACCCTCGCGGCGCAGCTCGTTCCACGAGGTCACCGACCAGACGTCGGCGTCCACGTTGAACTCCTCGGCCAGGATCCGCTGGGCCTTCAGCGCCGCCGGCACGGCGACGCCGGAGGCCAGCACCTGGGCGCGGGCGTTCTGCCCGGTGGCCTCGGCCTTGCGGTACAGGTGCATGCCCTTGAGGATGCCCTCGACGTCGACGTCGGGCTCCGGCCCCGGCTGGGGCACCGGCTCGTTGTAGACGGTCAGGTAGAAGATGACGTTCTCCCCACCCGGGTGGTCGGGGTTGTCGTAGTCGTACATCCGCCGCAGACCGTCCTTGACGATGTGGGCGATCTCGAAGGCGAAGGCCGGGTCGTAGTGCACCACCGCGGTGTTCGTGCTCGCCAGCAGCGGGGAGTGGCCGTCGGCGTGCTGCAGGCCCTCACCGGTCAGCGTGGTCCGCCCCGCGGTGGCCCCCATCAGGAAGCCGCGGCCGAGCTGGTCGGCCATCGCCCAGATGAAGTCGCCCACCCGCTGGAAGCCGAACATCGAGTAGAAGAGGAAGACCGGGATCATCGGCTCGCCGTGGGTGGCGTAGGCCGTGCCGGCGGCCGTCATCGAGGCCAGCGCGCCGGCCTCGGAGATGCCCTCGTGCAGCAGCTGGCCCTGCTCGGACTCCTTCCACGACAGCAGCAGCTTGCGGTCGACCGACTCGTAGTTCTGACCGTGCGGGTTGTAGATCTTCGCCGTCGGGAACATCGAGTCCATGCCGAAGGTGCGGAACTCGTCCGGGGCGATCGGCACGATCCGGTGCCCGATCTCCTGGTCGCGCATGAGGTCGCGCAGCAGCCGCACGAAGGCCTGGGTGGAAGCCACCTTGACCTTCTCGTTCATCGGCTCCATCAGCGGCGCGTACACCTTGTCGCCGGGGAGCTTGAGCACCTTCGGCTTGACCCGGCGCTCGGGCAGGTAGCCGCCGAGGACACGGCGGCGCTCCTGCATGTACTGGATCTCGTCGGAGTCCTCGCCGGGGTGGAAGTACGGCGGGTTGTAGGCGTCGGTGAGCTGGGAGTCGGGGATCTCCAGGTAGAGCCGGTCCCGGAACGCCTTGAGGTCGTCGGTGGTCAGCTTCTTCATCTGGTGGGTGGCGTTCTTCGCCTCCAGGGCGTCGATCGTCCAGCCCTTGACGGTCTGGGCCAGGATCACCGTCGGCTGCCCGACGTGCTCCTGGGCGGCCTTGAACGCGGCGTAGACCTTGCGGTAGTCGTGCCCGCCGCGCGACAGCTTCTTGATCTGGTCGTCGGACATGTCCTGGACCATCTTCGCCAGCCGCGGGTCGTCGAAGAAGTGCTGGCGGATGTAGCTGCCGTCCTCGACCGAGTAGGTCTGGAACTGCCCGTCCGGGGTGGTGTTCAACTTGTTCACCAGCGCACCGTCGGAGTCCATCGCCAGCAGCGGGTCCCAGTCGCGGCCCCACAGCACCTTGATGACGTGCCAGCCGGCGCCGCGGAAGATCGACTCCAGCTCCTGCACGATCTTGCCGTTGCCCCGGACCGGCCCGTCGAGCTGCTGCAGGTTGCAGTTGATGACGAAGGTGAGGTTGTCCAGGCCCTCGCGCGAGGCCACGCCGATCGCGCCCAGGGACTCCGGCTCGCCCATCTCGCCGTCGCCGAGGAAGGCCCACACGTGCTGGTCGGAGGTGTCGGCGATGCCTCGGTGCTGCAGGTAGCGGTTGAACCGCGCCTGGTAGATCGCGTTCATCGGGCCGATGCCCATCGACACCGTGGGGAACTCCCAGAACGACGGCATCGAGCGCGGGTGCGGGTAGGAGGACAGGCCGTTACCCGGGCCGCGGGAGACCTCCTGGCGGAAGGAGTCCAGGTGGTCGGTGGTCAGGCGTCCCTCGAGGTAGGCCCGGGAGTAGATGCCGGGGGAGGCGTGGCCCTGGATGAGGACGTGGTCGCCACCGCCCGGGTGGTCCTTGCCGCGGAAGAAGTGGTTGAAGCCGACCTCGTACAGGCTGGCCGCGCTCTGGTAGGAGGCGATGTGGCCGCCGACCTCCAGGCCCTTGCGGTTGGCCTTGGAGACCATGATCGCGGCGTTCCAGCGGATGTAGGCGCGGATCCGGCGCTCGACGTGCTCGTCACCGGGGAACCACGGCTCGTCCTCCGGCGGGATGGTGTTGATGTAGTCGCTGCTGCGCAGGGCCGGCAGGCCCACCTGGCGCTCACGGGCGTGCTCGAGCAGCTTGAGCATGATGTAGCGCGCCCGCTGCTTGCCCTTGTCGTCCAGCATCCCGTCCAGGGAGTCCAACCACTCCTGGGTCTCCTCCGGGTCGATGTCCGGAAGCTGGCTCGGAAGTCCCTCGGCCGTGATGCCGGGCCGTTCGCCAGGACGTGCCATGTGGCGGCTCCTATCGCTGTGCTTTCTCGTCCCCGGTAGGGGACCACCGCGGGCCAGTTTGTCACCTGCGGCAGACGATCCCTAAACCGGTCGGCCGCTGGGACGCCCGTCGCGGCGGGCCCGCGCACCCCGCCAGCGGGGTGGTTCACAACCGCTGCGGCGACATGGCACGCTGATCACCACACAGCCCGCCGGCCGGTGGGCAGGACCAGGAAGGCACAGGGGAAGAGTCGGTGACCACGAACGCAGGATCCTCGGAGGGCAGGACGGCTCCCGCGGCTGACCGCTTGAACGTCCGTGAGGGCATGGTCGTGCAGGAGCTCGGCTGGGACGACGACGTGGACGACGACCTCCGGATCGCCTTCGAGGACGCCATCGACGGCGAGCTGGTCGAGGAGGCCGTCGAGGCCGTGGACGTGGTGCTGCTGTGGTGGCGCGACGGCGACGGTGACGTGGTCGACGGTCTGGTGGACGCGCTGACCGACCTCTCCAACTCCGGGTTCATCTGGCTGATGACGCCGAAGGTGGGCCGCGACGGCCACGTCGACCCGGCCGACATCGCCGAGGGTGCGGTGACCGCGGGGCTGAGCCTGACCACCACCGCCGCGCTGTCCGACGACTGGGCCGCCAGCAAGCTGGTACGCCCCAAGGGCAGCCGTCGCTGAGCTCGCGTCGGGCGCGCCGGCGCCCGACTTCACCACCCGTGACCAGCACGGCCGCCCGCACACCCTGTCTGCGCTGCGCGGGTCGCCGGTGCTGCTGGTCTTCTTCCCCTGGGCCAACACCCCGGTCTGCTCCACCGAGCTGCTCGCGCTGCAGGAGCGGCTGCCGCGCTACGCCGCCGCCGGTGGGGCGGTGCGGGCGCTGTCGTGCGACTCCATCTACTCCCTGCGCGCCTTCGCCGACGCGCTCGGGCTGGACGTCCCGCTGCTCAGCGACCACTGGCCGCACGGGAGGATCGCCAGCGCCTACGACGCCTTCGACGCCGAGCTGGGCTGCGCCCGCCGGGTCAGCGTGCTGGTCGACGCCGCGGGCCGGCTCGCCTGGCGCGACGCCGCCGAGCACGGGGACGCCCGCGACCCCGACGCCCCGCTGCGGGCGCTGGACCGGCTGGGCTGAGCCGGCCCGGCA
>NZ_QPKK01000297.1 GCF_003344635.1 Desertihabitans aurantiacus
CGCCGGCGTAGCGGGCGGCGTCGTCGAGGTCCTCCTCGATGCGCAGCAGCTGGTTGTACTTGGCGACCCGCTCCGAGCGCGCCGGGGCGCCGGTCTTGATCTGGCCGCAGTTGGTGGCCACGGCCAGGTCGGCGATGGTGGTGTCCTCGGTCTCGCCCGAGCGGTGGCTCATCATGCAGCGGTAGCCGTTGCGGTGGGCCAGCTCGACGGCGTCCAGGGTCTCGGTCAGGGAGCCGATCTGGTTGACCTTGACCAGCAGGCCGTTGGCCGCCTTCTCCTCGATGCCGCGCTGCAGCCGCTGCACGTTGGTGACGAAGAGGTCGTCCCCGACGATCTGCACCCGGTCGCCCACCCTGGCGGTGAGCGAGCTCCAGCCGGCCCAGTCGTCCTCGGCCAGCGGGTCCTCGATGGAGACGATCGGGAACTGGTTCATCCAGCTCTCGTAGACCGCCACCATCTCCTCGGCGCTCTTCTGGGTCTTGTCGAAGGTGTAGACGCCGCCCCCGCCGTCCGATGCCGTGAAGAACTCGGTGGAGGCGACGTCGAGGGCCAGCGCGATGTCGGTGCCGAGCTTCAGCCCGGCCTTCTCCACCGCCTCGGCGATCAGCTCGAGCGCGGCGACGTTCTGCGGCAGGTTCGGGGCGAAACCGCCCTCGTCGCCCAGCCCGGTGGCCAGACCCTTCTGCTTGAGCACCGACTTCAGGGCCTGGTAGACCTCCGCGCCCTGGCGCAGCGCCTCGGAGAAGGTGGACGCACCGATCGGGGCGACCATGAACTCCTGGACGTCGACGTCGGAGTCGGCGTGCGCGCCACCGTTGAGGATGTTCATCATCGGGACCGGCAGGGTGTGGGCGTTGGGGCCGCCGACGTAGCGGAACAGCGGCAGCTCGGCCGACTCCGCGGCGGCCCGGGCCACGGCCAGCGAGACGCCGAGGATGGCGTTCGCGCCGAGCGAGCCCTTGTTGTCGGTGCCGTCCAGCTCGAGCATGGTCTGGTCGACCAGGCGCTGCTCGTCGGCGTCCAGGCCGTGCACGGCCGGGAAGATCGTCTCGACCACGTTCTCGACGGCCTTGAGCACGCCCTTGCCGCCGTAGCGGCTCTGGTCGCCGTCACGCAGCTCGACGGCCTCGAAGGCGCCGGTGGAGGCACCCGACGGGACGGCGGCGCGTCCCTCGGAGCCGTCGTCGAGGATGACCTGGACCTCGATGGTCGGGTTGCCACGAGAGTCGAGGATCTCGCGCGCGTCGACGAATTCGATGTAGGACAAGGATTCTGCCTTTCGGTCATCCGGGCGGGTGTGCGACAGCGTCCACCCTAGACCTCCGGGAGGCGCCCCGAGCCCAGGGACGGCCGCGGGTCGACGACCGTCGGGTGAACTCCACGGGACCTCACCGGGCCAGCTCCGGGCTGGTCTCTCACCAGTGCCCCACTGGTGTCTACCAGCGTCCCGGGTGGTCCGTAGCTGCCGTAGGGTCCGGAGCGACCACCGTCCCCTCGTTGCTACGGTGGCGCGGCCCCGGGCCGGGGCGGACAGGAGGCGATGATGGCCGATCGGGAGGACCGGACCCGTCCACGCCGGTGGTACGAGAGGTCCTGGGTGATCGTGCTCGTCTGCCTCGCCGCGCTCGGGATCTCGGTGTCCTCGGTGCTCGACCTGATGGGTGATGACCCGCAGTGGGTGAGGTCGGTGGTGTTCACCCTGTTCGGGCCGGCGGCCGTCCTGCTCGGCTGGGACACCTGGCGGAAGCGTCCGTCGTCGTGACGCCGGTGCCGACCGAGCAGGAGCTGGTGGAGCTGGCCGACCGGCTGGTGCAGGTGCCGGGGGTGGAGGCGGTCGCACTGGGGGGCAGCCGGGCTCGTGGGGAGGCCCACCCGGACTCCGACGTCGATCTCGGGCTCTACTACCGGTCCGGCATCGACACCGGGGCGCTGCGGGTGCTCGCCGGTGAGGTGGCCACCACCCGTTCCGGCACGGACTCGCTCGAGGTGACCGAGCCCGGCGGCTGGGGTCCGTGGGTGGACGGCGGGGCCTGGATGAGCATCGGATCGACGCCGGTGGACTGGATCTACCGCGACCTCGACCGGGTGCGCCGTTCGGTCGAGGACGCCCGGCGCGGGGTCTTCGAGTTCGCGTTCCAGGTCGGGCACCCGCTCGGTGTCCCGACCACCGCCTACGCCGGGGAGGTCGCGCTGGCGCGCGTCCTGGCCGACCCCGACGGGGAGCTGCGGGCCCTGCAGGGGCAGGTCACGGCTTATCCCCCGGCGCTGACCGGGGCGGTGCTCGAGCGGCTCGGGGAGGCCCGCTTCCTGCTGGGAGCCCTGGCCAAGTCCGCCGGACGGGGTGACACCAGCTACCTCGCCGGGTGCCTGTTCCGGGTGGTGGGGCTGTGCGCGCACGCTGTGCACGCCCGAGCCGGGAGCTGGGTGGTCAACGAGAAGGGTCTCGTCGACTCCGCCGGACGACTGCCCGGCGCCCCGGCGGCGTTCGCCGAGCGCGCCCACCGGCTGCTGGGACAGCTCGGGCAGAGCCCGGCGGAGCTGACCCGGTCGGTGCAGGACGCCCGTGACCTGGTCGAGGAGGTCGCTGCCGGTTGACCGCGGCGGTGATCAACGCTGCTGGGCGAGGAAGGCAGCGACGTCGGCGGCCAGCTCGTCGGGGTACTCGCCGTTGAGAGCGTGGGTGGCGTCGGGGTAGACCCGCACCCGTCCGGGCAGCGCCCGCTCGGCGGCCGGGATCGCGGTGGCCGCGTCGTGCATCACCGAGCGGCCGGCGAGGAGGACCAGCACCGGCAGGTCCGACCCGGCCAGCGTCGTCGGGTCGATGCGGGACGGCTGCGGCAGCTTCAGGGCGTAGCCCGCCATCCCGGACTCGATCATGTCGGCCACCGGCACGTCCTCCACCGGGGCGCCGCCGGCGGTGTAGGAGTTGAAGCTGTCCCGCCACGCCTTCGGCGTCCAGGACACCGAGCTGGGCAGCGACCGCAGCACCGTCTCCAGCGGGATGTCGCCGAAGACCTGGACCGGGTCGACCAGGGTGAGGCTGGCCAGGTGGGTCGGCTCGCGCAGGGCCAGGTTTGCCGCCGTCCAGCCGCCGATCGAGAGCCCGACCAGGTGGACCTCCGGCTCCGGCAGCCCGGCCAGGGCCTGGTCGAGCCATCGTGCCTGGTCGGCGTGGTCGGTGATCGGCCGGCTCTGCACGCTCATCCCGGGCTCACCGAGCAGGTCCAGCGTCCAGACGTCGCCGATCCGCAGCAGCGAGGGCAGGTTGTCCGCCCACACCGGGGAGGCCGAGGCGGTGCCGGGCAGCAGCACCAGTGGCAGCGGCTCGTCCCCGGACCCCTCGAAGCGGTACATCCGGACCACCCCGTAGTCGGTCCGGACGTCCAGGGTCTCGGCGGGCTCGGGCAGGTCGGCGAAGGCCGCGCGGTAGGTCTGCAGGAACGCGTCGTGGTCGGCGGCGCTGCGCCAGTGCCCGACCGGCGAGGGCGTGCGCAGGGCGAGGGTCAGCGCGAGGACGCCACCGAGGAGCACCACGACGAGGCCGAGCAGCAGCCGCCGGAGGCGTCTCCGCCCGGCCCCGAGCGCACGGGTCGGGGTGGTCGGGGTCGTCGACTCCTGGTCCATCGCTGCTCCTTACCGATCGGTCAGTTCTTCTACCGTACGGTCAGTATGGGAGGCTGGCAAGCGTCCGAGCGAGGAGGCAGCAGATGGCGGAACCGCGCCGACGGTCCTTCACCGAGCAGGCCCGACGCGCCCAGCTGGTCGAGGTGACGACCGCGCTGGTCGCCGAGCACGGCTACGCCGGGACGTCGCTGTCACGGATCGCGGCGGCGGCCGGGATCTCCAAGGCCGCGGTGCTCTACCACTTCGCGAGCAAGGAGGCCGTGGTCCGCGCCGCCCACGAGCAGGCGCTGGCCGACCTGGTGGCCGAGGTCGGCGCCGCGGTGGATCAGGCCGACCCGGCCGACGCCCCGCTCGCCTACGTGCAGACGATGGTCGCCCACCTCTCCGCCCGCCCGGCGCAGACCCACGTGATCATCGAGGAGATGGCCCAGCGCGGGGAGCGACCGCAGCCCGAGGGGCGCTGGCGTCCGCTGGCCGAGCTGCTGCAGGCCGCCCGACGCGCGCGGGGACGTCCGGAGCTGCCCGACGCGCGCACCGCGGCGCTGGCGGTGGGTGGCGCGGTCAACGCCGTGGTGGCCGAGCGGCTGGCCGATCCCGGCTACGACACGGCGAGTGCCACGACCACCGTGACGGGCATGGTCGAGCAGCTGCTCGACGGCTGAGTCAGCCCGGGGCGTACTCGTTGAACGCCTCGTGGC
>NZ_QPKK01000298.1 GCF_003344635.1 Desertihabitans aurantiacus
GCGCCGGTCGCCCCGGCCAGCGGGACGGCGACCGCCGCCGCCCCCGCCCCGGCGAGCAGGTGCCGTCGGTTCACTGTGGTCATCTCGTTCTCCTCAGGGGGTTGCGGAGGTCAGTAGGTCAGGCCGTGACCGAGGGGGTAGAGCACCGTCCCGGGGTCGCCGGCGGCGGGGATGTCGACCGGCAGCTTGCCGGTCGGGGCGACCTCGCCGGTGAGCACGCGGGCCAGCGAGGGCACCGAGACCGGGCTGTAGGAGTAGGTGGCGAGGTAGGTGTCGACGTCGGGCAGGTGCGCGATGTCGTAGGGGTTGCGGACGGCCACCGTGACGACCGGGGTGCCGGTCGCGTGCAGCCGGCGGACCAGGTTCTGCTGGGCGGTGGAGGTGGCGGCGTTGTTGGTCAGCACCACGACGACGTCGGCGTCCTCGGCGGCGGTCACCGCACCGGTGATGGCGGCCTCGTTCGGGGTCGCCCCGGTCTCACGGACGGTGGTGGTGGCACCGCGGGCGGTCAGCTCGGCGCCCAGGGTGGTGGTGGTGCTGGCGCCCCAGCCGGTGACCAGCACGTCGGTGCCGTCGACGTCCAGCGGCAGCAGCCCGGCCCCGTTCTCGACCAGGGTGTGGGTCGCGTCGGTGATCTCGGCGGCGGTGGCCAGGTGCTCGGGGTTGCCGACGACGTCCATCACGGCCGACTCGTCGACCAGCGGCTCGCGGACCAGCCCGTTGTCGCACTTGGTCTTGAGGATGCGCTGCACCTTGGCGTCGAGCTCAGCCCTCGGCAGCCGCTCGGTGCCGACGGCGTCGCGGACGGCGTTCCAGGCCGTCGGCAGGTCCTGCGACATCAGCAGCTGGTCCGCGCCGGCCTCCAGGGCCCGGATCGCGATCTCGCCGTCGTCGAACTGCTCACGGACGCCGGCCATCTGCAGCGAGTCGGTGATGATCAGGCCCTCGTAGCCCATCTCCTCGCGCAGCAGGTCGGTGAGGATCGGCTTGCTCAGGGTGGCCGGCAGACCGGACGGGTCGAGGGAGGGCACCACGATGTGGGCGGTCATGATCATGTCGGTGCCGGCCTCGATCGCGGCCTGGAACGGCGGGCGGTCGATCTGCTCCCACTCCTCGCGGGTGTGGGTGATCTGCGGCAGCCCGGTGTGGGAGTCGACCGCGGTGTCGCCGTGGCCGGGGAAGTGCTTGGCGGCGGCGGACAGGCCCGCGTCGTCCTGCAGCCCCTGCACCTGGGCGGCGGTGAAGTCGGCGGCCAGCTGCGGGTCGGAGGAGAAGGAGCGGACGCCGATCACCGGGTTGGCCGGGTTGACATTGACGTCGGCGTCGGGGGCGAAGTTGACGTTGACACCGACCGCGGCGAGCTCCTCACCGGTGATCGCCGCGGCGGTGCGGGCGTTCTCGGTGCTGCGCGTGGCGGCGACGGCCATCGCGCCCGGGAACTGGGTGGCGGGCGGGCCCATCCGGGTGACGATGCCCATCTCCTGGTCGATGCCGACCCAGAGCGGGACGTCCAGCGTGGAGCCCTCCAGCGCGGCCTCCTGCAGACCGTTGGAGAGACCGGCGATCTGCTCGGGTCCGCCGCCGACGGAGTCGGTCCAGGCGAAGTAGATGGCTCCGCCGAGGTGGTACTCCTGGACGATCTCGGCCGGGGTCTCCAGGCCGTAGAAGTCGACGTTGCGGGCGTCGCGGGTGGTGGCGGTCGGGCCGTACAGCTCCTGGATGAAGAGCTGGCCGACCTTCTCGTCCAGCGTCAGGTGGCGGGTGGTGGACCGGCTCCAGGCGGTGCAGAAGCCGCGGCTGCTCTCGGCACGCTCGGCCGGCTGCTTCGGGGCGGCCTCCGACGGCGAGGCGGCCAGCCCCACGGTCAGGGCCGCCACGGCCAGCCCGGCGAGGAGGGTGCGGGGGCGGACGGGAGACGTCGGGTGCGTCATAGCCACTCCAATGTGTCGGAGACGCGGCGGTGGCCGCTGGGGGGGTTAGAGGTCCAGACCATTCGGGACGTTGGTCGATCCTCACCCGAGACCGACGGGCAGGGCAACCCCTTCGCCGGAATCTCCTCCCGGTAGCAGGCCGAACGGCACGGTCCCGGGCCGCCGCGTGCTGCGGGAGCCCGGGACCGTGCCGCTCGATCACCCGGAGGTCCGGGCGCGGCGGGAGCTCAGTCGTCGACGCCGGCGATGCCCGGACGTCCGGCCTCGACCGTCAGCGTGGCGCGGGTCCGCACGGGGGCGTCCGGGGTGGTGACGGCGTCCACCACCTGGTAGTCGACCTGCAGCAGCTCCGGGCTGACCCGGACGCGCTGGTAGCCGCGGTTGTTGTTGGCGAACTTGATGTGCGGGTTCTCCGAGAGCCAGGCGCGGGTGCGGTTGCTCTGGTCCGAGCCGTTGCCGCCGGAGGTGATCGAGGTGCCGAGGAACTCGGTGCCGATGACCGGGGAGCTGGTGTCGTTGAAGTCCACCCGCAGGTCGGAGGCGGCGCTGGCGTGGGCGTCACCGGTGACGATGACGAGGTTCTGCACGCCGGCCTCGTGGATCTGGGAGTAGACCGAGCGGCGCTCGCCGGCGTAGCCGTTCCAGTTGTCCTCGGAGTAGTCGACCCCCGCACCCGGGACGGTGTCGTTGTCGAAGGTGATCGACTGGTTGCCGACGATCTGCCAGGTCGCCTGGGAGGAGGCGAGCCCCTCCACCAGCCACGCCTTCTGCTGCTCGCCGAGGATGGTGCGGGAGGGGTCGTTGCGCCCGGCGCAGTCGCCCTCGCAGGCCTCGAGCTGGTCGTCGCGGTACTGGCGGGTGTCGATCATGGAGAAGTCGAGCAGGTCGCCGTAGCGGATCCGGCGGTAGAGCTGCATGTCCGGGCCGACCGGCATCGAGGCCCGCCGCAGCGGCATGTTCTCGTACAGCGCCTTGAAGGCGTCGGCCCGGCGCCGGCGGAACACCGCCGGGTCCTGGTCGGGCTCGGTGTCGACCTGGGAGATGTCGCCGGCCCAGTTGTTCTCCACCTCGTGGTCGTCGGGCACGGAGATGAACGGGGTGCTGGCGTGGGCGGCCTGCAGGTCGGGGTCGGTCTTGTACTGGGCGTGCCGGACCCGGTAGTCGGCCAGGGTGAAGATCTCCGCGGCCGGGGAGTGGGCGCGTCCGGGGAGCTGGCTGGCACCGGCCCCCTCGTAGATGTAGTCACCCAGGTGCAGCATGGCGTCCAGCTGGTCCTCGGCGGCGTGGCGCAGCGCGGTGAAGTAGCCGGCGGGGAAGTTCTGGCAGGACACGAACCCGAAGACGGCGGCCGCGAGCGGTGCGCCGAGGGCCGGGGCGGTCTTGGTCCGGCCGACCGGGGAGACCTGGTCGCCGACGCGGAAGCGGTACCAGTACTCCCGGCCCGGCTCCAGACCCGACACCTCCGCGTGCACCGAGTGGCCCCACTCGGGGCGGGCCACCTCGACGCCGCGACGGACGACCCGCCGGAACTCCGGGTCTGCGGCGACCTGCCAGGCCACCGGACGGACGCGGTCGGCCATCCCGCCGCGGCCGTCCGGGTCGAGCGGGGACGGCGCCAGCCGGGTCCACAGCACCACCCCGTCCGGCAGCGGGTCGCCGGAGGCGACCCCGAGGGTGAACAGGTCGCCGGCGGGGGCGGCGTCGGCGTAGGGGGCGGTGAGCACGGTGCCGGCACCGGTGAGGGCGACACCACCGGTGAGACCGGCGCCGATCAGCTGACGGCGGCTGAGCTGCAGGGACATGGGGGCTCCTGGTCGGTGGGGAGGGTCGTCCCCATCCACCCAGCCGCAGGCGACATCGCGGTGTGGGCGACGACACCGGCCGGTGTCGTCTCGGTGACGGCACGGGGCCCGGGACGTCCCCCGGCACACCGTCGGACGAGGACGGCCTCCATGCGTTCCCCGCTCGTCGCCGGTGGCCGGGGCTCGTCGACCGGGCGGGCCATCCGACCCCGGCCGCGACGAGCTGCCGCACTGGACGGGCGTCGCCCCCTCCCCGCCGGCCGGGGGTGGGCGCTAGCCTGGCGCGGACACCGTGGTCGAGCCCGGTCGGCCGCCCAGCGCCGGAGGTGACGCGTGCGACGGATGCCGCTCGTGGTGGCCGGCCTGGTCGGCGCCGCGCTGGCCGGTGTCGGCGCCCTGGTCCGAGCCCGGCTCGAGTCGGCCGCAGCCCGCGCGAGCGCGGAGCTCACCGCCGACGATGTCGTCTCGGTGCCGTTCCGCTCCGGGACCGACGGCTACCACACCTTCCGCATCCCGGCCCTGCTCCGCACCCCGGCC
>NZ_QPKK01000299.1 GCF_003344635.1 Desertihabitans aurantiacus
CGGCGCGAGGACGACGAGCCGGCGCCCGCCGGCCCGCTGGTGCTCGCCACCCTGTGCCCCGAGGGCCACCCGAACCCGCCCGACGCCCCGGTCTGCCGGCGCTGCGGGGAACGCGTGCCGAACCAGCAGCCGCGGCTGCTCCCGCGCCCGGTGCAGCTGGTGGTGCACCCGCCCGAGGGCCGGCCGGTCGAGGTCGACCGGGTCATCCTGGTGGGACGCTCCCCGTCGGCCGCCCGGGGCCCCGGCGACGCCCGGCTGCTGACCGTCCCCAGCCCGCACTCCGACATCTCCCGCACCCACCTGCAGCTGGCGCCGGAGGGCTGGGACGTCACCGTCACCGACCTGCACTCCACCAACGGGACCACGCTCGCCCGGCCCGGCGAGAGCCCCCGCCGGCTCACCCCGGGCGAGCCCGTGGTCGTCCAGCCGGGGTGGCAGCTGCACCTGGGCGACGGGGTCACCCTCACCCTGGGCAGCAGCTCCTGAGGGCCCTCGACCGGGGGGAGGGACCATGACCAACAGGGGTGCCAGCACCACTGCGCCCGCGTCCCCGCGGGCCCAGCCTGGAGGCATGGCACTGCGAGCGAAGCTGACCCTGACGAGCCTGGTGCTCGTCGTCCTCACCATGATCGGGCTGGTCCCGTTCATCCTCGTCGTCACCGCCCTCCCGCTGTTCGTGGTCTGGCTGGGCGTGCCGATGTTCATCGGGGCCCTCCTGCTGCTGCGGCTGTGGTGCGACGGCGCCCGCTGGCTGGCCGGCAGCATCGGCGGCAACCGCGTCCCCCGCCCCTACCGTCCGCTACCGCGCGGACGCGGTCCCGCCGCCATGTTCAGCTGGCTGCGGGTGCTGCTGACCGATCCCGCCACCTGGCGCGACCTGCTGTGGGTGCTGGTGTCGTGCACCGTCGGGTTCACCCTGGCCACCCTCGTCCTCACCCTGTTCGGCGCCGCGCTGTTCTACCTGGCGATGCCGCTGCTGCTGGCGGTCACCCCGCCCGGGATCTTCAACGACCCGCTGGGTCCGCTGGTGGTCCTCGACCACTGGACCGAGGGCTTCTGGATGTGGCCGGTCGCCGGGCTGGTGGTCCTGCTCTGGTGGGTCACCACCCCCGGCCTGATGACCGGGTGGGCGGTGATGACCCGGGCGCTGCTCGGCCCCACCCGCTCGAGCCGGCTGCAGGGCCGGGTGGACTCGCTGAGCACCTCCCGCGCCGAGACCCGGGACGCCGCCGCGGCCGAGCTGCGCCGGATCGAGCGTGACCTGCACGACGGCGTGCAGGTGCGGCTGGCCTCGCTGGGGATGAACCTCGGGCTGGTCGAGCAGCTGATCCGCACCGACCCGGAGCGGGCCCGTGCGCTGCTGGCCTCGGCCTCGGAGGCCACCACCTCGACCATGCAGGAGCTGCGCGCGCTGGTCCGGGGCATCCACCCGCCGGTGCTGGCCGACCGCGGGCTGGTCGGTGCCGTCCGCAGCCTGGTGCTCGACACCGCCGTGCCGACCACGCTGACCGTGCACGGCTTCGACGATCCGGCCGACGCGGACGGCGGCCGGCCGCGACGGCTGGAGGCGCCGGTCGAGACCTGCCTCTACTTCGGGGTGGCCGAGGCGCTGGCCAACGTCGTCAAGCACTCCGGGGCCACCCGGGCGGGCGTCGAGCTCACCCTGCGCGACGGCTCGGTGAGCGCCTCGGTGACCGACGACGGCCACGGCGGCGCGACCGTCGGGGCGGGCAGCGGGCTGGCCGGCATCGAACGCCGGCTGCGGGCCTTCGACGGTAGCCTCCACCTCGCCAGCCCGGTCGGCGGGCCCACCACCGTGACCCTGGAGATGCCGTGCGAGCCCTCGTCGCCGAAGACCACACCCTCCTCCGAGAAGGTCTGATCCAGCTCCTCGAGCTCAATGGGATCACGGTCACCGCGGCGGTCGCCGACGAGCCGCACCTGCGCCAGGCGCTGCGACGCGACGACTTCGACATCGCCGTGCTGGACGTCCGGCTGCCGCCCACCGGGACCGACGAGGGCCTGCGGGCGGCGCTGGAGATCCGCACCGAGCGGCCGGGGCTGCCGGTGCTGGTGCTGTCGCAGTACGTCGAGCAGCTCTACGCCCGCGAGCTGCTGGCCTCGGCCGAGGGCGGCGTCGGCTACCTGCTGAAGGACCGGGTGAACCGGGTCGCCGACTTCGTCGACGCCGTCCGCCGGGTGGCCGCCGGGGGGACGGTGATGGACCCGGAGGTGGTCTCCCGGCTGCTCGGCCGCCGCGAGGACGTGCTCACCACGCTCACCCCGCGGGAGCGGGAGACCCTGCAGCTGATGGCCAGCGGACGCTCCAACGCCGCGATCGCCGCGCAGATGGTGGTCACCGAGTCCGCCGTCGGCAAGAACATCGCCGCCGTCTTCGCCAAGCTCGGGCTGGAGGTCTCCGGCGACGACCACCGTCGCGTGCTCGCCGTCCTCACCTACCTCCAGCAGTCCTGAGCGCCGCCCGTCCCCGGCCCGCCACCCGTCCCGGGCCCGCCACTGTGGCCGAACCGGCGGAATGCCGGCCCCCGGACCGACGGTTGAGCCACACTCGCGGCGGGTGGGTCAGGGGCAGACGCCGACGATCGCGTACAGCTGGCGGAGGTGGCGGTCGGCCTCGACGACGCGGAAACCGGCGTCGCTGAGCAGGCGTGGCAGCCGGCTGCCGGCACGCGGGGACGTCCGGCCGCTGCGACGGCGACGCCACCAGGCCAGCGGTCCGTGCCGGTGCCCGGAGGCGTCATCACCGCCGGGCCCGTGCGCCTCGGCCGGCGGGCGGGCCATCTCGACCACCAGCAGCCGCCCACCGGGGCGCAGCACCCGGGCCACCTCGGCCAGCACCCGCGGGTGGTCGGCCTCGGGGACGTGGTGCAGCACGAGGCTGGAGGCGACGACGTCGACGGAGGCGTCGGGCAGGTCGAGCCGGGTGGCGCTGCCGACGTGGAACTCCGCCCCGGGCAGCAGCCGGCGGCAGTGCTCGACCATCTCCGGCGACGGGTCCACCCCGACCAGGTCGCGGTCGGTGCCGAGCAGCTCGGCGAAGGCCCGGCTGAGCGCCCCGCTGCCGCAGCCGAGGTCGAGCACCCGCTCACCCGGGCGGGGTGCGGCCAGCCCGGCCAGCCGCCGGTACAGCCGGTCGCGCTGGCCGAGGAAGCCGACCCGGGTGCTGAGGTCGTACAGCCGGGGCCGGCCGAACTCGTGCCGGTGCTGGTGCGCGTGGTCGTGCGCCGGCCGCTCGTGGCCGTCGGGAGGGTGCGGGGTCATCGCCTCTCCTGTCGTCGCCGTCGCGCCCACGGTGCCAGGCGGCCCGCCCGCGCCCGGGTGCGGGTCCGGTCCGACCTGGGCCGGCGGGACGACGGGACCCCCCTGACCAGGCACGGTTGGCGAGTGGTCGGCGTTAGGCGATCATGGGGCGCGGACCCGAGCGAACGGGCGAACTCCAGGAACGCCGGTGAGCAGTCGAGGAGGAGCGGAACGATGATGACCAGCCACGGACCCCTCCCGCAGGACGCCCGGTGAGCGCTGAGGGATCACCGGGCGGCCAGGTGCTGCCCCCCGGCGTGCAGACCGGGCCGCTGGGGCGCCGCCTGGCCGCCGCGGTGCTCGACTGGGGCGTCCCGGTGCTGGTGCAGCTCGCCTTCGTGCTGGCGGTGACGCTGTGGGTGCAGGCCGCCGTGGTCTTCCTCGTGCTCGCCACCACCGCCGGCCTGCTCACGCTCGCCTGGGGTCTGGTGGTCTGGTACATGCTCGCCGTCACCGCGGCCAGCCCCGGCATGCGGCTGGCGCGGCTGCAGCTGGTCGGCCTGCACGACGGCCGACCGGTCGGGTGGCTCCGGGTGCTCGGGCGCCAGGCCGTGCTCGGCGTCCTCGGGGCCACCGTGGTCGGCCTGGTGCTGCTGGCGGTCTTCCTGGTCAGGGACGCCCGTCGCCAGGGCTGGCACGACCGGCTCGTCTCCTCGGTGGTGATCCGCGAACGCACCGCACCGCGTCCGCCGGTGGGCCGGCGCCAGGCCACGGAGCCGGCCGACCGGTCGACCGGTGAGCCGGGACCTCCGGGTGCTGCGGCCACACCGTCGGCGCCGGCTCCCGTCGTCTCGGCGGCCTCGGCCACCTCCGCGACGTCGGCCACCTCCGCGACGTCGGCCAGCTCCGCGACGTCGGCCAGCTCCGCGACGTCGGCCAGCTCCGCCGCGTCGGCGTCGCCCGTCGCCGGTGCGCCCG
>NZ_QPKK01000003.1 GCF_003344635.1 Desertihabitans aurantiacus
CCCAGCGGCGGGTCCGGCGGCGACGTCGGCGCTGGCGGGCCCGGTCGGCGGCCTCGAGAGGTGCGGGGACGGCGGCCGGCGCGGCGGAGCGGCGCGGGGCGTCCAGGGTGGTCTCAGTCATGGAGGGTCCTTCCGCGCTGGGCGCGCCAGGTGAGCACGGTGAGGGCGAGGACGCCCACGAAGGTGGCCATGCCGATCGCGGCGGCGTAGCCGAACCGGTAGAACTGGAAGCCGTTCTGGTACATGTAGTACGAGACGACCGTGGTCGCGTCGCCCGGCCCGCCGGCGGTGATGAGGGCGATCAGGCCGAAGCCCTGCGAGGCGCCGATGAACAGGGTGACCAGCAGGAACACCGTGGTCGGCATCAGCGAGGGCCAGGTGATGGTGCGGAACTGCGTCCACGCCCCGGCCCCGTCCACCTCGGCCGCCTCGTAGAGCTGGGTGGGGGCGTCGGACAGCGCGGAGAGGTAGATCATCGAGGCGTAGCCGACGCCGCTCCAGATCGCGATGAGGATGAGGGCGGGCAGCGCCCAGTGCGAGGAGGCGAACCAGCCGGGCAGGTCCTGCAGCCCGAGGGCGGCGAGGGTCTGGTTCACCAGCCCGGCCGAGGGGTTGAGGATCATCAGCCAGACCATCCCGATCGCCACCACGGTGACGATGTAGGGCAGGAAGAAGATCACCCGCAGCACCGCACGGCCGGGGACGTCGCCGTTGAGCAGCAGCGCCAGCCCCAGCCCGCCGAGGACGGTGAGCGGGACGCTGATGCCGGCGTAGACAACGGTGCGGAGGGCGGCGTTCCAGAAGCCGGGGTCGACGGCCAGGTCGAGGAAGTTCTGCAGGCCGACGAACTCGATGCCCTCCAGGCCGGAGACGAGGTTCCAGCTGGTGAAGGACAGCCCGACCACCGACAGCAGCGGGATGAGGGTGAAGGCGAGGACGCCGAGGAGGTTGGGGGCGAGGAAGGCCCAGCCGATCCACGGCTTGGGCAGCGACGGGTTGCCGCGGCCGGTGCGGGTGGCGGTGGTCGGGGCCGGGGCGGGCGCGGCAGGAGGTGCCAGCGGCGGCGTGAGGGTCATCAGGCTTGCCTCTCGTAGCGTCGGATCGCCGCGTCGGCCAGGGCGTCGATGCTGGCGACGGCGTCGGCCGGGGACTTCTCGCCGATCCAGCAGAGGTTGCGCTGCTGCTCGCTGACCAGGCTGATCTCGGGGACGGCGCTGAGGATGGTGTCGGTCATCAGCTTGGGCTCGTCGGTGAACAGCGTGCGGCGGAACGACTCGACGTCGAACCACTGCTCGGGATCCTCGCCGAGGACGCCGGCCAGCACGTCCTCGTCGGGCAGGACGTCCAGGGCGGGGATCTTGCCGCCGCCGAGCATGGGGCCCGCGCCGTCGGTCACCCAGTAGCGGACGAACTCCCAGGCCAGGTCGATCTTGGTCGAGCGCGGGTTGATCATGATGAAGTTGTTGAAGCTGCCGCCGTTCCAGTCCCCGCGGGCGGTGGTGGGCGTCGGCGCGGCCGCGACGAGGAAGTCGTGCGGGTAGTCCTCGGCGTTGTTGAGGTAGCGCAGGTTGAACGGCGCGGTGGGCCAGACGACGAACTCGCCCTGCAGGAACGGGGTCTGCTGGTAGGCCTCGAGCTGGCGGGCCAGCACCTCGGTCCAGGGGTAGGCCGCGCCGTCGTCGATCAGGCTGCGGCCCAGCTGCATCCACTCCAGGAAGGCGGGGTCGTCGAAGTTGGAGCCGCCCTCCGGGGCGTACCAGTAGTTGGCGCCGAGGGACACGCGGGCGGTGTCGGGCACGGAGTAGGTGCCGTAGCGATCCGGCCCGGCGAGCTCGCGGACCGTGGCGGCGAACTCGTCGACCGTCCAGGCCCGGGGCAGCTCGATCCCGGCCTGCTCACGCAGGGACTCGTTGAAGAGCAGGAAGTTGGGTTCGCGCGCGGTGGCGAGGGCGACGATGCGGCCGTCCACCATGGTCGCCCGCGGGGCGGTGGTGTCGAGGTAGGGCGCGAGGTCGGGGTCGGCCCGGACGCGGTCGGTGAGGTCGAGCGCCATCCCCGAGCCGGCCCGCAGCGCCATGTTCTGCGCGGCGTAGGTGAAGTAGACGTCGATGTCGACCCCGCCCTGGAGCGCGGTGTCGACCTTGAGGTTGCCGCGGTCGTCGTTGACGAAGCGCGTGTAGGTCACCTGCTCGCCGGTGGCGGCGGTGAAGCCGTCGACCAGCTCCTGCGGGCCGTTGGCGGCGGGCACGCCGCCCCAGACCTGGAGGGTGGTGGAGGGTGAGCCGGTGCTGCCCGACCCGCAGCCGCTGAGGGCTGCTGCTGCCCCTGCGCCGGCCGCGGCCCCGAGGAGGGCGCGGCGGGAGAGGGTCGTCCGTGGTGTCATCGCTGATCTCCCTTGATGCTGTGCGATGGCAAAAAATTAGCGGTGCGCGGGCTTGCGCCGCAAGCGTCTGTGAAGAATTTTCCTCCACCTGTGCCGTGCGGCAGCCGGTGCCGTGCGGGATTCGGCGGAGTGCGCATCCGGGAGGTTGGGCGCACGAGTCGTCCTCTGGGACGGACGCGGTCAGCCAAAGAGACGGGGACTGCCTCCGTGGGGCCCGAGCCGGGAGGGCCGTGGGGCGAGGCGACTTCATGAACGGCGCGCGGCTGACGACCGCACCGCTGAGGGACGCCTCGGGACCCCGGTAGCGCCGCCCCCCGACTCCTCAACTTCACGACGGCACGGCAGTTGTCAACCACCACCGGCGCCATCGACAGCTTCCCTCCCCCGCAGCGAAGCCGCCGAATTGATCACGTCCTTCGAAGTCGGTCGGCGGCGTCGCCAGGCGGACCGACCGAGCTCGCCGCGGTGCGGGGTACGCCGAGCCGATCGTCAAGCGCACGCACTCCTTCCAGGGATTCCGGCAGAGCGCGAGTTGCGAGCGCGTTGCAGCGACGTCGGGGCGATGGTCGCCTCCCTGATCGGCCGCGCACCACCTACTTGCGTGACCCAGTCAGATGCTCGCCGAGCTGCTGTTCGGTCGTTGTGGCTGGTGGACTGACTGCCGAACGCAAAGGCGGATGAACGTGCCGAGTAGCGAGCTGGCGCGTTGCTACTCTCCTCTCGGCCAATGCGCGATGGTTCGGGTGAAGGGATCTGGAGCCGGATGGCTGCCAACGACACCGAGTATGAGTTCAAGCCGGTCAACGCGGTCCGAGGTATGGAAGCTCGGACCGTCGCGAAGTGGGAAAGCGAAGGCTGGGAGCTCGTCAACCAGACGCCCGGCACGATCCGAACTGAGCTGACCTTCCGTCGCCCCAAGCCAAAGTGGAGGAGGACGCATACGCTCATAACCCTGGGCGGTGCCGCTGGGCTCGCAATCGTTGCGGCCCTCATCGGTGCAGTGGTTGTTGGCGACAACGACGATCTTCCGGCAGTCGTACAGGCGCCGGACACCTCAGCCACAAGCGCTCCTCTCGAGCCGGTTCCGTCTAGCGAGGCCGCCACCCCTGCCGTGGAAGGGGATCCCGCCGCTCCGGCCCCCTCTGAAACGGAATCTGCTGCCCCTGCGACTGCGGCTGACGATCCCAACGTTGCAGCTCTGCTGACGATGGACTATTGCGACCCCGCCATAGGCACCTTCGCAGCCAACTATGAGGGACGGCCTATTGCCTTCGACGGTCTGATCGCGGACCTAGCGCGTCATGGCGACTCTGACACCCGGTACGACATCTTGATTTCCGCCGGAGACGACATCGACTCTGGGGCGGGACCAGCCTTCAAGTACGAGGACGTCAACACTACGAGCGACTTCGGGTGGACCGACCCTGCGAGACAGGACACCGTGGGTGAGGGTGACAGGCTTCGCTTCACCGCCGAAGTCGTTGAGTACCGGAGCAACCAGTGCCTGCTTTACCTTGATCCCATTGCCACCGAGTTCAGGTGATTGATGGCGGCCGGCCGACTGCCCTCCCTGCGCTAGACACCGCGCCGGCAATCAGTCACCAGCGTTCGAGGGCAACGCCTGTTGCGGTATCAGCCCGCAGCGTCCGGCCGATCGACCGCGCTGCGGGGCCCACTTGTTGCGCTTGCATGTGCTCTGGAGCGTGCGTTGCCATACGTAAGGAGGCGTTCCTCGAGGTGTGCCGGCAGAGCAACAACCTGGAGGGTGGGTTCCGACCTCACTCCACCGGCACCCCGTCGGTCCACACCCGGGTCGGCGCGTACCCGGCCTTGGTGACGGTGACCTCGACCGACAGCGTGCTGCCGGCGTCGGCCTCGGTGACCTGGTGCTGGCGGGTGTCGGCGCCCTCGACCGGGACGCCGTCGCGCAGCCACTGGTAGCTGGCGCGCACGCCAGGCTGGCGCCAGCGGCCCGGCGCGACCACGAGCGTCCGACCCACCTCGGCCTGTCCGCGCAGCACCGGCTCCGACACCGGCACCAGCAGCGGACCGGCGGCCTCGGCGTAGGCGTCGACGGCCTGCCTCAGCTTCTCGGCCGCCTCCACCACCTGGGTGTGGGTGACGTCGCCGGCACCGGCGACCCGCACCCGCGCCAGGACGTCCTCGCCGGCCTCCAGCGCGCTGGCGAGGGCGGCGTAGTCCTCCCCGTCGACCGGGGCGTAGGCGCGGGCGTCCTCGACGGCGGCGGTGAGGTCGGTGGTGTCGAGGAGCATCAGGCCGACGTCGCGGGTCTGGCCGGAGGCGAACTCCAGCCGCAGCCCGGACGGTCCGAGGGGACGGCTGAGCAGGAACTCCCGCGCGATCGTCAGCTCACCGTCGGCGAAGGTGTAGTCGTCGGCGTCCAGGCTGCCGAGCACGTTGCCCTCCGGGCCGATGTAGCGGACGCCGGTCAGCTCGTCGCCGTCGAGGTCGACGCCGAAGACCACCCGGTTGGCCGGGTCGCCGGCCACCACTGCGTTGACGTCGTAGGTGGCGGACGCGGGGTCGACCTGCGGGTCGGTCTCGGGTGCCTCGGCCGGCCCGTACACCTCGATCTCGGTCATCGTCGGGCTCCACTGCTCACCCTCGACCAGCGAGGTCAGCAGCACCCGCAGACCGGTGGAGGTGACGGTGCCGAAGTCGGTGACGACGTGGTCGTGGCCGATGCCATCGTCGCCCTCGGCGAAGGTGACCCACTCGCCCGTGGCCGCGTCGAGCCGCTGCAGCTCATACGTCTGCACCCGCGGGTTGGTGCCGGAGTCGGTGTACTCGTCGAGCTGCACCTCGGTGAAGGTGGTCGCGGCGCCGAAGTCGAGCTCGAGGCTGATCGGGTAGGTGGCGTCGTCGGCGGCCGCCCAGCGGGTGGTCGGGTCGCCGTCGACGAGGTTGGCGGCCTTGAGCGCGAAGTTGTTGTGCGGGTGGGTGGAGCTGGCGGTGGCGTTCGCCCCGAGCGCGAGGTTCGCGCGCTCGTCCGGCCCCTCGTCCTCGATCGGATCGTCGTCGACCGGGTTCTCCACCTGCTCACCGATCGGGCTCTCGTGCAGGCCGATGTCCATGCCGTTGCCGTAGTAGAGCGGGGTGCCGAAGAAGTCGGCGTCGCCCACGTTCGGGTTGTAACGGCCGGCGTCGATGAGCGGGGAGGTGGGCCGGAGCTGGAAGTGGGCCGCGGAGTCGACGACGTCCTCCACCCCGCCGTCGCGGTCGTAGTCGGCCGGGTCGCCGACGAACTGCGGGTCGGCGGTGACGGAGTCGGCGTCGGCCGGCTGGTCGGGTGAGTGGACGCCGCCGGCCTCGTAGAAGGCGTTGTGGGAGAAGCTGGTGAGCCGGAAGGCGTCGTCGCGGCGGGACCACGGCGTCGGGGTGGTGGTGGAGGTGTTGTAGAAGACGTTGTTGAGGAAGTAGACGGTGTCGAGGAACGTCTCGTCGTGGACGTAGTCCATCTGCGCGGCGTCGTAGATGAAGACGTTGTTGGTGAAATAGGTGGGTGAGTAGTTGGTGGAGAGCATGTTCTTCACCAGCACGCCGTTGTCGTTGACGCTGAGGTTGTAGCGGGCGACCGAGTTCGAGCTGTTGCCCATGTAGGCCATCCAGCCCGCGGCGTTGTCGTGGGAGTAGTTGTACTCGTAGGTGACGTTGAAGTTCGTGTACTCCAGGTCCCACGGGGTGCCGTCGTACTCGTCGTAGGGCCCGCCGTAGACCTCGTTGAAGCGCATCACCGAATCCGCGCCGGCCCAGAGGTAGAGCGCGCAGGAGACGCCCTCGTAGCGCTGCAGGTAGCCGTTGATCTCGTTGTACTCGACGACCATGTCCTTGGTGTTGGCGAGCTGGATGGCGCCCTGGCCGATGTTCTCGGCGTAGTTGTGGCCGATGTAGACGTCGCGGCTGTAGAGATCGCGCTCGCGGACCCACAGCTGCTCCCAGCCCTCGTGGAACTTTCCGGTCTCGTCGTACTGGCCCGACGCGGCGTCGCGGTCGAAGAACCAGTTAAAGGCGAACTGGATCGCGTGCAGCTCGACGGTGCGGAAGGTGTTGTCCTCGATCCGCACGTCCTGGAAGTAGTAGGCGCTCTCCTGGTAGTTCGCGTAGCGGTCGGCGCCGAAGACCTGGAAGACGATGCCGCCGTAGTGGATCTGCTGCCAGGTGCTGGGTCCGTCGATGTGGTGCACGTCGACGCCGCTGATGCGGAAGTGGTCCATGACCAGGTCGTCGCCGTCGGAGAGCAGGTCGGCGTTGATGGTGATCGAGATGCCGTCGCGGACGATGTTGCCCTCGGTGATGTCGACCTCGAAGTTGTCGTCGTTGGAGATCTGCAGGTGGTGGATCTCCCAGTACTGCTGGTTGCGCAGCGTGATCGCGCCGGTGGTGCCGACGGTCTCGGGGTTCTTGGTGGTGCCGGTGGTGAACGGGCTCGGGGTGGTGCCGTCGGCGGCGATGTAGGGCTTGGCCGCGTCGGCGTCGCCGTAGGCGTCGATGGTGATCGGTGCGCCCTCAGCGCCGTCACCCTTGGGCCACAGCTGCTGGCCGTGCCAGGCCTCGCCAGCCTTGAGCAGGATCCGGTCACCGGGCTCAAAGGTGTGCTCGCTGGCCCGGGTCAGGTTCTGCCAGGCGTCCTCGGGCGAGGTGCCGGGCGCGCTGTCGTCGCCGCTGGTGGCGTCGAGGTAGAAGTCGGTGCCGCCGTAGGGGTTGGCGCTGTTGCCCGGCCAGTCGGCGGGCTCCGCCTCGCTGGTGGGAGCCGGCTCGGGGTCGGCGGCGCGGGCGTCGGGGGTAGTGGCCCAGGGCAGGGCGAGCGCGAGCAGCACGACGGCCAGCAGGGCGACGGCCGAGCGGGCGCGGGCGGGGAGGGTGGTCACGAGAGGGTCTCCTGGGCGAGGGCGGTGAGGCGGTCGAGATCGACGTCCACGTCGAGGCCGGCGCGGCGCTCCTCGAGGTAGGCGGTCAGCTGCTCGTCGAGCAGGGCCTGGCGGATGCGGGGGCGGTACTGCTCGAGGGCGGCGGCGGTGTCGGTCTCGGCGTCGAGCAGCCCGACCCGCTGGACGTGCTCGGTGGTGCTGGTGGCCGGCGCGACCGCGCCGACGTTGAGGGTGCTGACGGTCTGCAGCAGGCGCGACTGCGGGGAGTGCTGCGGGGTGGGGTCGGACCCGTCGAGGGCGGTCTGCTCGGTGGTGGCGGTCGGGCAGCCGTTGGGGTCTTGAAGGGCAGCAGCTGCGATGTCGCCGGTGAGCAGCTCGCGGCAACCCGGGGCCTTCCCGTCGGCGGCCGGGACAGTGAGCGTGACGACGTCATAGCGGGTGGCGTTGGTGCGCCAGCGGTCGGAGTGGGCGGCGAAGTAGGCCTCGACGTCGGCCTCGGTGGCGTGCAGCGGGTCACCCGGCTCGTCGCTGAGCCGCTGGCCAACCTCGGTGCGGACCGCCGTGAGCAGGTGGTCGTAGAACTCGTCGTCGTCGAACTCGGTGAGCCCGTAGACAACCTCGCCCCGGCGGACCGCCTCAGCACGGTCGGTGTTCGTCTGCTCGCGAAGCTCCATGAGGGAGGCGAAGTCAGTCTCCTCGAGGACGCCCTGCTCGCGGGCGACGGCCAAGAGCGTGTGGTCGGCGGCGATTCGGTCGACCGCTCTCTCGGCGAGGACGGGGGCGACGTCCTGGCCAGTACGGCGGGACTCGTCGCTGACCGCTGGGGCGAGGCGTTGGAGGTGGAAGGTCAGCTCCTGCTCCGTGGCTTCATCCCCAGCGACCGCGAGCGTCGGTGCAGACCCCAGCGCCTCCACAGTCCCGATGATGGCGAGGATCAGCGCGCAGGCGGCACACGCGAGTGCAAGGGAACTTCGCGACAGTCGAGCGAGCATCGGCACCAGCCGTGGGGATCGGACGAATCGAGAGGCGGGCAGCGGCGCAGCCCCCGAGCGTGGTGGGCATAGGCGGGTGACGCCAAGGTAGGCCGCTCGTCTAGACCTGTCAATAGTCAGATCTCTGCCGCTCCCCCACAGTCACACGACCGCGGTGGCGAGCGTGCCCGATGCCTTTTCATGTCGGCGCTTACGCGTGCTGGGACGTGAGGTTTGCGACACTCCAGGCCGGCCGTTCGACGCAGGCGAACACCTCTGGGTGCGGGAACCTGCAAGGGCCTTCACCGCAGGTTCTCCAGCCCAGGCCAACGCCCGCCTGAAGCAAGGCGGGCGGTTGTTGCCGGTGCAGCGGGCCCGCCAGCAGCAGGAAAGTACGCTGACCCATTTGCAATGCAACGGATCACGCGCCGATGCGCCAATCAGGGTCCGCCGATTCGAGGGACCCGGCGCGGGCTGGATGCGCGAGCTAGCGTGGGCGGCCTCGCAGCATGTACCCGACATCGGCTCGCGGCGGCCGATCGACGGTCAGTAGTACTCCCGGACGTAGCCGAGCGCCTTCTCGAAGACGTCGTTGTCCCGGATCTTGAACTGAAGATAGAGCGTCTTCCGTAGGGCCTGGCGGACCTCTTGGTCGCCACGGATCGTGGACTGCCAGCCCTCAAAGCGGACTCCACGGACGACCTCGTCGATCCGGTTGACGACGTTCTCGACGATGATCGGAGTCTGGTCGCCCTTGAGAGCGTCGAACAGTTCAGTCAATGCCGCCTTGCCCTGCTCTTCGCGAGGCACATCGTCGGTTGCCTTCTCGGCAGCAACAGTGTCGCGGGCGAGTTCGAGAAGCTCGCGGAGGAAGTCAAGGCTGGACTGTTGGATGTCGGCGTAGCGCTCGCGCAGGTCGTTGAGGCGCTGGCCGAGTTCGACGAAGACGGGGTTGTGCAGGTGCCGGGCGATGCGTGCGGTGATCTGGCGCTCGATCTCTACACTAGGGATGTCGGTGCGCCGACCGATCATCAGGTCTTCGATCGTCTGAGCGTCGAGCACGATCGTCTCCGTGCTCTGAGGAATCTCGACGGCGACGTGCTCGTTGATCAGGTCGATCGTCTTGGCTCCGAGCGAGTGCCACACGAGTCGCCCCGTGATGTCCGAGGGACGCACCGACTCGTAGACATCCGAGAGCCAGCGGTAGTCGTCGCGATGCTCGCCCAGCATGGGGTCGGGACTGAGCGCCTCCCACAGTTGCGATACCACGCTGTAGGCCGCTCCGAAGGCGTCCTTCGCGACATCGTCAGCGATCGCGGATTGCGCCTGGACGAGGCCTTCGTACCCGCCGACCGTGCGGTCGACACCGGGGAAGAACGCGAGTGCGGCAGCCATCGCCGGCGCGAGCTGAGCCTTCAGCTCCTCGATATTGGAGACGACCTCACGTACAGCCTGCTCATCGAAGGAGAGGGATCGGGCGACGTCGTCGAAGATGCCGAGGTAGTCCACGATCAGACCGTGGGTCTTGTCCGGCGGGTACACGCGGTTGGTCCGTGTGATCGCCTGGAGCAGCGTGTGCTCTTTGAGTGGCTTGTCGAGGTACTGGCAGTAGAGGATCGGTGCATCGAATCCGGTTAGCAGCTTCGCGGTGACGATGATGATCTTGAGTGGGTCCGCCGGGTCGTTGAACCGGGCGACGACCTCCTCCAACTCATCTGCACCGGGCGTCCACTTCGCCCAGTCGGACGAGTCGCCGCGCGACTTCGACATGACGATCGTCGATGCGTCGGGCCCGAGGTGCTTGTCGAGCTCGTCCTTGTAGGCCACGCAGGAGGCCTTGTCGTAGGCGACGACCTGGGCCTTGAAGCCTTGGGGCTCGACCTTGCGTCGGTAGTGGGTGGCGATGTCCGCAGCGATCTTCGCGATGCGCGAGGGCGTCTTGATCAGCACCTCGATCGAGGACGCCTTCTTCGAGAGCGTGATCTTGTCGCTCTCGGACAGGTCGCGGCCGGTCGCTAGCTCGTCGAAAGCCGAGTCGATCGCTTCTTGGTCGATGTGAATCTCCGAGAGCCGAGGTTCGAAGTGCAACGGCAGGGTCGCACCGTCGCGGATGGAGTCCTGGAACGTGTACCGCGACAGGTAACCGCCCTCGTCCTCAGGCGCGCCGAACCACTTGAAGGTGTTGCGGTCACGCCGGTTGATCGGGGTGCCGGTCAGGCCGAAGAGGTACGCGTTGGGCAGGGCCTCACGCATCTTCTGCCCATAGTCGCCCTCCTGTGAGCGGTGAGCCTCGTCGACCATCGCGATGATGTTCTGCCGAGCGTCGAGGACGCCGGGTGCCTCGCCGAACTTGTGAATCGTGGTGATGATGATCTTTCGCGCTCCCTGGCTGAGCAACGTTCGGAGCTGAGCCCGGGAGTCGGTGGACACCAGGCCGGGAACGTCAGAGGCGTTAAAGGTGCCGGTGATCTGAGTGTCGAGGTCGATGCGGTCGACCACGATCAAGATGGTCGGATTCGTCAGGTCCGCCATGGCGCGAAGCTTGAGCGCGGTGAAGACCATCAGCAGCGACTTGCCCGAACCCTGGAAGTGCCATATCAGGCCCTGCTTAACCTTCCCGAGCAGCACCCGGTCGACGATCAGGTTGGTCGCCTGGATCTGCTGGAATCGCGCGATGATTTTGATCTTGCGGTGCTTCTTGTCGGTCGCGTAGAGGGTGAAGAACCGCAGGAAGTCGAGCACCGCTCGAGGAGTGAGGACGCCTTCGACGGCCTTTTGGACCGCGACGAGACCGATTGTCGCCGGCGCGTCCTCATCAGTGGGGTCCTCGCGCCAGGGGCCCCAGAGCTCGACCGGCATCCCGATGGTGCCGTATCGGAAGTCCTTGCCCTCGGTCGCGAACGAGAACACGTTAGGCACGAAAAACTGCGGGACGCTCTGTTCGTAGCCGTCGTGGATCTGCGCGGCCCCATCGATCCAGGTGTACGCCGGCCGGATCGGCGTCTTCGCCTCACCCACGACGAGCGGCAGGCCGTTGCACCACAGCACCAGATCGAACCGCTTCTCCAGCCGCCCCTGCTTGAAGGTCACCTCAGTGGAGACGATCCACTGGTTCGACGAGTCATCGTTGAGGTGGTCGAAGTCGATCAGCCGGACCGTGATGTGCTCGCCGTTCGGCCCGAACGGCATCGACTTCTGGCCGGTCACCCACGCCATAAACTCCTCGTTCGCGACCACCGGATGCGGGCTGTTGCGAGCCGCGATCAAGATGGCACGGAGGTTGTAGATGACCTCGTCCGCCTTGGCAGGATCCGCCTCGATTTCTGGGTTGAGATTGACCAGTGCACCCTTGAGCACACCTTCCAGCAACACTTCGTCGGTACTCCGCGGCAACTCATTGCCTGGCGTGAACTGCACGGCCAGCGACTTGATTGAGTCCCGAACGAAGTCTCGGACAGAGTTCGCCTCGTTGAACAGAGCCATTAGCCGCCTCCAAACACTTGGGCCAGCACCGTCCCGCGCAATGCGGCAACAGCTTCCGCCTCGTCATCGGCCCGGTCCACCGCAGCAATCAGTTGACCGATTCGCTCGACAAGAGCCCACTGGTCGCGCTTCGAGGGGACCACGAGAGACCGAGCCAAGTAGTCGGGAACGGCGAGATTGGAGATGTTCGTCGTTCGGCGTGCATAGTACCGTGTCACGCCGGTGAGCCAGTCGAGGCGCAATTTCCAGAAGAGGTATGCGGGAATGACCTGATCCTTGTCTGGACGCAGCAGGCGTTGGAAATCAGTCGGAATGGTGTCCGGCAGATCTGGCCCGGCGATTACGACGCGGCCAACAGCCTGTTCGAACGATCCTCCCGAACGCTCGAGCACGATGTCCCCGTCACGGAGGATTCGGTCCGCAGCCTGCCTGCTCGTGATGGAGCGCGTCGGCGAGCCGTCGGGGTCCACAAACAGTACGTCCCCGGAGTACGACTTTGGGCCGAGCGCCAGGACATCAACCTCGCTTTCTCCGGCAGGAGCGCCCCACACACCGCCGATGACCAACTCACAGAGATCGACAATCTGCCGTTCGACGCCGACAGCCGAGCTGAACTGTTCCAGCGCCCACTTGGCGAATGCCGATCGAAGTTCCGAGGTTTGCTGCTTGAGGGCCAGGCGGTGGCGCTCGATGGACCAGAGGAGATCGGCGAGGCGCTTCTGCTGGTCGAGAGGCGGGAGGTCGAACTCGAAGTTGGCGAGGTCACGCCAGTGGGTGCGGGGCGAGAGGGAGCCGGCTGAGGTGCCAAGTGCATGGTCGAAGTACTCATTCGACTGGACGACAAAGGGCAAGAACTCGCCGAGCAGCTGCGTCTCGTCGGCGTCGAACGTGTAAATGTCTCCTGAACAGACCGCATCGAACTCGGCATAGGCGACCTTGCGTTGATACGCGCGGCGCTTCCCGAAGAGCGTCTGGCCGGGCTTCACCCGGCGGGTGAAGGTGGTGCCGTGGTTGGCCGATCCCCAGCGGCTGATTTTCAGCTGGCCGGGGTCCATGTGCTCCATCGCGATGATCCGGTCGATGCCTGCTGTGTCGAGCTGCCGGACCGTCTCGTTGGCATTGCGGACGACGTCCCCGAAGGCAACGCGCTTCCATGCGGGCTTGTCGAGGTCCAATGTCATGCCGTCACCTCTGCTCGCAATTGCGCGAGCACGTCAGCGATGGCCTTGTCCGATGCGGCAGCGGCGGCGCGCCAGTCGACGACCGCGTCGGCGACGTCGATCTGATCACCATCGTCGGCAGTATTGGCTCCAGCGACGTATAGGGGGATGGCAAGGCTGTGGCCCTTCTCGGCGATCTGGTCGAGGGTCGCGACTGCAGCGAACCCGTCCTGTGGCTCGAAGGCCCGATAGGCTCCCAGGATCTTTTGCTGGTGCGACTCGCGGAGGAACGACTGCGCCTGTTCGCGGGCGACCTCGTTGACCGCGTTGATGATAAGCACCTTGCCGCGATGCGCAGCCGGTTTCGTCGCCCTCAGCGTGACGACCACGGCCTCCATGGGGCTGTTGTAGAAGAGTCCTGCGCCGAGCCCGAGAACGCACTCGATCAGGTCAGACTTGGCCAGTGCTTCACGCAGAGCTGCCTCTTCGCGGCGGAAGAGCACACCGTGGGGAAACAGGATGGCTGCTCGTCCGGTCTTGGGGTCGAGACTCTTGGCGATGTGCTGGAAGAACGCGTAGTCGGCACGCCCCTGTGGCGGCACACCCCACAGGTTCCGGCCGTAGAGGTCCCTGGCGAATGCGGCACGGTTCCAGGCCTTGATGGAGTAGGGCGGGTTTGCCAGTACGACGTCGAACGTCTGCAGACTGCCCTTCCCGTCGAGGAATGCTGGCCTGCTGAGGGTGTCGCCGTGGGCGATGTGGCCGTCGGTGATGCCGTGGAGGAACAGGTTCATCCGCGCGATGGCAGAGGTCCCGTAGTTGAGCTCCTGGCCGTACAGGCGGAGGTTGCGCCACTCCTTGCCCTGCCGTTTGAGCTCGGCGGCGGTGGAGATGAGCATGCCGCCGGTTCCGCAAGTGGGGTCGTAGACCGACTCACCGGGTTGCGGCTCGAGCATCATCGTCATCAGGTGCACGAGCGTGCGGTTGGTGTAGAACTCCTGCGCGGTGTGACCGGAGTCGTCGGCGAACTTCTTGATCAGGTACTCGTAGCCGTTGCCGAGCTCGTCCTCGGGCAGGTTGGCGATCGAGAGCGTCTTGGTGGAGAAGTGCTCGATCAGGTCGGCCAGGGTCGAGTCCGGGAGGAGGTCCTTGTTGCCCCAGTCGCCGTCGCCGAAGACGCCGGGCAGGGTGTCAGGGTTGGCCTTCTCGATGGAGCGCATGGCGTACACGAGCGTCGCGCCGATGTTCTGCGTGACGCGGCGAATGTCGTCCCAGTGGCAGCCATCGGGGATGGCGAAGCGGTGGTTCTCCGGGAGGTCGGCGAGAATCTCGTCGTCGTACACCTCCATCGCGGCAGCGTGCTCTTCGTCGTAGACGTCGGAGATCCGCTTCAGGAAGACCAGCGGGAAGATGTACTGCTTGTAGTCGCCCGCGTCGATGAGACCGCGGAGCACGATCGCCGCGCCCCACAGATAGTTCTCCAGCTCGCGCTGCGTGATCTTGGTGCTCATACGGACAGCCCCCACTTCGCCAGCTCGACCTCCAGCGCAGTGCGCGTCTTGGTCGCCTCGGCGTGCGCCGCTTCGAGGTTGGCGAGAGTGTCCGCAAGCGTGAGCTTCTCACCGGTGTCAGGTGGGGTTACGTACAGCGGGATGTTCAGGTTGTAGTCGTTGCTTTCAATTTCGGCCAGGTCGACGACGCGGGAGCGTCCCTCGATGTCGGCGTGAAGCTCGTAGGCGTCGAGGAGCTCTTGTGCGTGTTCGGCTTCGAGAGTGTTCTGGTTGCGCCCCCGCTTGAAGAGGTCCTCGCCATTGATGAAGAGGACCTTGCCCTTCTCGTCCGGCTGCTTTGCCTGTCGAAGGATCAGCACGCAGGCGGCAAGGCCGGTGCCGTAGAACAGATTGGGAGCCAACCCGATGACCGCGTCGACGAGGTCCGACTTGAGCACGTGCGTGCGGATCCGCGCCTCAGCGCCCTGCCGGAAGAGTGCGCCCTGGGGCAGGACGACCGCGACACGGCCGGTCTGGGGTTTCGCGGAGGTAAGCATGTGTTGGACCCAGGCCCAGTCGGCGTACCCCTTCGGCGGGACACCACCGAGGGCGTTCCGGCCCCACTTGTCAGACGCCCATTCGGGCTCGCCCCAGTTCTTGAGCGAGAAGGGCGGGTTGGCGACGACGCAGTCGAACTGCGCGAGGTTGTTGCCCGTGTAGAAGGCGGGGTTACGGAGCGTGTCCTCGCGGACGATCTTGAAGTCCTCGACGCCGTGGAGCAGCAGGTTCATCCGCGCGATCGCCGAGGTAGCGAGCACCTTCTCCTGGCCGTAGAGTTTGCCCCACAGGGTCTTGGGGCTGCCGCCGGCAGCCTTCACGTGCTCGATGACCTCGATCAGCATGCCGCCGGTGCCGCAGGCCGGGTCATAGACCGTCTCACCCTCTGTGGGGTTCAGGATGTTGATGAGCAGGCCGACGACCGAACGCGGGGTGTAGTACTCGCCGGCCTTCTTGTTCGACTGGTCGGCGAACCTCTTGATGAGGTACTCGTACGCGTTGCCGAACACATCCGGCGAGACCGCTGCGTTGGTCAAGGCCTGGCTGGAGAAGTGCTCGATGAGATCGGCAAGCTTCCGGTCAGGCAGCTTGTCCTTGTTCGTCCAGCTGGCGTTGCCGAAGATGCCGTGGAGCGTCTCGGGGTTGGCTTTCTCGATCTCGCGGAACGCGGTCTGCAGGGCCGTGCCGATGTTCTCGGTGTGGCTGCGCACGTCCTCCCACATGCTGCCCGGCGGGATCGAGAGGCGGTGGTTATCCGTGAACAGGGCGAACTCGTGATCACCGCCGGACTCATCGAGCGCCTGGGCGTACTCCTCGAGGTAGACGTCGCTGATCCGCTTGAAGAACATCAGCGGGAAGATGTACGCCTTGAAGTCAGCCTGGTCGATGCCGCCTCGCAGCAGGTCCGCGGCGGCCGCAAGGTACTGCTCAAGCCCCGCCAGGGTCAGCGATTTCCGGCTACCCTGTGACAGCGATGCAAGAGCTGCCGCACGTGCCTCATCCTCGGTCATCCGGCTCCTCGTCATCACACCACTACGCGACCACAACCGTAGCTACAATCACAGGCGCGCGGATGAGCCGCCAGACGAGGTCCGGTGATGCCATGATCACGCCGAACCAGTCGCACTCGAACGCTGCGCCGTGTAGACGCAGCCCACCTGCTGGAAGCCGCGGACGCCGTAGGCCCAGAAATGCGTGCCGGGCGCGTCGCCGACCGTCGTCTCCTCTTGTTAGTTCCACGGTCGGTGCCAGTCGTCGACGCTCACGTCGGCCCTGAGCGCCTCACCGCTGCGGACGTCGCTCCACCGCCAGCAGTAGCCCGCCGCCATCCTCGCGTTGTCACCGAACTCGAGCCTTCTCCGCAGCCGCGCCTCCATCTCGGCCGGGCTGCGGCCGACGCTGAGCTCGAACTGGTCGTCGCCGTCCCAGGCGACCGGGCTCGAGCCCCAGCAACTGGTACCTCCACTTCTCGTACGCCCGGCTTCCACCACATCGGAACTGCTCTGTTGAGGTCGATCTCCCTCGTGCTCAGCCCCGCGGCTGCGGCGGGTCGCCTTGGGGCCTGTGAGGTCGAACTCAGCGCCTGGCTCAGTGATAGGCGGGCGGCGCAAGGGGGCGCAGGCTCTCCTGCGCCGAAGGTCACCGGCTCGTACTCGCCCTCGAACGATTGGCTCGGGCTCGGGCTTCGGTGCGGGCTCGGGCTTCGGCGCAGGCTTGGGCTCCGGTGCAAAGTTGAGCTTCGGTGGTGGAACACTGTCGGGATCGGTAGAAGCATCTGCCGGCGTTCCAGGAGGTGCGCTTCTTACAGCGGAAGCCGGGGTGAGCGCCGTCTCACACGGCCGCGGCGGGGTGCAGCCTGCGGACGCTGCGGTGCTCAGGACCGCTGCCAGGAGCCGCGCGGTGAGACGTCGGGACACCCCGCCACCGTGGTGGGAACGGCCCTCAGCTCGGCCTCAGACCGCTTGCTACTGCTTTCGAAACTTGTTGATACCGCGCGCCGAACCCGCACCGGCGGCTCGGGACTCGGCGTTGAACAGCGACCACTCGACCTCATCGGCCCAGACGGAGAGCTGAGTGCTAGCCTCATCGGCCCAGAAGGTCGGTGCCGTACGTGGTTGCTGTGTCGCGTGAGTCTTCGGCGGTGCTGCTGAACTCGAGCACGTTGATCGGGTACGCGGATATCTCCCGGTTGATGTCGTGCCGTCGCCGAGACTTAGACGTGCAGTCGCCCTCGTCGCCTCGCCGGTCCGCACCGTCACGCTGACAGGGGTGCGCACCAACATTGACGCAGGGACTGACCAGGGCCTGGACCGTCGCCGCAACACACAGCGGCGGCTCCGGGCGATCCCTGCAGAGAATGGGCCCCAGAAGACGGCTTGGTGTCGGTGCCCGCCGCTAGCCTGACGGCCCTGAGCTCCCGAACTCGGGACGGGAACGCGGTCGGGCGAACCCAACTGCCAGACGCCACAACTGCGGCACCGTCTACTTGGAACCGCGGGCACGCGCATAGAGGAGACACGGTGGGGCACGGTTCAGAGCACAACGGTCACGGTTCAACCGGCGGTACGACCGCTTCCGGCGTCGGCGAACCGGCAGCGCCGCCCCCTGCCGTTGATGCCTCGTGTTTGTCGAGCTCAGGTCAGGGCTCGGGAGCGTCGGTGGCCATTGTGGCGTCCACGGCGACCTCTTCGGCAGCGATGCCGCTCGAGTCGCTCACTCCGAGCTACGACGAAGGGCACCACGGCACCTACCTGCGGCGACTTGAGGAGGCAGTCACGGACCCGCGGAACCTCAACATCGCGCTGACGGGTCGCTACGGCGCCGGTAAGTCCAGCGTGCTTGACCAGTTTCAGGCCAACCACCGCAAGACCATCCAACGCCTGGCCATCTCCACCCTCGCCCCCGGCGAGGAGGGCGAGAGCACCACGAACCGCATCCAGAAGGAGATCGTCAAGCAGCTGCTGTACGGCGCATCCGAGAAGGTCGGCAAGAACTCTCGGTTCAGCAAGATCGCCGTCCTCGGCAGGCCCAAGGCCTTCCGGCAGTCCGCGGTCATCGTCATCTGCGTGGGCGGGCTGCTGTACCTGCTCGGCTGGCTCCCGGACCTCAAGTGGACCGTTGCCGGCCACCCGACCTGGGCACGGGCGGCCGCGTGGGTGGGTGCCTGGCTCCTCGCAAGCGTGGTTGTGAGCGCCTTTCGGATGCTGACCTACGGCCGGTTCACCGTCTCCGACGTCTCGGCCGGCGGCGCGGCGCTCACGCTTGCGGAGAAGCCGGACTCGTTCTTTGACAAGTACCTCGACGAGATCGTGCACTACTTCGGCCACGAGTCGAAGGACATCGTCCTCTTCGAGGATTTGGACCGGTTCGAGGACCCGCACATCTTCGAGGCGCTGCGTGAGCTGAACATCCTGCTCAACGAGGTCCCCGAGCGTCGGGCGAAGGAGCCGGCGCCCGCGGTGCGCTGGCTGCTCGCACGCCTGTCCGAGCAGACGCGCTACAAGCTCACCGCAAAGCTGCCGTACCGGTGGGCTAAGCGGCTGCTGGGCCTCGGCGTGCCCGTCCGATTCGTGTACGCCGTCAGGGACAGCGTCTTCGAGAAGATCGACGCCACCCCCAGTGGTGCTGGTGACGCGGCGGCTGCGGACGGGGAGAGCGGTGAACCGCCCGGAGCAGACACTGGCGCCGCAGCGCCTGCCGCCCAGGTCGATGCGGCCGCTGCCGAGACGTTGCGCGCGAACCGCACGAAGTTCTTCGACATCGTCATCCCGCTCGTCCCCTTCATCTCCCATCGCAACGCCCGCGACCTCCTCCTCAAGCTCCTCGCCGAGCGCGGCATCACCGGCATCGAACCGCGGTTGGTCAACACCGTCGCGCAGCACTGCACCGACATGCGGCTGATGCGCAACATGTGCAACGAGTACCTGGTGTTCGCCGAGCGCCTGCTCGAGCCGAAGGAGCCGAACAAGCCGGCACCTGGAATGGACGCCAGCCACCTGTTCGCCCTCGTGGCGTACAAGAACTTTCACCTCGAGGACTTCGAGAACATCACCCGCCGCGACAGCGACCTCGACCGCCTCTACGAGCTCCACCAGCGCCTGGTACGCGAGACGATCGCCGCGAAGGACGCGCGGAAACGTGCCCTGCTGGCTGCCCCCGAGCTTGTTCAGGAACAGACCCGAGTCACCGAGCTGTTAAGCAAGCGGCTGACCCAACACGCAGAGCTGGCGAGGCGTGCGGCTCGATGGGACGCTTACCCGTACGAGTTCGTAGTGGGCTCGACCGTGTTCAATGCCGATGACGTGGCCCGGGGTGGGTTCTGGACCGCGCTCGCGCAGGCTCCGTCGCTCACCATCAGGCTCGTCGACTCCAACGTCTTTGAGACCCTCGACAAGCAGGCCCTTGAGGTGCTCGTTCCAGAAGGTCTCAACGCTCACCGCTGGGGTGACTACGACGACACCGCCAGGCAGAACGAGCTCGATGACATCGAAGGCGACATCCAGTCTCTGCGGCGAGCCGACTTCGCACAGCTCGTCGAGATGAAGAAGTTCACCTTGGCGCCCGACCCTGCGACTCCCGGGACGGAGTCGGACCGGCGTGCGTTCGCCGACTTGCTGACGGCGACGCTGAAGTCGCAGCTCGCGTGCGACCTCGTCCGCCGCGGCTACATCGACCGGAACTTCTCCCTGTACGCCGCCCAGTTCTACGGCCGCTTCACCGGCGTCGACGTCGCCAACTTCATGGTCCAGCACGTACAGACCAACACGATGGCCGTCGACTACGACCTCAGCCGCGACGGCGCCGTCGCCAACCTCCTCAACGAGACCGTGGAAGGCGGCGACGGGCTCGAGCACACCTTGGCGGCCTACAACATCGACATCGTCAACCACCTCCTCGCAAAGGACGACCCACGGGCCGGTGACGTAGTGGACAACCTCATCACCGGATGGACCGGCCACGAATCGCGAACATTCCTCGCCGCCTACCTCACCTCCGACAACGCAGAGCGCGAGAAGCTCGCAGCCGCCTTGGCCGAGCACGGGTGGCGCGAGGCGTTCACCTACCTCGTCGGCGACGACGATGTTCCGGCCAACGCGCGCGTGGCCCTCGTCAGCGCTGCCATGTGCGCGTTCGACCCGCACGCCACCTACGACCTCGAGGACAGCGTCCGCGAGTTCATCACCACGAACTACCGCGCCATGCGCGCCTTCACCGAGGAGCACCCGCTCGATGCGACCCTGCCACCGGCTGAGCGCACCCCGGCGCGGCTGGACATCCTGCTGGGCCGCGCCGCAGTCGTCATCCCGAAGCTCGATGACGTGCGCGACCCCCGCCTGCGCAAGCTCATCGTCGATGGCAACCGGTATCAGCTGACCGCCGACAACCTGCGCACCGTGCTCGGCGTCAGCGGCGGAGTGTCCCTCGACGAGATCCAGCAGGACCAAACCGTATACGAGCGCTGCCTCGACGACTTGTCGAGCTACGTGGCTGCAGTAGAGGGGGACGCCCACACCGACTACGCGATTCGGACCCCCGAGACCCTCGCGGCCGTCCTCAGCGACGGCGTCGAGATCTGGGACGACGAGCTGCTCGAAGACCCGCAGGACGGTGATGTTGCCGATCTGCTCGCTCTCGCGTCCCCGGCTGCGCGGCTCAGCAGGCTGCCCGCCGTACCAGAATCCACCTGGCCCATGCTCGCCGCGGCAGACCGGTTCCGCGCATCCCTGGCCAACCTCGAGGCGTACCGCGGCCGAGTGGGCTCGATCGACACGCACTTGGCCGCCCTCCTCGAGCACGCGGGCACCGTCCACGTCGACGGGCCCGACGACACCAACGACCAGGACGGCAACGCGTACAGCCGCCAGACCGCAACCATCGCAGTCCTCAACGCGACCACACTCCCGACGCGTGTGCGGGTGGACTTGGCCGCCAGTCTCGCCGCGACCGTCCCGCTCCCGGTTGAAAGCATTGCGGCTGCCAGCGACGACCTGTTCTCGCTGCTGCTCGACCGCGGGCTGGTCGAGGATGATGAGACGACATTCGGGCACTTCCGCGACGGTGGCTGGGCTGCCATCGGACCCGCCGTCATGGTCTCGGACGACATCGCCACGTTCCTCAAGCCAAACCTCGTGAAGGGGATGGTTGCCGAGCTCCTCGCAGTTCCCGGCACCAGCGCCAAGGTCGGTCACGTCATCGTCGCCGATGTCGACGGGTACGTGTCAGACGACGATTGGGAAGAGCTTGAGGCCGTCGCCCGCTATGCAGACGCCCGCCATGTCCCGCTGACCCCGGAAACGGTCGCACGCATCGCACGCATCGGACACGACCAAGGACAAGTCGACACCAAGCTCATGTTGCGCCTGCTGTGCGCGGCATCACCGCCGGCATCAGCCGACGGCATCGTCGAGGTGTTCTCCCAGCTCGGGAAGCCGTACTCCGACATCTCGCGGGCCGGCGCCAAGCTCACGGTCGACGAGGATGAAGTCCACGACAAGCTGTTCAAGGTGCTCAAGACAGCGGGACGCATCTCGCGCGGCTACCCGCGGCGTCACTACAGCGCCACCGTCCTCTAACACCGGTCGCTCGCGCTGTCGGCAGTGCCGAGCACGATCACCAGGGTGCAGAGCACTGGGCCAGCCGTGAGGGATGCGGTGCGCGAACGTGAGCCGCACGTGCCGGCCGGACGCCCTCGAGGACGGCAGGTGGGTGTTCGCGCCGTAGGGGCCATGTTGCCGGTTGAATCCGGCCGCCGGGTCGTGTGGCACGCATGCGGGACGCGCTGGCTGCCACTCTTACGCAGCACGCGCGTCGGCACGGCCTGTAGTTGGCCGGGTACCGGGAGTGGTTCCGGCTGAACCGACAGTCCTCGCTCCTCGCTCCCGGGTTGGCTGAGACCCGCCGGTTGGAGGGCCGGCGTCGGTGGGTCGAGAACGCCGGGGTGCGTGACGGTCTGGCGGTCGGGCAGGCGATGGCGCGACGAGCGTTCTGTACGAACTAGCTGCAGGCGGCGCAGCCGGTCGGGGCACGCAGGTCGCAGGGACGGGCCGCGGCGTCGCGGGAGGGTGCGGCGCGCCAGCGTTGCGCGCGACCCCGCGTGAAGCAGTCCGTGGCCGCGCGCGAGCGCGGTGGGATGAACGCGCCCGCACTCGGGTTTGCAGGGTTCGAGGACTACATTGCCGCCCGCCGGGCCGAGGGTGCTACGGCTCATCGGGTGCGGCCCGAGCCCGGATGCGGCGGCCGAACGGCTCCTCGCGGCCGCGCCAGTGCGAGCGGCGATTCGGGAACTACCCGCGCCCCGTAACAGTCTGACGCACCGAGCCTAGGCCTGGCAGGGTTTCGGCATGACGCCTGAGTCGAGCGGGACACCACGGTGGGATGCGGCACGCAGCCTAGATGACCTCGCGCGGGCCACCATCGCGTTCCTGCGCGGCGAGCTCGACTCCACGCCCACGCACGGCGGCCCGCCGAACCCAGAGACCGCGCCGCTCATCGGGGCGCTGGTCTCCTTGAACGAGGCAGGGTTTGTCACCATGGACTCGCAGCCGGGCATCGTCGACGGCGCCGGCGCACAGCGTGCATACGTCGAGGGTCTCTGCTTCGAGGACACCGTTGACCGACTCGTTCACGGCCTGCTGCGGACCGACCTGGTCGCGTTGATGTTCGCGCCCGGCACGAGCGCTTGGGGCAGCATTGCCGTCACGGTCAACGACGGTGAACCGTTCACCTTCCTAGGCCGACATGACGGGTCCGACCTGGAGTATTTCGACAACGGCAGCCCGGAGCTCGCCGCCGTACTGGACCAGTTGTGGCTGGTACAGGTGTTCGACCCGGTTTGGGGTCGCGCCGAGGAGTTGTGGACGCACCTCACGGCTGCGCTGGCCGGCCGAACCACTTCGTGACCGAGCTCGCGGCTACGGCACGTAGACGCGTATCTCGTGCATGGTGTCGCCCAAATCGCCGCGATGGCACCGGCCCAACGCCCAGCGGATGCCCTGACGCCGCATGGCCGTGATGCGATGTCCGCCCGAGGTGATCTGAGGAGGAGTCGCGTAGACCGGCTCGGCGTACAGCGACGAGAGGCCCTCGAGGTCGGTCGAGCTCAGCCCAGCGGCACGTCCGGCCCGGGTGGCCGCGGCGCGGTTGCCCGTCGGATACGACACCGGGTCGTTGCGGACCAGGTCGTTGACCTGCGCCCAGTTCACGCCCAGCGCCATTCCAAGCTCTCCGACTTCCAGATCCGCGGGTAGTCGGGCACGGCCTCCAGGTCGATGTCGAACCACAACCACGGGCCCCCCGCACCCCAGGAGTCCCCATCGCCTCCGTCGGCTTTGTGATCGGCGGCGTCGCGACATGGGCACACGTTCGCAGAACCGGCCGTTGGTGCTGGCCGTCTTTCCACAGTCGGAGCCCGGCAGCGGCTGCCGGTCGACGCGCCTTGAACGTCTGCGCGCCCTGGGATGGTCGTACAACCGGCTGGTCGCCGAGACAGGTTCAGCAGTCGAGCGCGTCCCTCAGGTCCAGCGCGCGGGAGTGGCTGGACATCGTTGCAGACTTAAGGGTGTGGTGGGGATGGGCGAGCACGACGAGCTCGAAAACCGGTACCTGTCGGAGTTCGAGGCGCTGCTGAGCAGGAGTGGTGTCGTCATCGGCTATCGGCACGACCGAGCCGGTATCGACACCGGTCTGCACCTGTTCGCGCGGGGCGAGAAGCCCACCAGGGCGGGCGAGGGGCGCCCCTACTGGCGCGCGCTGGCCAGCCGGGTGTGGTTCCAGCTCAAGGGCGTCCATGCGACGACCACGTCGGCGGCCGAGTTCGCGAACACCGACCACGTCGCCGTGACGGTGAAAGTCGAGCACCTGAAGTTCTGGTTCGCGGCCCCCGAACCGGTTTACCTGGTTCTGTACTTCGAATCGGTAGACCGGTTCATCGGCATCGACGTCCGCGAACTGGTCGAGCGGCAGTGGGGGCACGACTTCTACGGCACCCTGCGGGACCGGCACGGCGATGTGGTCGTGCACGTTCCGACTGACGCGGTCATGGACACCGTCAGCATCGCCGCGATGGTGGACCACCGCAGCATGCGCATCGACGGCCCCGCGTTCCGAGGGCGCCCCCTCGGGCACCGCATGGACCCGCTGCGCTCGGAGCTCGCACCTCCGGCGGCCGACGTGTGGGTCGAGATGGTCACCCGGGTTCTCCAGGCCCATGATCTCCGCGAAGCCAGCCGCACCCAAGTCGGCGACCTCACCGTCCTGCACGGCACCATCGCGCAGACGCTGCTGTGGCAGTCGCCCGCGTTCGCGGAGTACGGCTACAGCAACAGCCCCGACGAAGTTCGCGATGAGCCCGCGCTCGAGCAGATCTTCGGCAACGTCGGCATTATCCTCGACTCCACCCAGGACCGGACCACCTTCACCGACGAGGAAACGAAGGCTCTGTCCGAGTTCATCGAGGCAGCTTCCACCAACGACCTAGACGTCGGGGTCTTCTTCCGCGGCCGAGACCTTAGCGGGACCGGCGGGCTGTGGCGCAGCATCGTTCGCGAGTCGGCGCCGGGCGACCGGCAGGGCGGGTGGCATGAGCTCGGACTCGAAGCGTTGACCTACCTCGTGCTTACCGCAACCCTCGTCTACCTGGAGTTCGCGCCCCACCTGGATTGGCGCCACGCGAACTTCCTCGGCTGAGCGAGAGCCAGCCCGACAAAATCGTTAGAACGCCCGATACCGCATCCAGGTCTCTCTCGGCGAGTGGGCATCGCGACCGCAGAACCGCCGGATCATCGCATGCGGCCCCTCCGTTCCGGTGCTGCTGTAGGCGCACAGCTCGGCGGGGCTGCCGGGACAGCTCTTCCAGCGAGGGCGCCACCGCAGCACCACCTCAGACCGGTTCTCCAGCGCCCCGGCATGCTCGCCCACCTTGTTCAGTACCAGTCCTCGAACTCTGCCCGCATATCAGCTGCGATTTCTGCTTCGATAGCCCGCTGTTCCTCGAGCATGTCGCTTTGAAAGGCTTCGTATGCATCCATCATGTCCAGGGAGGCTGAAGACATGGTGTATGCGTATTTCAGTGCTTTTGCCAATGCTGGGAAGTCGATCTGGTCTTGTTCGTTCGCCAACCCGCTGCCGTAGCGGAATGATTCACCTGTTGGGTCCGTTGCCGAGATGCGATCGAACAGCTTGCGCACATCCTTCGGTGTGGTTGAGAGGTTTAGTGCCGTGAGATGCCCGTCCAGCTCGTCGAGCAGCGCCATGAGCCGGTGTCCGTGCTTTTTCTGCAGGCGCTCTGCCACAGCCTTGGTGGCTAGGGATGGGTCGCTCTCCCCATTATTGCGCCGCAGGCGGGTGGCGACGCGGATGGCGGACTTGAGGTCCAGCTCGATGGCGTGGCGATACAGGTAGAGGAACGGCAGCAGCATGGCGTCGTCGGGAGCCTGTGCCCGAAAGGTTGTGGCCAGGCGTTCCGCTGCGTCTGCAAAGGAGTAGCCGAGACTGTCCGTCCGGTCGGGAAAGCGAACGATGAGACCTGCACGGTCGCCTGCAGGGAATTCCGTAAAGATGTCACGTCGAGGTTGAGGTTGTTGGCGGGTCATGGTTGCAAGTCTCCGATGATTGGGCGGTGGATCATCAGCCGGGGCGGCGGGCAAGTATCAGCCGGGGCGGCGGTGGCGCGTCTGGGAGCTGCAGTACTGCCCACAGTTCGTCGTGCTCGTGGTCAAACACAGCCGGCCCGTGAAGGTACCGGCAGTACGCACGCACCTGCTCGACCGGGTGCAGACGCTCGGCGGCGTCACGAAGACGCAGATCTCCTCGCTGTCGACCAGCATGCTGGCCTCGCTCGCTGCTTGAGCTAGGACCGCGAAATACACCGGGTGACCGGTCTTCGGCGAGGTACCGCAGAGGAGCGCGTCGACGCGCTTGCTGGTGAGCGGCAGCTGGTACTCGAGCAGCATCTCCACACCGGACAGCCCGGCGTCGTTGAGGTCGTTGGCCAGCACGGCGAGGCTCTCGCGCCAGGACCGCTGCTCCGCCGGGCTCGGGCGGTGGCCGACCTGCCGCCGGAACTGCTCGCTCAGCACGTCCACCAGCGTGTCAGCGCGGACGCGCTCGAGGAGGTGCGCCGCGGACCCGCGGAACAATGGCACGACAAACCCCAGGAAGTACGGAACTTCCCGCACGGGTGGGAGGCTCGTCGTGCTGACTTGCCTGTCGGGCCGGGCGGCTTCAGTGGCACTCTACCGAGGCCCGACGGAGCAACCACCGCCCTCCGAGGCATCCGGGCTGGGATGTCGGACGCGCCCTTCTAAACGCGCGGAGAGCGGCCGCACAGCATCCGGGCTGGCGGCCGCTCCCACGGTGTCGTTCAGGAACGCGTCAGGCTCAGCTGCGGCGCGTTCTGCTCACGCACCAGCTGCCGCAGCTGGCTCGGCCCCTCAGCGGCCTGCGGATCGTCAGTGAACGGGTTGCCCTCCATCGCGCAGACCCGACCGTCGATCTCACCGGCGCTGTTCGGATCCAGCAGGTACTGCCCCACCAGCTCCCCGGCGCACACGTTGGCCCCGAGCGCCCCGTGCCCCGGGGTCTCGGTGGTCAGCAGGGCACTGTTCGGCAGCAGGCCGCGAAGGGCCTGGGCACCCTCGTAGCGGGTGGCTGGGTCCTCGCGGTTGCCCACGACCAGCACCGGCGCCGCAGTCTGGCTCGTGTACGGGCCGGTGTAGCGGTCCTCGTCGGTGAAGGGCCAGACGCTGCAGGTGCTGCCGGCCCAGGTCCACACCTGACTGAAGGGGCCGTCGGTGCGCACCGAGCGGTCACCGGCCCGGTCGATCTGCTCGTGGTCGCTGGGGTTCTCGCTGTCGCTGCAGCCGACCCCGACGAAGCCCTGGTTGGCGTTGACGGTGTCGGGGATCTCGGGGAACGGGGCGTCGGCGGACTGCGCCAGCGTCGACCGGGCGGTGTCGGCGTCCAGCAGCTGGGCCTGCTGGGCGGCGCGTCCCAGCTCCTCGGGGCTGGCACCCGCCTCCAGCTGGGCCAGCAGCTCAGCCAGCAGCGGGAAGAGCGGGGCGTTGTAGAGCAGGTTCATCGTCAAGGCGAGCAGCTCGTCGTAGCCGATCACCAGCACCTCACCGGTCGACGGATCGCTGAGCTCGATCGGATCCTCCCGCACCCGCTCGGCCAGCGCGTCGAACCGGGGCCGGGCGTCGGGGGCGAGCGCGCACGTCTGCGGCCCGGCGTCCTCGCACAGCTCCAGGAAGCGGTCGAGGGTTTCGGTGGCGCCCTCGCCGGAGCGGATCGCGGTCAGGAACGGGAGCCGGCCCGGACGGTTCGCCCACTTCACCGGGTCGATCACGGCGTCCACCACCAGCGCACCCACCCGGTCGGGGAACATGTTGGCGTAGGTCGATCCGAGCTGGCTGCCGTAGGAGATGCCGTAGTAGTGCAGCTTCTCCTCCCCCAGCAGCTCGCGGACGTGGTCGTGGTCGCGGGCCACGTTCGCCGTCGACATGTGCTCGGCGATGGCACCACCGTTCTCCGCGCACGCCTCGGCGAGGTTGCGGTCAGCGGCCTCGAAGGCCGGCAGCTCCTCGTCCTCGACGGGGAAGGCGCCCGGCTTGGTCGCGGGCAGCGCGTCCTCGACCGTCGCGAAGCAGTCCAGCGGACTGCTGCGGCCGATGCCCCGCGGGTCGATGCCCACCAGGTCGTAGCGGGAGGACGCCTCAGCGCCGATCCACTCCTGCAGCTGCGGCCCGCCGGCGGCGACGAACTCCACCGCCGAACCACCGGGACCGCCCGGGTTGACGAAGAGCGAGCCGATCTTGTTCTCCTGGTCCGACGCCGGCAGCCGGACCATCGCGAGGTCGATCTGCTCGCCGTCGGGGTCGTCGTAGTCGAGCGGCGCCGGCACCAGGGCGCACTCCAGGCCCTCGGTGAGGTCGGCGTAGCAGGGCTGCCAGGCGATCTGCTCGGCCGGTTCGGCGGACGCCGGGACCGCCGGGACCAGACCGGCCACCAGGACGGCGGCCGCACCGAGGGCTGCGGGTGGGATGAGGCGTGACACATGGGGCACGGGGGTTCTCCTCAGTTGTCGGGGTACCTCATGCTCAGCACACCCAGGCATCGGTCGACCACCCCTGCGGACGCATCTGGGCCCACAGGACTACACCGTCCCGGGCGGCTGCTGACAGACGTCACCACGAGGCCGGGATCCCCCGACCCTGCGGACGTCGACGACCCACCGGAAGGCATCCGCCTTGGAGCCAGCGTGAGGACGGCGACATGAGCCGGCCGACGATCTACGCCCTGCACGAGCACCCGGAGTGGTTCCCGCCGTTCGCGGCGGCGTTCGCCGAGCAGGGGGTGGAGGTCGAGGAGTGGCTGCTCACCGACGGCGTCCTCGACCTGGACGCCGCCCCCGTCGCCGGGGGTGTTCTGGTCGCGGATCAGCGCCTCCTCCCACACGCGCGGCCACGGGCTGTCCAAGGACTACGCGCGGGCGTGCTGTCCTGGCTGGAGGCGCACGGCGACCCGGCTCGGGGCCCCGCGAGGCCCCGAGCCGCAGCGGTCAGCCGATCAGTGCCGCGGTCCGCGACCGCAGCGAGGCCATCTTGGCGATGACGTTCCGCCCCGGGCAGGCGGTCGCCATCACGTCACCGTGGCCGGCGATCCGGTAGATGGTCTTGCCGGCCAGCGTCACCCGGCTCTCCGGGTCACGGCCGTACGGCGCGAGCTTCCAGGCCGCCAGGCGGGCGGCGGACTCCAGCATCGCCGAGGTCGCGGCGGCGGTCTCGTAGTTGCCCATGAAGGAGATGCCGACGGTATCGGTGTTCCAGCTGCCGGCGTGCGCACCGTGGGCGTTGGACTCCACGCTGCCGTCGCGGCCCTCGAAGATCCGGCCCCACTTGTCGATGAGGAAGTTGTAGCCGATGTCGCACCAGCCCAGCGTGTTGGTGTGGTACGCGTGGATGCCGCGGATGATCTGCGCCGAGTCGGCCTGGGTGTAGCTGTTGGTGCCGGCGGTGTGGTGGATGATCGCGGCGTGCAGCGTCGGGTTCGGGCCGCGGCAGGTGCTGCCCAGGTTGGGATCCGCGCCCCAGCCGCCGCGCCACGTGAGCTCGGGACGGGCCGGCGCCGCGGTCGTCCCGAGGCGGTCACCCGGCACCTCGCGGTCGGAGGCGAGCCGCTCGGGGTCGATGAGCACGACCTGCGGGTCGGCGACGTCGCCATCGGGAGCGTCGAGCACCCGGACGGCCACGCCGTCGCAGTCCCCGACGAAGATCGGGTCCGTGCCGTCGCGGGGGCCGACGGTGCCCTCGGTGCGGCCCACCGGTCCGTCGCCGAGCGGGGCCCAGCCGCTCCAGCGGCCGTCGCGGCGGACCCGGTAGCGGACGTCCGGCGCAGGGGCGTCGGTAGCGGCCCAGGTGACGGCGAGGGTGGAGAAGGCGCTGGTGGTGCGGGCGGCGAACTCGGCCACCGGGCGGGCGCCCTCGCGGGACGTCCGGGTGGTGCTGGTGACCGGGTCGAGGTCGAGGTAGTCGATGCGCGTCCGGGACGGCTCGGCGACCGCCTGGAACGGGGCGACGAGACCGGCGCCGACCGTTCCGGTGAGGCCCACGGCCCCGCCGAGGCGGAGCAGCGAACGGCGGGAGAGCGCAGCAGAGTCAGACATGGCGACCTTTCAGGGGGGTGGGGTCGTCTGGAAGAGGGCACGGCCCTCGCGTCGCAGTTAACCGTCCGGCTCGGCGGATGTCACGGGGTGCGGGCGCACGAGATCAGGGCTCGTGGACGTCCGGCTGGTTCAGGAGACGGTGGCGTGCGGGACGGCCGGCAGCTCCAGCGCGTCGAAGAAGTGGCCCACCGTGGACTCGTCGAACCCGCGCACCTGGAGCAGCTGGGTGCGGGCCTCCTCGCGGTGCTGGGCGACGTCCGCGGACGTCAGCAGGCCGACGGCGATCAGCGCGTCCGCGGCGTCCTGGACCACGCAGGTGCGCGGACGTCCGCCCAAGAGGCAGGGGTTGCGCATGACCCGGGCGAAGGCGTAGTCGTCCAGACCGGTGATGTGGGTGAGCTTGTCGGCGCGGCAGGCCCGGTGCAGGTGCCAGCGGTCGACCGCCCGGCGGATCTCGTCCGGCTCGCAGGCGGGATCGGTCGCGGTGGCCGTGGTGAAGACCGCAGCGATCAGCGCGAGCTCCACCTGGTCGGCGTAGCTCGACGGGTGCGTGGCCGAGATCGGTGGAGGGGTGGCCTCCTTCGCCGTCGGCTTCCGCAGGAACCGGTCCAAGAGCATCGTCGCTCCTCCTACGTGTCGTCGTTGACCCTTCGAGAGTAGATCAACGCTCCAGCGGTCAGAAGATCCGGCGCTGGGGGTGACCCTGCGGCGTGGTCGTCTGAGGCCACCCCAACGGAAGGACTGATCGATGACTCCCACCCCTCCCCAGCTGAGCCGCCGGCACGCGTTCGGCGTCACCGCGGCCCTCGGACTCGGCGCCGGGCTGTCGGCGCTGCCCCAGCTCACCGAGATCGCGGCCGCCATGCCGCCGATCCCCGAGCCCGGCATCCCCGACCGCAAGGTGCTGCGCTACACCTACCAGCGGCAGGCCACCCAGAACTGGTGCGCGGCGGCGTCCGGTCGGATCGCGCTGTCGGCCAAGGGCAAGACCCCGACCCAGAACTCGCTGCGCAAGCAGATGGGGATCGGGCCGGAGGGCAGCCACGGGCTCCAGGAGCCCCGCGAGATCGCCTGGACGCTCAACGCCCGGCTCGGGCTCGGCGGCAAGTCGTTCCGCTACCGGCTCTACATCCCCGCAGCCGGGACGCTGAAGGAGCGGCTGCGTTACCGCACCCGGATCAGCATCCACAACGGCTATCCCGTGGTCATCAACATGAACAGCGTCGCCGGTGAGCCCTACAGCGCCGGGCACTACATCGCGATCGTCGGCTACGACAAGACCCGCTACAAGATCGCCGACCCGGACGCGCCCAGCCGCAACGGCGTCTGGTACCACCAGAACGACATCGTCGACTGGAACAAGCGCAACCGCTTCACCGCCTTCGGCACCTGATCCGTGCTGAGCGCTGCCGGTGCGACCGTCTCGGTCGTACCGGCAGTCGCGGTTCCTGTGGCTTTCGCGGCCGGTTATCCCCAATCCACATGACTTATCCACAGGTTCTGTTGAAAGGCTGTGGGTCGCGGGGATCCCGGTGGCAGGATGACGACCGAGACGGCTCGAGGCCTCACCCCAGGGAGGAGCGGATCTCGTGAGACGACGGCTGCGTGCTGCCTTGGCGGGCATCGGGCTGACGTGTGGCCTGCTGATCTCGGGCTGCCAGGGCGAGGATCCGGAGCCCGCGCCGACGGCGGTCCTGCCCACTCCAGCAGCGCCAAGCCCTTCTGGTACTACCACCTCAGATGTTTCCGAGGAGGAGGCGGCGATCAAAGCAGCCGCAGAGCGGTACGTGCAAGGTCGCGAGCGCGCAGAAGCGATGCTGGTCGCTGGAGATTTCGACAACGTAGAGAGCGAACTCGCCCCCTACTTCTCAGGCTCCTACCTATCGTACTGGCAGACCGAGTTCGCTGAGTTCGAGCGAAAGAACTGGACGACAACCGGAGCGGTCGACTTCACCGTCGTCGATGCAGGCGATTACCAACGTGAAGTTGACTCCGGAGAGTCTGTCGCCATCTTCGCGTGTGTGGACTTCCGGGAGGCAGTTGTTCGGACTTCGGAGGGCGACGTTGTCGAGCGCGGCTACGAGTTCAGCATTGATCGGATCGACATGACTAGAGCACCAGACGCGCCCTGGAAAGCGACTGAGCTCGATTCGGTCCCAGTGGACGAGCCGATCTCGGAGACACCATGCGCGGACACCTTCGCATAGCAACTACAGGGGCCGTGTCCCTACTGATGGCCATACTCGCAGTGCCCTCTGCGCCGAGCGCGATAGCCGACGAATCGTCTAGCGAGGGCAAGGTCGAGATCGATTTGAATGGCGGCCTCGCTGAGTACCACGCCGAGCGAAGCAGTGACGGCGGTCGGGGCTCGGACGAAGAGTCGGCCGATGGCGCCGGGAGACCCGGCCTGCGCTCGCGTCAACCCGATCCACCAGGGATATCAGGACCATCTCGCAACCGTTCTGCGGCCAATACTGACGGGGCGAACGGCCATGACTTCCCGCCACCGGCCCCTCCTGCTTGGGACCCGAACTCACGTGCAGCGGTTCCCGGCATCGGATCCTGCGATGACGCAGTCGCGCAAGGTTACGACGCCGGGTGCACACCCGCTGACCGCCAACCTGAAGCAGAAGCTGCGCCTGCGGAACCCGCTCCCGCAGCAGAGGCTCCGGAGGCTGAACCGGAGCCAGACGTGAACCCCGAGGTCGCCGCTCTGTCGCTGATCGCCGAGATCGAGTTCGGAGGCGGCACTCCGCAGATCGGGCCGCCCGCCGACATCAACCCGTGGGACATCTACGTGGTCGGCTATCCGTACTGGTTCTGGACCGACGGGCCGACCTCGCTCACCGACTCCGAGGAGTCCCTCGGCGTCGAGGTGTCCCTCGAGGCGACCGCCACCTCGGTGACCTTCACGACCGGCGACGGCGGCAGCGTCACGTGCGAACCGGCAAGTGCCGCCGCCTGGGACAGCTCCGTCGCGCCCCAGGAGTCCTCGCCGAACTGCGGCTACACCTGGGAGCGGCGGTCCGCTACGCCCGACCAGCCAGAAGCCACCCACACGGTCACCGCCACCACCACCTGGGAGGTCGACTGGACCGCCGGCGACGCCTCCGGCACGGAGGTCGTGCAACGTAGCGAGTCCGTCGACGTCGTGGTCGGAGAGCTGCAAGCCCTCGTCACCGGCTGACCCACCGCCCTCGGCCAAGGATGAGTCTTCGCTGAGCACGCCCGGCGACCGGCGCGCAGGCGATTGCTCAGGAGGAAGGACGGCGCTGGTCCGGGGGCTCCGCCCCGACTTCCGTCGGCTCACGCTCCCCGCGGGTCAGGGTGCCGCGACAGCTCCGCCCGCCTCGCGCCCGTCGACGATCAGGGCCAGCCGGTCGGCCGCGTCGAGCACGACCGGGGCCAGCTCGGGCACCCGCTCGGTCGTCACCCGCGCCGAGGGCCCGGAGATGGAGACGGCCAGCCGGACGCTCTTGGTCGGAACCGCGACCGCGATGCAGCGCACCCCCACCTCCTGCTCACCGTCGTCGATCGCGTAGCCGCGGGAACGGATGGCGGCCATCTCCTCGAGCAGCCCTGCCACCGTGGTGATCGTCTGCGACGTCCGCGGCTCCATGCCGGCGTGTTCGACGATGGCGCGGACCTCGTCGTCGGGCAGCGCCGACATCAGTGCCTTGCCCACCCCGGTGCAGTGCGGATCGACCTGCCGGCCGACCTCGGTGAAGGTCCGCATGGTGTAGGGCGACGGTGACTGCGCCAGGTAGATCACCCGGTCGTTGGACAGGATGGCCAAGTTCGCGGTCTCGGACGTCTGCTCGGTCAGCGCCCGGAGCACGGGATGGGCCCACGTGCTCAGGGTCTGGCGGACCACCTCGCCGTAGCTGAGGAAGCGCGGCCCCAGGGCGTAGAGCCGGTTGTGCGTCTGACGCACCAGCCCGTGCTCGCCCAGCGTCGCCAGCAGGCGGTGCACGGTGGTCAGCGGCAGACCGGTCGCCGCCACGAGCTCACTGAGCGACGCCTGCCCGCCGGCTGCGGTCAGCGCCTCCACCACGGCCACAGCGCGCTGCACCGACTGGACTGCACCACCGGCCATCTTTTCCTCCGACCTGTTGACGGGACCGCTCACACACCATAGCGTTCCGCATGTCGAATAGTAGTTTCCATCATGCGGAAGTCAGAGTTGATGATCCAGATCCTTGGAAGTTCCCGTCCCGACGCAGAGCGGGTGCTCACCCCCCAGGCCCTCGAGCTGGTCGAGCAGCTCCACCACCACTTCGACGGACGTCGTCGAGAGCTGTTGGCGCTGCGAGCGGAGCGGGCCCGCACCATCACGGCAGGCAAGGACTTCGACTTCCTGCCCGAGACCGCCGACATCCGCTCAGGTGAGTGGAACGTGGCCTCCGCCGGGCCAGGTCTGGACGACCGCCGGGTCGAGATCACGGGCCCTCCGGAGCGCCGGATGGCGGTGAACGCGCTGAACTCCGGCGCCAAGGTCTGGCTCGCCGACCTCGAGGACGCCATCACCCCGAGCTGGGACAAGCTGGTCGACGCCCAGGTCACGCTGCACCGCGCGGTGCACGGCGACCTGGACTTCACGACCGAGCAGGGCAAGGAGTACCGCCTCGGTGAGGAGCTGGCGACCATCGTCGCCCGGCCCCGGGGCTGGCACCTGCTGGAGGAGCACGTGCTCGTCGACGGCACACCGGTCGCCGGCGCCCTGTTCGACTTCGCCATCTACCTGGCCGCCAACGCCCACCGGCTGGTGGCCAACGGCAGCGGACCCTACTTCTACCTACCCAAGCTCGAGAGCCACCTCGAGGCCCGATTGTGGAACGACGTCTTCACCTTCGCCCAGGAGCGGCTGGGCATCGCGCACGGGACGATCCGCGCGACCGTGCTGATCGAGACGATCCCGGCCGCCTTCGAGATGGAGGAGATCCTCTACGAGCTGCGGGACCACGCGGCAGGGCTCAACGCCGGGCGCTGGGACTACATGTTCAGCCTCATCAAGTACTACCGCGACCGGGGAGCCCGGTTCGTGCTGCCGGACCGCAACGCCGTCACCATGACGGTGCCCTTCATGCGCGCCTACACGACCCTGCTGGTGCAGACCTGCCACCGGCGCGGCGCCCACGCGATCGGCGGGATGTCGGCCTTCATCCCCAGCCGCGACGCCGACGTCAACGCCACCGCGCTGGACAAGGTCCGGGCCGACAAGGAGCGCGAGGCCGGCGACGGCTTCGACGGCTCCTGGGTGGCCCACCCCGGCCTGGTCGACATCTGCCGCAGCGCCTTCACCACCGTGCTGGCGGACCGTCCGCACCAGAAGGACGTGCTGCCCGACGGCCACGTCTCCGCTGCCGACCTCCTGGCAGTGGACCAGACCCCCGGCGCCGTGACCGATGAGGGCCTGCGCAGCAACGTCTCGGTCGCCCTGCGCTACCTGCGGTCCTGGCTGGGCGGCGTTGGCGCCGCGGCGATCGACAACCTCATGGAGGACGCGGCGACCGCCGAGATCGCCCGGGCCCAGGTGTGGCAGTGGGTGCACTCCGGGACGCGGACCACCTCGGGTGAGCCCATCACCGCCGAGGCCGTCCGAACCCTGGTGGAGGAGCAGGTCGCCGCCCTCGGGCCCGACTTCCCGCCGGCCGCCAGAGACGTCTTCCTGCAGATCGCGCTCGCCGACGACTTCGACGACTTCCTGACCACTGTTGCCTACCCCCACGTGGTGGAACCGTCGGCTCGCGCCGACGTCGCCGCAGGGGTCTGACCACGTACCCGAGGAGAACGATGACCATGACACGGATCAGCCGACGCAGCCTGATCTCCGGCCTCGGCGCCCTGGGCGCCAGCGGGGCACTGGCCGCCTGCGGTGGCGGGCCGGCTGGCTCCGCGACGCCCAACGAGGTGTCCTTCGCCAACTGGTCGGACAACTTCGCCGATCTCTACACCCAGAGCCTGGACGCCTACGAGGCCCAGTCGGGTGTGACGGTCGTACGCCAGGCCGATGTCCCCTTCGACGACTACCAGACCAGGTTCCGCACGCTGCTCTCGGGCGGGCAGCCGCCGGGTCTGATGCGGCTCAACGACGACTTCGTGCGCGAGATGACCGACAAGGAGCAGCTGGCCGACCTCGGCGAGCGGATCAGCGGTCTGAGCGAGGAGGAGTACTTCGCCGACGTCGCCGCCTTCACCGCTCTGGAGTCCGGGCAGGGCGGCCTGCCCATCGGGTCATCGCCGCGGGTCCTCTTCTACAACAAGACGATGCTCCAGGAGGCGGGGATCACCCCGCCCAGCAGCTGGGTACCCGACCAGTGGCAGTGGGACGACGTGCTCGCTGCCGCCCAGGAGGTCACCGGAGGGGACCGGTACGGCATCTGCCTGTGGACCGACACCGGCTTCGAGAACACCTTCGCCGTGAACAACGGCGGCCCGGGGATCTTCTCCGCCGACGGCACCAGCTTCACCTTGGCCGACCCGGCCGGCATCGAGGCGATCCAGTGGGTGGTCGACCTGACCCTCAAGCACAAGGTGCAGCCGACCTGGGCCTACCTCACCGGGGAGGACGCCGACCTGAGGCTCTTCACCGCCGGCAACCTCGGGATGTTCTTCGGCACCATGGGCCTGGCCACCTACATGCGGGAGAACGTCACCGACTTCGAGTGGGACGTCGCCCCGATGCCGGCCAAGGTCGAGCAGCGGCAGGAGGGCAGCCTCTCGGTCTTCGTGGTACCCCGGGAGTCCGCTGACGTCGACCGCGGCTGGGAGCTGCTGCAGTGGATGGTGGGCCGCGAGTCGGGCTCGATCTTCGCCGAGGCCGGCGCCTTCATCCCGCTGCACCGGGAAGCGGCCGCACTGGTCGAGAAGACCTCCACCCAGGGCGAGAACATGGCGTTGTTCGCCGAGGCGGCCGGGTACCAGACCACCGTCAACTCCACCCGAGCCACCGCGCAAGCCGTGCAGCTCTACCGCCCCCAGCTCGAGCGCGCCTACATCGGCGAGATCAGCGTCGAGGAGGCGCTGACCAGTGTCCGGGCCCAGGTCGAGCGTGTCATCGGCTGACATGTCCGTGCTGACAGAGCCCACCGCGTCGGCGGTCGCCCGCCCGGAGCGACGGCGACAGCGGCGGCGCGCCGCCCTGCAGGGCTGGGCGTTCGTCGCTCCCCTGGTCATCGGCATCGCGGTGTTCCAGGCGTATCCGCTCCTCGTGTCGCTGTGGGCCTCCTTCCACTCCTGGGACGGTTTCACCACACCGACCTGGATCGGGCTGGACAACTTCACCGCGATGCCGGCCGACGAGCTGCTCGTCAACTCGGTGAAGATCACGCTGCTGTTCACGCTGGGCTCGATCCCGCTCACCGTCGTCCTGGCCCTGCTGCTGGCGGTGCTGTGCAACCGCGGGGGGCGGATCAGCAGCTCCTTCTTCCGCACCGCCTACTTCACGCCCTACGTCACCAGCATCGTGGCCATCAGCCTGGTCTTCACCCAGTTCTTCGCCCCCGAGGGCGTGATCAACCAGGTGCTGGGTCTGGTCGGCATCGACGGTCCGGAGTGGCTCGCCGACTCCACGTTCGCCCTGGTCGCGGTCATCGTCGTCGCCGTCTGGCAGGGCGTGGGCTACCCGATGGTCATCCTGCTCTCCGGCCTGCAGGCGATCCCGAAGGAGCTGTACGAAGCAGCCGACGTGGACGGGGCCAGCCCGCCCGCACGGTTCTTCCGGATCACCTTGCCGCTGCTGACTCCCCAGCTGTTCTTCGTGCTCATCACCCAGTTCATCCTGAGCTTCCAGATCTTCGGGGTGGTGTTCGTGATGACCTCCGGCGGACCGGGGAACGCCACGTCGGTGTTCATCTACTACGTGTTCCAGAACGCGTTCTCCTTCGGCCAGCTCGGTTACGCGTCCGCCATGGCGTGGGCGATGTTCCTCTTCATCGTGGCCCTCACCGTCATCCAGCTGCGACTGCAGAAGAAGTGGGTGTTCTACGCATGACCGTCCTCGAGAAGCAGACCGCGCTGCCGGGTGCACCCGGTGGCGAGCAGCACCGAGGTCACCGCCGACGCGTCCGCCGGCTCAGCGGATGGTCGTTCGTCCGGGTGCTGTTCATGCTCGCCCTGGTCGTCGTCTTCGCCACCCCGCTGCTCTGGATGATCAACAACTCGTTGCGGACCGAGGCGGCCATCGCCGCCGACCCGCTGGGGCTGGCCGGTCCACGTCTGGAGCTGGACAACTACGCCGTGGCGGGTGAGGCCGTCGCGCCCTTCTTCCTCAACAGCGTGAAGCTCGCCGTCCTCAACGTGGTCGGGGTCCTCCTGATCGGAGCGCTGGCCGGGTACGCCTTCGCCCGGATGCAGTTCCCCGGCAAGGGCGTGCTCTTCGCGGTGGTCCTCGCCACCGCCATCGTCCCCGGCATCGTCTACCTCATCCCCCAGTACGCGCTCTTCCAGCAGCTCGGCTGGATCGACACCCACCTGCCGCTGTGGGTGCCGAGGGTCCTGACCCCGGTCTTCGCCACGTTCCTGCTCCGCCAGGCCTTCCTCGGCCTGCCTCGAGAGCTCGAGGACGCCGCCCGCATCGATGGGGCAGGGACGCTGCAGATCTTCTTCCGGGTGATGATCCCCCAGGTCAAGCCCGCCCTGGCGGCGGTCGGCATCTTCACCTTCATCGAGAGCTGGAACGACCTGTTCGGCCCGCTGATCTTCCTCAACTCCACGTCGCTGCAGACGCTCCCGGTGGCGCTGGCCCTCTTCCGTGGCGAGTTCTTCACGACCGTCAGCACCCTGATGGCTGCCTCGACGCTCACTGTCGCACCGGTGCTGGTGGTCTACCTGTTCGCCCAGCGCTACATCGTCGAGGGCATCACCAGCAGCGGCGTGAAGGGCTGAGCAGCACCGCCGACGAACGCGCAGAACCACCCGACCGAATCCGCCCCAGAGAAGGAGCGATCCACCATGTCCGACGCTGCACTCCCCTGGTACCGCCGCACGCTGCGCTGGGGCCAGACCAACCTGACCGAGACCGACCCCGAGCGCTACGACCCAGAGCTGTGGCGGGCGCAGTGGAAGGCGACCCGGATCCAGGGCGTCATCGTCAACGCCGGCGGCATCGTCGCCTACTACCCCAGCGCGTTCCCGCTGCAGCACCGGGCGAGCCACCTGGGTGATCGCGACCTCTACGGCGAGATCGTGGCCCACGCACGGGCCGACGGGCTGAGCGTCATCGCCCGGATGGACTCGAACCGGGCGGGAGAGGAGTTCTACGCCGCGCACCCGGACTGGTTCAGCTGCGACGCCGACGGCGCTCCGTACCGGGCGGGCGCCGCCTACATCTCCTGCGTCAACAGCCCCTACTACGACGAGTACCTGCCTGCGGTCTTCCGCGAGATCATCGAACGCAGCGCACCCGACGGCTTCGCCGACAACAGCTGGGCCGGGCTCGCCAGCCACCAGATCTGCTACTGCACCTACTGCCGTACCCGCTTCCGCGACGCCGTCGGTGAGGCGCTGCCGGCTCGCCGGGACTGGGACGACCCGGTCTTCCGGGAGTGGGTGCGGTGGAACGACCGGCGCCGGGTCGAGATCTGGCGGCAGAACACCGCGGTGACCACCGAGGCCGGTGGCCCCGACTGCGTCTGGGTGGGCATGCTGCACGGCGACCTGGCCGACCAGGTCAAGCGGTTCACCGACCTCCGCGAGCTCACCCGTGACGCGAAGATCCTGTTCGTCGACCACCAGCGCCGCACCCAGCGGGACGGCTTCGCCGAGAACGCCGAGGTCGGCAAGCGCCTGCACCAGCTCGCCGGCTGGGACGTCCTCATGCCGGAGAGCCAGGCGATGTACGCCGCGGGGGCGGGCTTCTTCCGCTCGACGTCGATGCCCGAGGCCGAGGTCCGGGTGTGGTCTGCCTCCGGGACGGCCGGCGGCATCCAGCCGTGGTGGCACCACATCAGCGCCTACCACGAGGACCGGCGTCAGTACGCCACCGCCGAACCCATCTTCACCTTCCACGAGCGCAACGAGCGCTACCTCACCGACCGGACACCTCGGGCCCAGGTCGCCGTGGTGTGGTCCCAGGCCAACTCCTACTTCCACGGCCGCGACGACGTGGACAACACCGCGGTAGCACCCAACCGAGGCATGGTCGCGGCACTGCGCCGGGCCAGGATCCCCTACCTGCCGGTGCACGCCGACGACGTCGCCGGGCTCAGCGAGGAGATCGGCGTGCTGGTGCTGCCCGACCTCGCCGTGATGTCCCCCGAGCAGTGCGAGGCCGTACGGGCCTTCGCGGCCCGCGGAGGATCGGTGGTGGCGACCGGGCAGACCAGCCTGAAGGATGCCGACGGGCAGCTCCTGGACGACTTCGGGCTGGCCGACGTGCTCGGCGTGTCGGCCACCGGCAGCTCCCGCGGCACGGTGCGGCCCTACGCCTTCGACATCGAGGACTGGCAGCGCCACGACTACCTGCGGTTCGACGACGCCGTGGCCGACGAGTCCTCGCCGCTGCGGTCGCGCCTGGCGGGGACCACCATCCTCGCCCTCGGCGGTCGGCTGGAGGGCGTGCGTGCCGTCGACGCCGATGTCGCCGCCACCTACGTCGAGCCCTTCCCCTTCTACCCTCCGGAGCTGGCCTGGCTCCGCACCGAGCCGACCAGCACCCCGGTGCTCACCGTCCGCGAGCACCCGGCGGGTGGGCGGATCGCCTACCTCGCCGCCGACCTGGACCGGGCGGCGTCCCGGGACCACCGGCCGGACAGCCTCCAGCTGCTCGGCAACGTGGTCCGCTGGGCGCACCCGGCGCCGCCGCTGCTCGAGGTCGACGGCGCGGGCGACATCGACTGCCACGTCTACGAGCAGGACTCGGCACTGGTCGTGCACCTGGTCACCAACACCGCACCCAGCCCCGTGCCCGGCTCACTGCACGAGCTGATCCCGCTGGGCCCCTTCCGGGTGCAGGTGCGAGATCCCCGGCTGACGGGCGAGATCCGGGGCCGTGCCCTGGTGGCGGACACGGACGTCACGGTGTCCACCGACGCCGGCACGGCCACGGTGGAGGTGCCGAAGCTCCTCGACCACGAGATCGTGGTGCTCGGCCTTCCCGGGTGAGGACCTCCCTCATCCCGGCAGGAGCCGGGCCGGCCCTGTGAGGGACCGGCGGCCCGGCGATCCCCCGCTCGTCCGTGCTGCCGGCCCCTGCTGGATCCCGGGCCTGCGCCGACGGCCGAGGTGGCGCGTGAGAGGTGGCTCCGGGTGCCGAGAGGTGCGGGAGGGCTCCGACGAGGACGCCCGTTGCCCAGCGCTCATCCGCAGGCTTACGCTCGCCAGATCCGGACGGCCTCCCGAAGGGATCGCAACGATGCGACCGACCCCGACCACCCCTGCCTCCACGCGCCACCGCCGCACCGCGGCCCTGCTCAGCGCGCTGGCGATCACCGCCACCGGCCTGACGGTCACCGCCGCTCCCACCCCGGCGCAGGCCGAGGACGAGCTCGTCACCCTGGTCGGCAGCCTGCAGAGCGAGCTCGGCTGCGCCTCCGACTGGGATCCCGGCTGCACCGAGACCGTCCTCGAGCCCACCGGCGGCACCGGGTACGCGGCCACGTTCACGGTCCCGGCCGGCAGCTGGGAGCTCAAGGTCGCCATCGGGGGCACCTGGGACGAGTCGCACCCGGCCGCCAACCGTCCGCTGGTGCTCGAGGCCCCGACCGAGGTCGAGGTCGCCTACGACTCCGAGACCGACGCGGTCGACGTCCGCTCCGCCGAGCTCCCCGGCGACGCCACGAAGGCCGACGCCGACCTCGCGCAGGACTCGCTGCGGGCGCCCGTCACCACCGAGCAGTTCTACTTCGTGATGGCCGACCGCTTCGCCAACGGCGACCCGTCCAACGACACCGGCGGCATCACCGGCGGACGGCTCGACCACGGCTTCGACCCCACCGACAAGGGCTTCTACCACGGCGGCGACCTCGCCGGCCTCCAGCAGCAGCTCGACTACATCGAGGGCCTCGGCACCACCGCGATCTGGCTGACGCCGTCGTTCGAGAACAACCCGGTGCAGGGCGCGGACGCCGACGCCAGCGCGGGCTACCACGGCTACTGGATCACCGACTTCACCCAGATCGACCCCCACCTCGGCACCAACGAGGAGATGAAGGCCCTCATCGACGCCGCCCACGCCCGCGGCATGAAGGTCTACTTCGACATCATCACCAACCACACCGCCGACATCATCGACTACGCCGAGGGCGAGTACTCCTATGTCGACAAGGCGATCGAGCCCTACCGCGACGCCACCGGCATCCCCTTCGACGACGCCGACTACGCCGGCACCGACACCTTCCCCGAGATCGACCCGGCCACCTCGTTCCCCTACACCCCGGTCTTCCGCGACGAGGCCGACGCGACAGTCAAAACCCCGGCCTGGCTCAACGACCCGCGGCTCTACCACAACCGCGGCGACTCCACCTTCGCCGGCGAGTCCAGCACCCACGGCGACTTCATCGGCCTGGACGACCTGTGGACCGAACGGCACGAGGTCGTCGACGGCATGATCGACATCTACTCCACCTGGGCCGAGTTCGGCATCGACGGGTTCCGCATCGACACCGTCAAGCACGTCAACCTGGAGTTCTGGCAGGAGTTCTCCCCCGCCGTCCTCGAGGCCGCCCGCGCCGGCAACGAGGACTTCTTCATGTTCGGCGAGGTGTTCGACGCCAACCCCGCCTACACCTCCACCTTCACCACCGAGGGCCAGCTGCAGGGCGTCCTCGACTTCGGCTTCCAGGCCCGCGCGGTCGAGGCCGCAGGCGGCGGCGTGGGCAGCACCGGGCTGCGCGACTTCTTCCTCGCCGACGACCTCTACACCGACACCGACTCCAACGCCTACCAGCTGCCCACCTTCCTCGGGAACCACGACATGGGCCGCGCCGCCATGCTGCTCGGGGCCAAGGGCCTGGACGACGCCGAGCTGCTGCAGCGGGTCGGACTCGCCCACGAGCTGATGTTCACCAGCCGCGGCCAACCGGTCGTCTACTACGGCGACGAGCAGGGCTTCATCGGCGCCGGCGGTGACAAGGACGCCCGCCAGGACATGTTCGCCACCCAGACCGCCCAGTACGCCGACGAGCCGGTCCTCGGCGGTCCGTCGGGGTCCCGCGACCGCTACGACACCAGCCACCCGCTGTACCAGCAGATCGTCGAGCTGTCCGAGCTGCGCGCCGACCACCCGGCGCTGGCCGACGGCGCCCAGCAGCACCGCTACGCCTCCGACCAGACCGGCCTGTACGCCTTCTCCCGGATCGACCGCGAGGAGCGCCGCGAGTACCTCGTCGTGGTCAACACCGGCGCCGAGGAGCAGACGGCCGCGATCCCCACCTGGACGCCGAGGGGCAGCCTGCGCGGCATCCACGGCGACGACGCCCGGCTCCGTGCCGACGCCGAGGGCCGCGTCGAGGTCACCGTGCCCGCGGCGTCCACCGTCGTCTACCGCGCCGACCAGCAATTGAAGAAGCGGAAGAGCGCGCCCGACGTCGTCCTCGTCAGCCCCGACGGACGCCCCGGGCAGCCGGCTGAGCAGGCCACCGTGGGCGGCCGCGCCGAGATCCGCGCCGGCACCACCGACAGCGTCTTCGCCCAGGCCAGCTTCGCCTGGCGTCCCGCCGGCACCAGCGAGTGGCGCCCGCTCGGCACCGACGACAACGCCCCCTACCGGGTCTTCCACGACGTCGACGACCTCTCCGCCGGCACCCTGGTCGAGTACCGGGTGGTGCTGGAGGACGCCAGCGGCAACCTCAGCGCCGACTCCTCCTCCGCCGTGGTCGGCGAGCCCGCCCCGCCGCCGATCGGCCCCGGCGGACCCACCGGACCGGTCGAGCAGCCCGAGGCGGTCTCGGTGCCCGGCGACCACAACAGCGAGATGGGCTGCGCCGCCGACTGGGCGCCCGACTGCGAGCAGGCCCAGCTCACCCTCGACCCCGACGACGACCTCTGGAAGGCCACGATCGACCTGCCCGCCGGCCCGCACGCCTACAAGGCCGCGGTCAACCGGTCCTGGGACGAGAACTACGGCGCCGGGGCGGTCCGCGACGGCGCCAACATCTCCTACACCGCTCCCGGCGGCCCGGTCACCTTCTACTACGACCACGCCACCCACTGGGTGACCAGCGACGCCCAGGGCCCGATCCTCACCGCCCCGGGCTCGATGCAGAGCGAGCTCGGCTGCCCCGCCGACTGGTCCCCGGACTGCATGCGCCCCTGGCTGCAGGACCCCGACGGCGACGGCACCTACACCTGGTCGTCGACCGAGGTGCCGGCCGGCAGCCACGAGCTCAAGGTCGCCCACGGCCTGGGCTGGGACGAGAGCTACGGCACCCCCGACGGCGGCAACGTCACTCTCACCGTCCCCGCCGACGGGCTGGTCACCACCATCAGCTACGTCCTCGCCACCCACCAGATCACCGTCAGCACCGCCGCCCCCGGCAGCGCGCCCGACCTCGGCCAGCAGCGCGCCTCCTGGGTCCGCGACGACCTGCTGGCCTGGCCGTCCGACGCGCTCGGCGACCTGCCCGTCGAGCTGCTCGACTGGCGGCTGCACAGCGCACCCGAGGGCGGGGCGGGCATCGACGCCGAGACGCTGTCCGGCACCCGCTCGGTCCCGCTCACCCGGCTGCCCGACGGACTGCCCGAGGACGTCCTCGAGGACTTCCCGCACCTGGAGGGCTACGTCGCACTGCGGCTCGACACCACCGACAAGGCCGCGAAGGAGTGGCTGACCGGGCAGCTCGCGGTGGCGATGTACGACGACATCGGACGCCTCCAGGACGCGACCGGCGTCCAGGTGCCCGGCGTCCTCGACAACCTCTACGCCGACGCCGCCGACGCCGACCTCGGCGTCACCTGGCAGGGACGACCCGGTGCGGCCCGGCCGTCGCTGCGGCTGTGGGCGCCGACCGCCAAGGACGTCGACCTGCTGGTCTGGCCCGGCGCCGGCGCGGAGACCCGTCCGGTCGAGGAGGCCACCCGCGTCCAGCTGCGGCGCGATCCCGACGGCACCTGGCTCGGCCGCGGCACGCCGCGCTGGAACGGCGCGCACTACCTGTACGAGGTGCGGGTCTACGTGCCGGAGACCGACACGGTGGAGACCACGCTGGTCACCGACCCGTACTCGGTCGCGCTGACGCTGGACTCCACCCGCTCGGTGCTGGTCGACCTGCGCGACCCCGACCTGGCACCCGAGCAGTGGCGCTCGGCCGAGCCGCCGACCCTGAGCGACGAGGTCGACCAGTCCATCTACGAGCTGCACGTGCGCGACTTCTCGATCGGTGACGAGGACGTCCCCGCCGAGCAGCGCGGCTCCTACCTGGCCTTCGCCGCCGACGGCAACGGGACGCGGCACCTGCGCGAGCTGGCCGATGCCGGGCTCAACACCGTGCACCTGCTGCCGACCTTCGACATCGCCTCCATCCCCGAGGACCCGGCCGACCAGCGCACGCCGGGCTGCGACCTCGCCGCCCTGCCGCCGGACAGCCCCGAGCAGCAGGCCTGCATCGCCGAGGTCGCCGCCGCCGACGCCTTCAACTGGGGCTACGACCCGTGGCACTTCATGGCCCCCGAGGGCTCCTACGCCTCCACCGCTCAGACCGCACACGGCGGGCAGCGGGTGACCGAGTTCCGGGCCATGGTCGGCGGGCTGCACGACGCCGGGCTGCGGGTGGTGCTCGACCAGGTGTACAACCACACCGCCGCCTCCGGGCAGGCCGAGAAGTCGGTGCTCGACAAGGTGGTGCCCGGCTACTACCACCGGCTCGACGCGGTCGGTGAGGTGGAGACGTCGACCTGCTGCCAGAACGTCGCCACCGAGCACGCGATGGCGCAGAAGCTGATGGTCGACTCGACCGTGCTGTGGGCCCGCGACTACAAGGTCGACGGGTTCCGCTTCGACCTCATGGGCCACCACAGCCGGGAGAACATGCTGGCGGTCCGGGCGGCGCTGGACGAGCTGACGGTGGCCCGCGACGGCGTCGACGGGTCGGCGGTGACGCTGTACGGCGAGGGCTGGAACTTCGGTGAGGTGGCTGACAACGCCCGCTTCACCCAGGCCACCCAGGGCCAGCTCGACGGGACGCACATCGCCACCTTCAACGACCGGCTGCGCGACGGCGTCCGCGGTGGCGGGCCGTTCGACGAGGACCCGCGCACACCCGGTTTCGGCAGCGGCGGCACGGATCCCAACGACACCGACCTGGTGCAGATCGGGCTCACCGGCAACCTGCGCGACTTCGAGCTGCGCTCGGCCGAGACCGGTGAGGTGGTGAGCGGGGAGGAGATCGGCTACAACGGCGCCCCGGCCGGCTACGCCACCGACCCCGACGAGGTGGTCACCTACGTCGACGCCCACGACAACGAGACGCTGTTCGACGCACTGACGTTCAAGCTGCCGCCCGACCTGCCGATGGAGGACCGGGTGCGGATGAACACCGTCTCGCTCGCGACCGCGACGCTCGGGCAGGGGGTGACCTTCTGGCACGCCGGCACGGACCTGCTGCGCTCGAAGAGCCTGGACCGCAACTCCTACGACTCCGGCGACTGGTTCAACAGCCTCGACTTCACCCGCACCGACAACGGGTTCGGCCGCGGGCTGCCGCCGGCGCCGGACAACGAGGACAAGTGGGACTACATGCGTCCGCTGCTGGCCGACCCCGACCTCAAGCCGGCCCCGGCCGACATCGACGCCGCCGCCGAGGCCGCCCAGGACCTGCTCCGGCTGCGCTACTCCTCTCCCCTGTTCCGGCTGGGCTCGGCCGAGGCGGTCGAGCAGAAGGTCAGCTTCCCGGTCTCGGGCACCGCAGACGGCCGCGCCGACGTCATCGTTCTGCGCATCGACGACACCGTCGGGGCGGACGCCGACCCCGAGCGGGACGGGTTGCTGGTCGTCTTCAACGCCTCCGGCGAGACGCTCACCCAGACGGTGCCCGGACTGGAGGGTGCGGAGCTGGAGCTGTCGGCTGTCCAGGCCGACGGCGCTGATGAGGTGGTGAAGGGCGCGACCTGGGACGCCGAGGCCGGAGCCGCGAGCGTGCCGCCGCGGACGGTGGCGGTGTTCGAGCAGCGATGACGAGAGGTCGGAGAGTCCTGCTGGGTCTGCTGGTCACCGCGCCACTGCTGCTCACCTCCTGCACGGACGACTCGGCCGTGTCGTCGGTGCGTGCGGAGCTGGTGACCGACCCGGCGCCGGTCCTCGCCGTGGACGCGTGCCCGTCCGAGCGGTTCTCCGACGACGGCGCCAGCTACCTCTACCCCGACCTCGCCGAGGGCTCGGTGCCCGACGGGGTTGCGGTGGTGGAGCTGGTCTGGTGCGAGCTCGCCGGCCAGCACGTGGTCGAACGCCGGACCACCGACGTGAGCGACGCGCTGCTCGAGCAGGTGTCGGACCGGACTCTCACCCGGGGCCAGGTCGACGGCGAGTGCCCGGCGACGCCGCCCGAGGTGCCGGCGCTGCTCGCGGTGACCGACACGGGCACCTACCGGGTCGCACTGCCGCGGACTCCGGGCTGCGGCATGGTCAGCCCGGTCGTCGGAGCCGCGCTCGACCCCGACGACGACCGGTGGCACCTCACCCGCACGGTGCGTATCGACCAGCCCTGATCCCCGGGGGGCGAAGGACGGTCGGCCGTCGTGCCGGTCGCCTTCGGTGAGGGATCGGACAGGGCTGGAACAACGCGCTGAGCCGTCGAAGCGCGAGCACGGGCCGCCCGCCCTTCAGCGCTGATCGCCCTTCGACAAGCTCAGGGCGCTGTGGTCGGCACCTCCTCGACCCCGGCGCCGGAGGCCTCCACCGATCGCCATCGGTGAGGGATCCGCCGGGCCGGGACAACGCGCTGAGCTCGTCGAAGCGCAAGCACGGCCGGCTCACTCCCATGGTGATCGCCCTTCGACAGGCTCAGGGCGTTCTGGTCGGCACCGCCTCGACGACGCGTTGCTACCGCGGGCTGTCCACGGGTCAGCCAGAGGCCCGCGCCACGACCTCCGGCAGCAGCTCACGTACGTGCCGGTCGGTCTCCCGCTGCTGTGCGACCTCCAGAGCCTGCTCCCACACCTCGGCCATGCTGACCTGGGCTCGCCGCTCCGCCGACAGCACGGCGGCCTCGACCATGGCCAGACTGCCCAGGTTGTCGATCACCACACCATCGGGCACCGGGCCACCGCGGACCGCGGCGACCAGCTGGTCCAGGCCCGCGGCGATGCCCTCGGACTCGGTGTCGAGGTCGTCCAGCGGCACCGATCCAGTGCCTGTGCCCAGCCGGGGCACGGAGTCACCGTCCCAGAGCAGTGAGCCTTGGGGGGTCTCGACCCGCCAGGCCCCGTTCCACGACGTCTCCTCCCCCAGCGAGCACCAGGAACCGTGGTAGCTGAACTGGCTGCCGTCGTCGAGCTCGAAGACCGCGACGGCCTCGGCTGCGCCCTTGTACCAGCTCCAGGGCGGGTTGGACTCCAAACACAGCACGCTCCGCGGCTTGGCGCCGGTCAGCAGGCGGGCGGTGTCGAAGGGGTGGATCGCCATGTCCAGCAGCAGCGGGTGCTCCATCTCCTCCCGGAACCCGCCGAAGCGGGGTCCGCGGGCGAAGGAGCAGCTGATCGCTCCGGTCGGCGCCAGCTCGCCCGCGGCACGGGCCAGGCGGCGGACGTGGCGGGTGTGCCGTCGGGACTGGCTGACGCTGAGCAGCCGACCGGTGGCGCGGGCCACCGCAGCCAGCCGGAGCCCGTCGGCCAGCGAGTCCGCCGCGGGCTTCTCCGAGACCACGTCGAGCCCCGCCTCCATCGCCGCGCGGCTGACCTCGTGGTGGGCCGCCGGCACGGTCGTGTTGACCAGGATGTCGGCCTCCACCTCGGCCAGGATCGCGCCCAGCTCACTGGCGAGCTGCACACCGTCGGCCCCCACGGTCCGGACCGCCTCCGCAGCCCGGGCGGTGTCCAGGTCGACCACGGCCACCGGGACGGTCCCTGCGGACCGGTGCACGAGCCCCAGCCACTTCGAGCCCATGCCGCCCGCACCCACCACCACGGTGCGCAGCGGGTCCGGGGCGCCTGCGCTCACCAGACGCTCCGCTCGGCCACCCGCCGCAGCCCGGGGAGGCGGCGCTCACCCCGGGGGTCCCGTGCCCAGCGCACCCCGTTGGCGATCACGCGCTGCACGTCGGGATGGTCGTAGACCGGGTACTCCTGGTCGCCGGGGCTGAAGTAGAAGATGCGGCCGTTGCCCCGCCGGAAGGTGCAGCCGGAGCGGAACACCTCCCCACCCTCGAAGGAGCTGATGAAGACCAGCTCGTCCGGCGCCGGGATGTCGAAGAACTCCCCGTACATCTCCTGCTTGTCGATGCGGATCGGGTTGGGCACGCCCTCGGCGATGGGGTGGCCGGGGTCGACGGTCCAGACCCTCTCCTGGCGGCCGTCGTTGCGCCAGCTCAGCGAGCAGGTGGTGCCCATCAGCCGCCGGAAGATCTTGGAGAAGTGGCCCGAGTGCAGCACCAGCAGCCCCAGACCGGACAGCACCTGCTGCTGCACCCGGTCCACGACCTCGTCCTGGACCTCGCGGTGGGCCTTGTGCCCCCACCAGGTCAGGACGTCCGCCCACTCCAGTGCCTGCTCGTCCAGCCCGTGCTCGGGCTCGTCCAGGGTGGCGGTGCGCACCTCGACCGACGGGCCGAGCACCCGGCGCAACCCCTCCGCGATGGTGGTGTGCATCCCCTCCGGGTACAGCTCGGCCACGTGCGGCTCCAGCACCTCGTGGCGGTTCTCCCCCCACACCAGGACCCGGATGGGGTCGCCGCTCGGTCGTTCCTCACTCATGTCCTTCTCCTCTGTGTCGGCACGGATCGCACGGGCACTCATCCCTTCACGGCGCCGATCATCACCCCGGTGGCGAAGTGCTTCTGGATGAAGGGGTACACCAGCAGCACGGGCACCATGGCCAGCACGACCACCGCCATCTGCAGGGCCAGCGAAGCCGGGACGCCCTCGGCCGCGAGCTCGGCGCCCGGGGCACCCGGCACCGCCTGACCCTGCAGCACGTAGGAGCGGAGCACCAGCTGCAGCGGCCACTTCGTGGTGTCGTTGATGTACAGCAGCGCGTTGAAGAAGGCGTTCCAGTACGCCACCCCGTAGAACAGCCCGATCACCGCCACCACGGCCTTGGAGACCGGCAGCACGATCTGGAACAGGATGCGCCACTCCCCGGCCCCATCGATGCGCGCGCTGTCGATCATCGACCGGTCCACGTTCATGAAGAAGTTGCGCATGATCAGGACGTTGAAGGCAGAGACCGAGGTCGGCAGGATCAGGGCCCACAGGGTGTCGATCAGGCCCAGGCTGGAGACCAGCAGGTAGGTCGGGATCATCCCGGCGCCGAAGAACATCGTGATCAGCACCAGGAAGAGGATCGGCTTGTGCAGCAGCGTCCCGGGACGCGACAGCGCGTAGGCCCCCAGGATGGAGACGATCAGGCTGATGGCGGTACCGACCACGGTGACGAAGACCGACACACCCACAGCACGGGTCACCACCCCGCCAGCCAGGATCTGCTGGTAGGCGTTGAGGCTCAGGTCCGTGGGCACCACCACGAGGCCACCGGCTGCGGTGATGGCCTCCTGCGTCGAGAAGCTCGTGATCACGACGGTCCACAGCGGGAACAGCACCGCCAGCACCACCAGGCACAGGAAGACGATCTTGGCCAGCTTGGTCGCTGCCTTGGGCTCCTCCTCCCAGGCCGGACGGTCCGGGTGGTGGCCGCGCCGACGTCGGAGGCGGTCGGGTGCGGGATCAGCCACCGGGTCGGGCTGACGCTTGGGTCCGGGCAGGGTCACGGTCATCGCTGGTACACCCCCGCCTCGCCGAACACGTGGGCGACCTTGTTGGCCCCGACCACCAGCAGCATGCTCACCACTCCCTTGATCAGCCCGGCAGCCGCGCCATAGCTCCAGTCGCCGTAGATCACGCCGGTGTAGTAGACGAACGTGTCAAGCACCTCCGCCGCCTGCGCACCCACGGCCTCGCGCTGCAGGATCAGCTGCTCGAAGCCGACCGAGAGCGAGTCACCGAGACGCAGGATGAGCAGCAGGATGATGACCGGCTTGAGGGCTGGCAGGGTGATGTGCCACATCCGACGCAGGGCGCTGGCCCCGTCGACCGCGGCAGCCTCGTACTGCTCGGTCTGCACCGTGCTCAGCGCGGCGAGGAAGACGATCATCCCCCAGCCCGCATCGCGCCACACCGACTGGGCCGTGAGCAGCAGGATGAAGACATCCGGATTGGTCATGATCTCCAGCGGCTCGTACCCCCGCGAGGTGAGGAACTCGTTGAGCAGACCAGCCCCTCCGAAGATCTGCTGGAAGATCGCCACCACGATGACCCACGAGAAGAAGTGGGGCAGGTAGGTGATCGCCTGGATCGTCATCTTGATGCGTGCCGACAGCAGCGTGTTCAGCACCAGCGCCAGCACGATCGGCACCGGGAAGTAGAACACCAGCTGGAACGCGGTGATCGCCAGCGTGTTGGCGACCGCGGACCAGAAGGCCTCGTCCGCGACCACCCGCTCGAAGTTGCGCCACCCGACCCACGGGCTGTCCAGGATGCCGGTGTAGGGCGAGTAGTCCTTCCAGGCGATGACGTTGCCCAGCATCGGGACGTAGGCGAACACCAGCAGGAGCACCACGATGGGCACCGCCATCACCAGCAGCGGACCGTCGCGCCTCAGCCGGGTCCGCAACGACACCTTCCGCAGCACCGCCGGAGATCTCGGGTCACCTCCCACCGGTGGGTGGCGCGGGGTCTGGGTGATCGTCATCCCTGGGCCTCGAGTGCCTCGAGGTAGAAGGCGCGCATCCGGTCACCGCCGGAGCGCCGCCAGTCCTCCACGGCGGCGTCCAGATCGGCCATCGTCCGCCGTCCCCGGGCGATGTCGGCCTCCAGGTCCTCGAAGGGGCCGGACAACGAGGCGAACTCGTTGGGCACCACCAGGGTGCGCCCGTAGAAGGGGGGTTCGACGGCGTACTCCATCACCGAGGCCATCCAGCTCGTCATGTCCTCGACATAGCCGTCGTACTGGACCTCCGTCGCCGCGCGCTCCGCGCGGGAGATCCAGGTGTAGGTGCGCACGACCTCCCGCTCACCCTGGTCGGTGAGGTAGAACGCCCCCCGCTCGTCACGCTCGTGGTGCGTGCCCTCGACCCCGTAGTCGAGCAGGACGTTCTCGCGCGATCCGAACGGGGCGGCGAAGTAGTTGGCCAGCGCGAGCTGCTCCTCGATCCGGGCCGGGTCCTCGCTCTTCTTCAGGAAGGAGAACAGGTTGGCAGGGGTGCCCTTCCAGACCACGGGCTCACCGGTCCCGTCGGCGGCGAACAGCGGCACCGGGTACATGTCGAAGTCCGGGTTACCGGGTCGGGCCGCCCGCAAGGTGGAGAGCCAGCCACCCACGCCGTCGCCGGTGATGGCCACCTCTCCGGAGATGAACCGCTGCCGGCCCTGCTGGCTGTTGCCGGCCACCGAGTCCGGGTGCACCACGCCAGCGGCGAACACGCGCGCCTGATACTCCATCGCCGCCCGGTACTCATCGGTCTCGTAGCGGTGCACCAGCGTGCCGTCCCGCTCCACCCACAACGGCGGCGTGCCGAAGATGGTGTGGACCGCGCTGCCGTCGGACAGGTCGTTCACGGCCCACCGTCCACCGCCGGTCAGCTCCTTGAGCAGGGAGAGGAAGTCCTCGGCGCTGCTCGGGGCCACCTCGATCCCGAGCTCCTCCATCAGGTCGCGCCGCTGGAAGATCGTGGTGGTGATGGTGTCGCTGGCGTACGGGAGGGCGTAGAGCCCGCCGTTGAACACGCAGCAGCTCCACATCGCCGTGGGCAGCGCCGCCAGGTTCGGGTAGCGCTCGATGGCGTCGCCGGCCAGGAACGGCGTCAGGTCCTGGAAGTTGGCCCGCACGGCGTCGTCGAAGCGGGTGGGCATGCCCGAGGACTGCACGGTGACGAAGTCCGGGACGTTGCGGGGCGAGGCGAGCACGGCCTGGAGGCGTTCGTTGTAGGAGTTGCCGTCGGTGATGTTGAACTGGAACCGCGCGCCGATCTCGGCGTCCACGGCCTGCATGTAGGCGTTGTCCTCACGGCCGGGGGGCACGGTCGCCCACAGCGGGGTCATCGCGGTGAACTCGCTGCCCCGTCCGGGCACCTCGGGAACGGTTTGCACCATCTCCCTGGGGATGGTGGTGAACCCCGACACCGAGCCGTTGACGCCCTTGATGTCGGGCTCGACGATGCTCTGCGGGATGTACTTCGGGAGCACGCTGGGGTCCAGGGCGGCCCCCGAGGGCGAGACCGGGGCCGGGGTACCGCCGCCAGAGCACGCGGCCAGACCCGCTCCGACGGCGGTTCCGCCCGCCAGCCCGAGGAACAGTCGTCGGTCGATGCGGTTGGCGCGGATCGTGCTCATAAGGATCTCCCATCACGTCATTGTCGGGGTCGACTTGTTGAAGCGCTTCGATACTCGCCTCCGCCACTTCGTCTGTCAAGAGACATTGTCTGCCAATCTTACGACGGCGTGAGGGTGGTGGTGGTGGTCGGTGGGCAGCACGGGCTATTGGGTGAGGCCGTCGACGCCCGACGAGCACGGCCCCGACGTCGACACCGACCCGCGAGCTGACGCGGGCGCCGGACCTACGTCGGCGAGCGGAGCAGGCCCCGGGATCCTCGCCTGACAGGCGGATCCAGGCCGCGCGTGGTAGCCGACACGGACGTCACCGTGTCCACCCACGGCGGTAGGCCACCGTGGAGGTGGCGAAGCCCTTCGGCTCACGAGATGGTGGTGCTGGTGTTTCCTGCCCGAGCCTCCCGTCGGTCGGTGCCGGCGGAAGTCCTCCGACGAGGTGTGCGAGCTCGCGTGGTGGGCTCAGCCCTGGTCGCCGGCTTCGAGCTGCGCCAGCACCCGCTCCCGCGACCGCGTCAGGTGATCGGCGATCGCCGTCTTCGCACCGTCGACGTCGCCGGCGCGGACCGCCTCCATCACCGCCACGTGCTCGGCCACCACGGTCGAGGGGGTGGTGCGTCGGTGGGCGGCGAACTGACCCATGGTCAGGTGGATCTCGCCGGAGATCATCTCGTACATCCTGGTCAGCCGCTCACTGCCGAGGCCGTGGATCAACGACCAGTGGAAGGCGATGTCGGCCTGGACCTGCTCGGTGAAGTCGGCGCGCTGCGCCGCTGCCTCCATCAGCGTCTGGGCCCGGGCGGTCTCGTCCGGCACATGGTGCAGGGCGGCGAGGTGGCCGGTCGCCGCTTGCTCGAAGGTGATCCGGCTGAAGAACAGGTCGTCGATCTCGGCCGCACCCAGCCGTGGCACCACCGCCGACTTGTGCGCCACCCGGCGCAGCAGCCCGAGCGCGGTCAGCCGCTCCAGGCACGACTTCGCCGTCGGCCGGGCCACCCCGTACTCCGAGGTCAGGCGCTGCTCGGTGACCTTTTCCCCCGGCGCGATCTCGCCGTTGATGATCCGGGCGCGCAGCGACTCGTAGACGGCCTCCGTCAGCGATGAGGGACCGAGCTTGAACTGACTCGTCGTGGTGACCACGCAGCATCCTCCTGTTCTCGGCGGCGACGTCAGCGCGACGCCGGCGCGTGGTGCTGCCCATGATGGCAGCCGGTGGTAGATCCGGTCCGCAACCACCCCAGGCCGTCGAGGGAGCCGGCGGCGGGCCGGTACTCCGCCGCCACCAGCCCGTCGTAGCCGGCCCGGTGCAGCGCGTCGGCGACGGCGTCCCAGGGCACCTCCCCGCTGCCGGGCTCGGAGCGGTCCGGGACGTCGGCGAGCTGGACGTGCCCGATCCTGCCCGCCGCCGCTTCCACCGCGGCCGGCAGGTCGACCCCGTTCATGCCGAGGTGGAAGGTGTCGACCAGCAAGGCCAGGCCCGGCACGCCGGCCTCGTCGAGCAGGGCCAGCACCTCGGTGTGGGTGGTCAGCGGATACTCCCCGTTGAGGCCGCGGGCCAGCGGCTCCACCAGCACCGTGCCGCCGACCTCAGCCACCGCATCAGCGGCCCGTCGGTAGGCCTCCAGCGCGGTCCTGTGCTGGACGTCGAGGTCCTGGGAGGGGTCGAGCTGGCCGTGCAGCAGGTTGAAGTAGCGGCAACCGGTGGCCTCGGCGATCCGGAGCAGGACCGCCGTGCTGGCGACCAGCTCGTCCTGCCGCTCCTGCCGGCAGGCGATCCCGCGTTCACCGCCGGGCATGTCCCCGGCGTAGAAGTTGAGCCCGGTGAGCCGCAGCCCGGAGTCGGCCAGCAGCCGCACCAGGTCGTCGACGTCGGCCTCGTCCGGGCTCGGACCGGCGAAGGGCCACCAGCTCTCCACCAGGGTGAAACCGGCCGCCGCGGCGGCCGCGAACCGCTCGCGGTAGGGCAGCTCGGTGAAGAGCAGCGAGAGGTTGGCACTGACGTCGAACCCGTTCCAGCTGAGGCGTCGCTCCATGGCCACCATCTTGGCAGATTATGCCCGACATGTCAGCATGTCTGACAACAAAGGAAGAAGAGGTCGACCGATGACGATCACCGCCCCGAAGCCTGCCTCCGCCATCCCCGCCCGCGATCCGAACTGGTACCGCGGCGCGACCCGGTGGACCCAGCTAACCTTCACCGACGACGACCCGGCCGTCCTCGACGTCGACTTCTGGCTCGACGTCATGCGCCGCACCCGTTCGAACGCGCTCTGCCTCAGCGCCGGCGGGTACATGGCCTTCTACCCGACCCGGATCCCGTTCCACCACCGGAGCGTCCACCTCGGCGACACCGACCCGTTCGGCGCACTGGTCGAGGGCGCCCGCCGGCTCGGCATGCACGTGATGGCCCGGGTCGACCCGCACGCCGTGCACGCCGACGCCGCCGAGGCCCACCCGGAGTGGCTCGCGGCCGACGCCGAGGGACGTCCGATCCCGCACGCCTCCCAGCCGGGCGTCTGGTACACCGACCCCTGCAGCAGCTACCACCGCGACTACATGACCGAGGTCGCCCGCGAGATCGTCTCCGACTACGACGTCGACGCGGTCTTCGCCAACCGCTGGGAGGGCCACGGCGGCGTCTCCTACGCCGAGGGCACGGCCCGGGCCTTCCTGGCCGACACCGGCCACCGGCTGCCGCACGTCGACCGCCCCGACGACCCCGCCTGGACGGCCTACGCCGGCTGGCGCAGCCGACGGCTCAGCGAGCTGGTGGTGCGCTGGGACGACGCCGTCCGCGCCATCCGTCCGCACGTCCGGTTCATCCCCAACCGCGGCGCGATGCTCACCCGCGACCTGGTGCGCGAGCTGGTGGACGACCGCTACCCGATGTTCTTCGTCGACAAGCAGGGCCGCTCCGGCACCGAGCCGGCTTGGATGTCGGGACGGATCGGCAAGCGCAGCCGCGGGCTGTACCCCGAGCGTCCCGTCGCCCTCATCACCTCGGTCGGCCCGGAGTCGCCCGTCCTGCGGTGGAAGGACTCGGTCGCCGACGGCCACGAGCTCCGCAGCTGGATCGTCGACGGCTTCGCCCACGGCGCCCTGCCCTGGTTCACCAAGTTCAAGGCCGAGTGCTTCGACACGCGCTGGGTCGAGCCGGTGGCCGAGGCCTACCGCCTGCACCAGCGCTGCGAGCCGGTGTTCTCCCGGCTCCCGATCACCGCCGAGGTGGCGGTGCTCGACAGCCGCTCCAGCACCGGCCCCTGGGGTGGTCACGGCGCTCCGAGCAGCCACGAGGACGGCTTCTACCAGGCGCTGGTCGAAGCCCGGATCCCCTTCGAGTACATCGCCGGCGAGGCGCTCACCCTCGAGCGGCTCCAGGACGTGCGGGTGCTGGTGCTGCCGCGGGCCGTCCAGCTGGAGGCGACCCAGGTGGAGGTCATCGAGCAATTCGTGGCCGGTGGCGGGAGCGTCGTCGCTGCGTTCGACTCCGGTCTGCCGCCCACCACCGAGCCGGACCAGCCCAGCCTGGCCGGGCTGCTCGGCGTCCGGCTGGTCGAGGACGTCCGTGGTCCGGTGAAGAACAACTACATCACCCTCGCCGACCCGCACCCGGTCAACCAGGGCTACGACGGGGCGCAGCGGATCGTCGGCGGCTCCCACCTGCTGGGCATCGAGGCGGTGGACGCCGCCGACGTGGTGTTCCGCTTCGTCCCCGACTACCCCGACCTGCCCATGGAGGAGGTCTACCCGCGGCCCGGCGTCGAGCGGCCGGCGGTGGTGGCCCGCGAGCACGGCTCGGGCGGTCGCACGGTGCACATCGCCTTCGACCTCGGCCACATCTTCTGGGACGCGCTCCAGTCCGACCACGGCCGGCTCATCGCCAACGCCGTCCGGTGGGCGCTCGGCGACGCCGGGCCGTCGATCGAGGTCGGTGGACCGGGGCTGGTCGACGTCGCGGTCCGGTCCGCGGAGGGGGAGGTGGCGGTGGCGGTGGTCAACCTCACCAACCCGATGGCGATGCGCGGGCAGCACCACGAGACGATCCCGCTGCCGGGCCAGACCGTCAGCGTCCGGCTGCCGGCGGGAGTCCGGGACGTCGCGGCCGGGCTGCTCGTCGCCGGCGCCCCCACCGAGGTCGAGGTCGTCGACGGCCACGCCGTGGTCCGGCTCGGCCCGGTAGAGGTGCTCGAGGTCGTCCACCTGCGCTGGGACGCGGCGAGCCGCGCCACGGCACACTGAGCCCGTCGAAGCGCGAGGGGCTCAGGAAGGGGGCGGGGCGGTGGAGGCGCGGACGAGGAGCTCCTCGTCGGTGCTCCAGCGCACCTCGTCGACCTCGATGCCGAGCTCCTGCAGCAGCAGCTGGGCGGCGACGCGTCCGCGGAGGACGACGTTGCGCTGCACGGTGGTCAGCGGCGGGTCGATCCACTGCCCGACCGTCTGGCCCCCCGCACCGATCACCGAGACGTCGCCCGGGGTGCGCAGGCCGAGGTCACGGGCGGCCTTGATGCCGGCGATGGCCATGGTGTCGCTGCCGTACAGCAGGGCGGTCGGCCGGTCCGCGGCGATGAGCACCTCGTGGGTCGCCTGCTCGCTGGCGGTGCCGGAGTAGGAGGTCGACACCACCGGGCCGAGCTCCAGCCCGTGGTCGCGGACCGAGGCCTCGAACGCCTCCCGGCGGCGCACCGCCTGCACGCGGGTGCCCGGACCACCGATGAACCCGAGATGGCGGTGCCCGAGCCCGCGCAGGTGGTCGACCGCCTGGTCGATCGCCGGACGCGGGTCGGTGCGCACGTGCGGGATCGGGTCGTCCCCGTCCGGCGTCCCGACGAGCACCGCCGGCAGTCCCAGCTCGCGCAGCAGCGCCGGCCGGGTGTCGCCGATCACGCTGTCGGTGAGGATCGCCCCGTCGACACGGCCGGCGTCGACCAGGCGGCGGTAGATCTCGCTCTCCGCGCCGGGCGGCTGGTCCACCAGGTGCAGGAGCAGGCCGTAGCCGCGGCCGCTCAGCGTGGTCTCGATGCCGGTGATCAGCTCGGCGGTGGTGGCCGAGACCGTCGGCGGCGCCTCGTGCCGGTTGAGCACCAGCGCCACCGTCTGCGAGCGCGCCCGGCGCAGCGCCACCGCGTGCGCGCTGGGACGCCAGTGCAGGTCGCGGGCCGCCTGCAGCACCCGGTCACGGGTCGCGGCGGAGATCGACCCGGTG
>NZ_QPKK01000030.1 GCF_003344635.1 Desertihabitans aurantiacus
CGTCGCCGCCGCGGCGGGCTGGTGGCGCTGGCCGCCGTGCTGGTGGCGGCGGTGGTGCTGGGTGCGGTGCTGCTGCCCCGGCTCATCGGCCAGGAACCGGGCACGGCGACCGGCCGCCCGGACACCTCGGCACCGTCGGCCCCCACCGACCCCACCGGGGAGGCCGAGCCGGCGCCGTCGGAGGACACCAGCAGCGCCCCGCCCGCCGACGACGGGTCGGGCGGGGAGGACCGGTCGGAGCAGGGGTCCTCGCCGTCGCCGTCGCCCAGCGAGGAGCAGGACGGGTCGCCGACCGAGGACCAGCTGACCGCGGCGATCACCGACTACTACGCGCTGATGCCCGACGACACCGACGCGGCCTGGCCGCGGATGACATCGAGCTACCAGAGCGACCACGCCGGCGGCCGGGAGGCCTACGAGGACTTCTGGGACGACATCGACCGGGTCGAGGCCAGCGACGTGACGGCGTCCCCGCCCGATGAGGCGCAGGCCACCCTCACCTACTACTACGACGACGGCCGGGTGCTGGTGGAGCCGACCGCCTTCGAGCTGGTCGAGGAGGAGGGCACCCTCAAGATCGCCGCCTCCACGGTGCTGAGCAACCGCTGAGCGATGGGGCTGCAGCTCTGGTCGCGGGCCTCGGACTCGCCGTGGGTCGACTCGGTGTGGACCAGCCGCAGCGACGACATCGCCACCATGACCTCGGTCGCGACCGAGACCTGCGGGCTGGTGTTCTGGCGCCAGGACGGAGTGGTCGCGGCGGCGGTCACCGGCCCGGAGAGCCGCACCGGTGCCGCCCCTGTGCCGGCCGGCGCGGACTTCGTCGGCATCCAGCTGGCGGTCGGGACGTCGCTGCGGATGCTGCCGACGCCGGCGCTGCTCGACTCCGGTGTGCGGCTGCCCGACACCGCGGCCCGGAGCTTCCGCCTCGACGGCGCCCGCTACGAGACGCCGGGGGCGGACGACGCCGAGGCGCTGGTCGCGCGGCTGGTGCGCGACGGCGTCCTGGGCCGTGACCCGGTGGTGGCTTCGGTGCTGGACGGCCGCGGTGGGCCGGCGACGACCCGGACGGTGGAGCGCCGCTTCCGCGCCGCGACGGGGCTCACCCGAGGGGCGGTCGAGCAGATCCGGCGGGCCCGGGTGGCGGCGGAGCTGCTCGCGGCCGGACGTCCGGCGGCGTCGGTGGTCGAGATGTGCGGCTACTACGACGAGCCGCACCTCGCGCGGGCGTTGCGCCGCTACGTGGGCCGCACCGCCGGCCAGCTGCGGGCGGGGGCTGGCGGTGCGATCGCGCTGCAGACGTCAGCGGACGACGTCGTAGACCGCCTTGATGACGCCGTTGCCGTAGGCGGCCGACTCGCGCAGTGAGAGCCGCTGCTCGCGCTGCACCCGGCTGAAGACCGTCCTGCCCTCGCCGAGCAGCACCGGGAAGACCAGCAGGTTGTAGCGGTCGACCAGACCGGCCTCGGCCAGCCGCAGCGCCAGCTCGCCGCTGCCGTGCATGAACACCGCCCCGCCCTCGCCCTGCTTCAGCGCGGCGACGTCCTCGGTGCTGCGCAGGATCTGCTGCTCACCCCAGCCCTCGACCAGCGCGTCGGGCTGCAGGGTGCTGGAGACGACGTACTTGGGCAGGTCGCGGTAGGCGGCGTGGTCCTCCGAGCCCGGCCACACCGACGCGAACGCCTCGTAGCTGCGGCGGCCGAACATCAGCGCGCTGGTCTCCTCCAGCTCCTCGCCCTTGAGCGCGAACGCCTCGGGGTCGAACTCCGTGTGGAAGACCCAGCCGCCACCGGGGTGGCCCTCCTGCCGGCCACCCGGCGAGTCCATCACGCCGTCCAGCGTCACGAACCCCGTCCACACCAGCTCCCGTGCCATGCCGATCCTCCTCGTCCCCGGTGCCGGACACCCTGCCCCGCGCTCCGGACCCGACCCTAGGGACGGACGTCCTGCGTTGTCGTGGACGAAAACGACACGCCGTGATCAGCCGTCCAGGCCGGGGGTGACGAGCCCGGACTCGTAGGCCAGCACGACCAGCTGGGCGCGGTCGCGGGCGCCCAACCGGGTGAGCAGCCGGCCGACGTAGGTGCGCGCGGTGGCGGGGCTGAGGTGCAGCGAGCGTCCGATCTCGTCGTTGGACTCCCCCAGCCCGACGCGGGCGAGCACCTCCCGCTCGCGCGGGGTGAGCGCCGCCACGAGCTCCGGCCGCAACCGCCGCGGCGTGCGGGCGACGAAGGTGGCCAGCACCTTGCGGGTCACCGCGGGCGAGAGCAGCGCCTCACCCGCGTGCACGGTGCGGATCGCAGCACGCAGGTCGGCCGGCCCGATGTCCTTGAGCAGGTAGCCCGCCGCGCCGGCCTCGATGGCCGCGGCGATCTCTTCGTCGCCGTCGAAGGTGGTGAGGACGACCACCCGGACGTCGGCCAGCGCCGGGTCGGCGGTGATGCTGCGGGTGGCGGCGATGCCGTCGAGCTGGGGCATCCGCAGGTCCATCAGCACCACGTCGGGTCTGAGCTGGCGGACGAGGCCGAGCCCGGAGCGCCCGTTGTCGGCCTCCCCGACGACGGTGATGTCGCCGTCGCGCTCGGCGAGCGCCCGCAGCCCGGTGCGGACCAGCTCCTGGTCGTCGACCAGCACCACCCGGATCACCGGTCGATCCTCGTCGGCATCCGTGCCTCCACCGTGAACCCCTTCCCCGGCTCGCCGGCGGCGCTGAGCGTCCCGCCGAGGAGCCGCACCCGTTCGGTCATGCCCAGCAGCCCGGCGCCGGTGTCGGTGCCGGCCACCGGGCCGTTGCCGTCGTCGCTGACCCGCACCAGCAGACGGCCGTCGACCACCTCCGCGCGCACCTCGGCGTGCGCGGCGCGGGCGTGGCGGATGATGTTGGTGAGCGACTCCTGCACGACGCGGTACGCGGCGGCGTCGACCGTGGGCGACAGGGCGCCGTCGGGCACCGTCACCCGGGTGCGGACGTCCAGCCCGGTCGCCGCTGCGGCCTCGGTGAGGTCACCGACCGCGGCCAGCGAGAGCAACCGGTCGCCGTCCTCCTCGCTGCGGCGCAGCAGCCGCACCAGCGAGCGCAGCTCGGCCAGCGAGGCCCGGCTGGCCTCCCGGATCCGTCCGACCGCCTGGGCCGCGGCCGCGTCGTCGTGGCCGACCGCCTCCTCGGCGACGCCGGCCTGCAGGCTGATCACCGAGAGGGTGTGGCCGACGGTGTCGTGCAGCTCGCGGGAGATCCGTTCGCGTTCGGCCCGCACCTGCAGCTCGGTCTCGCGGCGGAGCTGGGCCTCGGTCAGCTCGGCGATCCGGGCCCGCTGCTCGGTCGCCAGCCGGCGAGACCGCACCAGGTGGCCGACGACGACCGCGGCGGCGAACAACGCCACGTTGGCGATCGACTCGTACCCCAGCAGCGTCCCGAGGGGGACGTCGTCGTCACGGATGCGGAAGGCGGTGGCGACGGTGAGCACCACCACCGCGGTGCCGACCGGCCAGAGCACCAGCCCCCGCTCGGCGGCGGAGAACAGCGCGGCGAGCACCGGCAGCGCGACCCCGATCGGCGGGTAGTCGAAGGTGTAGTAGGCGAAGGTGGCCAGGGTCGTCAGCACGAGCACCGTGCGCGGCAGCCGCCGGCGCAGCAGCAGCAGCGACCCGAGACCGACGGCGAAGGCGTAGGCGCGCAGATCCGGCGGGCGGGTGCCGCCGTCCGTGGTCGCCATGACCAGCGCCAGCGCGGCGGCGAGCAGGACCGCCAGCACCGCGTCGGGCGCCCAGGGCGCGGCCGCGAGGGTCGGCGTCCGGCGGGTCATGGCCTCAGCGTAGGGACGCCCCGGCCGGTGGCGCAGCCGTCGACGGGTGCGTCCGGGGTCGCTCCTCGACGTAGCGGGTGGTCGTCGAGCGACGGTGCCGCTCGCGCCGCTGAGCGGATCCGCCGCCGTGGCCGGCCGCCTAGCGTCGACGTCCATGAAGCACTCCCTGCGGGCCATCAGCTGGCCCCTCGTCGTCGCCCTCGGCGCGTTCGCCCTGATCCGTCCGGTCACCCGCATCGTGACCGACCAGCTGGGGCTGTCCCCCGGTCCGGCGCTGCCGGTCGTGCTGACGGTGGTGGTGACCGCGGTCTGGGTCGCGGTGGTCGGCCTGTCGCGGGTGCCGCACCCGCTGCTCACGCTGGTGCTCGCCGGGGTGGCCTACGCGGTGCTGTCCATCCTGCTCAGCGCCGTCCTGTCGCCGCTGCTCACCGGCGAGCTGCAGGGACCGCTGGCGATGCCGCTCGCCATCATCCCGGTGCTGCTGGTCGGCGCCGGCTGGGGTCTGGTCGGCGGTGCGCTCGCCCTGCTGCTGCAGCGGGTCCGCACCGGTCGACGCGAGCCGGCGGGGCGGGCTGACCGGTGAGCGGGACGACCGGACCCGACGGCGAGGACGGGCGCGGGCGGCCGAGTGGCCCCTGGCGCACCACCGGGGTCGCCGCGCTGGGTCTGGTCGGCGGCTTCCTCGCCGCCCTGGTGCTGCAGGACGTCCTCGCCCAGGGCCTGCTCGAGGACGGTGCGCCGGGCGTCCGGCCCGAGGCGGGCCTGCTGCTCGGGGCGCTGCTGCCCGTGCTGTCGGTGCTCGGCGTCGCGGTGGCGCTGGTGGTCGACCGGCGGGCCCGCCACCAGGGATGAGCCCGGACACGCCCCGCCTCGCGTCCCATCGGGGACGCGGGCGGGGCGTGCGGGCCGTGGGCTCAGACGGCCCAGTAGTAGCTGGCCGACCCGTAGGCCGGGTACTCCGCGCGGCTGTCGACGTGGGTGAAGGTGCTGTAGCGGATGATCCCGGAGAAGCCGGAGCTCTGCGCGTAGCCGATGGTCTGGCTGACCGAGCGTCCACTGACGACGATGTCGGCGGCGATGCCGTACATGTGCTGGCTGTTGGAGGCCCCGCCGACGCTGCTGTTGTGGCGGATGCTGCGGAAGCCGCTGTTGATGGTGATGGGTCGGTCGCCGGACTTCTTGCGGACGGCCTCGAGCTTGTACATCAGCCGCCGCACGTTCTCCTTGACCTCGGCCGCGCCGACCCGGCCGCCGCTGAACCCGGCGCCGTCCTTGGAGTGGAACTCGGAGAAGTTGAAGTTGCGGGTGGAGCCGTCGGCGTCCTCCAGCGCGTTCAACGCGCGCTGGGTGTCGGGGCCGACCACACCGTCCGCGGCGAGGCCGTAGGCGCGCTGGAAGCGGATCACCGCGGCCCTGGTGCCGGGGCCGAAGGCACCGTCGACGGCCACGTGGGTGCGGGAGGGGCCGTCGGCGGCCCAGCCGGCCACGCGGATCTGCAGCTCGCGGACGTCGGCACCGGAGGAGCCCTCGCGCAGCGTGCGCGACCAGCTGTAGGCCTGCGCCTCGGTCGGGGCCACCAGGCCCACGGTGCCGAAGGAGAGCAGGACGGCGAGCAGGGCGGTCACCAGCCGCTGCGCGGCGCGGGACCGGGTCGGGGAGGTGGGGGCAGGGGTCACGGACATGGTCAACCAGCCTTCCAGAGGGGGGTGTGTCGGGCGGGACGTCACCGACCCTAGGGAGGTCCGCTGCTGGGTGTCCAGGGTCCGCCGACTGTCGTCCGAACCGGTCGGCCAGCTGTCACCTGAGAGCCCCCGACAGGATTCGAACCCGCGACCTGCTGTTTACAGTATGGGCAGCCCTCGGGCGCTGACTAGGGGAAACGTCCCGCCAGGGCCACTCTGGTGCCACATTGGGGGCCAGCGCGCTGCCCCGTCAGCCTGTCCATCCGATCGCCGACCGCGTCGAGCCCGTCACCCATCAGGTGCCCGTACAGATCCAGGGTCATCGTCGCGGTCTGGTGCCCGAGCGCGATCTGCACGGCCTTGACGTTGGCGCCTGACTCGACCATCCACGACGCCGCTGTGTGCCGCAGGTCGTGGGTCCGAACGTCCGGCAGCCCGGCCCGCTGACGGGCGCCTGGCCGGTCCCTCTCCCCCACCGAGATCCGCTTCCACGACAACAGCCGCCACGGGCCGCCAGCGTGGGTAATCAGCAGCGGCTCGCCCGGGCCGCGGCCGGCGCTCTGCTCGACGAACTACCGCCCGCGGATCGTCAGCGGCAGCACCGGCGTCACCGCCACCCAAGCCCCCGACCCGCTCACACCCGGCGGGCTGTACCTGTGGGAGCTGGCCTACGCCCCGGACCCTGGCGGCGGCACGGGCGCCATCCAGTACCGGGTCAGCCAGCCCGACGACACCCTCATCTACGAGTGCCCCGCTCAGAGCCGCACCATGGTCGGCGCCCCGCGTACCGGTTCGGCACCGCGCAGACCACCCACGGCCTCACCACCCAGGAGATCCGCGACGCCCAGTGGGGGCCGCAGGATTCGGGGTGGGTCGGCCCGTACCCGGCTGCCGCGCCCGTTGTCGAGCTGAGCCGCCCGGCCGAGCCAGTCGAGCCCGGCACTCCGGTCACCGTCACCGGCTCGCTCGCAGGCGGCGGCGCGGCCACCTCCTGGACGTGGACCAGCCCGGACGCCACCCTCGGTGGTAGCGGCAACTCGCGCACGTTCACCGCCCCCTCTGCCATGCCACCCGGGACAACGGTCGAGATCACCGCCACCGCCACCACGGCCGACGGCACCAGCGACCCGGCCACCATCGAGGTTGACGTCCTCCCCCGGCTGCACTGGACCCGCGTCCCGGGTGCTGACTGGGTCGGGCCGACGTCCACACCTGAGCACCCCAACCGCCGGCCATCCACGCACGGGTGAGAGCCGGAGCCCACGGTGATGGGCAGACAACGGCCCCCGGCTCCTCTACGCGAGGAGTCGGGGGCCGTTCGTCGTTGTCAGGCTGGCTGCAGGTCGGCAACCTCGTCCGGACCAGAAGAGCGGCTGCGCCCCGGCTCGTCCAGCCAGGCCAGCGCCTGCCGCAACACCCCAGAGGTCAGCTCCCAGTCCGGCACAGCGTGCCGGTGCGGGCCGTCGTACTCGAAGTACCTCACCCGCTCCCCCTCAACACCGGCCTCCGCCACTGCCCGGCGGAACAATTCGTAGTGGTCCCCGATGTGGGTGTGGTCGTTGAGGTTCTGCACGTAGAGCACCCGGTTCGGCTGCGGAGTGCGGTAGCGCTCCACCACGTTCAGCCGGTCCCCCGCCGGATCACCCCACTCCGTCGTGATCGCCTCAAGACCTTCCGGAGGGGTCAGATGCGGCATGACCGTGCGGATGTAGTTGCGGGCAGGCCGCCAACTGCCGCCGGGCACGTACCGCGGGATTGCCGTCTGCGGGTTGATCGGGATCGCCACGCTGCCCGGCACACGGGGCGACACCTGCAGGCAGGCGAAACCGCCGCCCGAGCCGCCCATGAACACCACCTTCCGGGCGCCGACGGCTGCAGCGGCGCGGCTCACCCAATCCGCCAAGATGTCCGGCAGCGGCAGATCCTCCCAGCCCGTGTACCAGGCCAGCGTCAGCCCCTCATCGAGCTGCAGCGCCGGGTCGGCGAAGTAGAGACTGCTGTAGGGCATGCCGCGGAAAGTTCGCAGCCGCTCGAATCGGGGCAACGTGACCGTCTCGCGGTTCGTCGCACCGTGGAGGCTGACGAGCAACACCTCAGACCCCTGGTTCAGCAGCAGCGCCTCAAGGTCGGCGCCGCGTCCGACCGGGGAGCGGTACTTGGTCACACCCAGCTCACTGGGCGGCTGCCAGTCGTGAACGTCGGGCACCAAGTGGAACGGCAGGTCGGGGTGGTGGGTGAAGTCCTCCAGCTTGACGACCGTCGGCGGGCTGCTCATGGCGGCAGACTGTAGCGGCGGACCACCCGCGAGCGTCGCTTGAGTCTGCGCCCCGACACGCTCCGGCCGCGGTCGAGTCGCGGCGGAGAGCGGCTCCGCCAACTGCCTGGCCGACCCACGGCAGACCCGTCATCTTGGGCCACATTCTGGGCCACATGACCGGCTGGGGGTCCGGGCAGTCCGCACAACCACAGAGCCCGCCAGCCACGACGGGCCACACCGCTCCCCACCGCTCAACGCACTGCTACGGCGGCTCAACGCGACTCTGACTAGGCGAAACAGTCGAGCCCCCGACAGGATTCGAACCCGCGACCTGCTGTTTACAAGACAGCTGCTCTACCAGCTGAGCTACGGAGGCAACCCGGTCATTGTGCCGGACGTCGGCCGCCCGACGACACCCGGAAACCACTGTCGACCAGCGCCTCGATCTCCTGACCGACCTCGTCGCCGAGCGCCGGCATCGACATCCGCGCCCGCCACGGCCGGCCGGTCTGCCTGGCCAGGGCGAGCTTCTGCCGGGCGATCGAGGGGCCGAGGACGTCCACCACCCGGTCGACGGACGCCTGCGCGGCGGCGCCCCCGGGCTGCTGGAGGGCGTCGAGGAAGGGCTGCGGCAGCACCGGGAAGCAGCCGGAGACGACGCCCGTACCGCCGACGCCGGTGATGGTGAGGAGGCGACGGTCGTCGCCGGTGTACAGCTCCTGGTCCGCACGCAGGGCGGCCCGGTAGCCGGCCAGGTGGTCGTTGGCCGAGCCCGACACCTTCACCCCGCGCACGTGCTCGAGGCCGCTGATGGTGGCCAGTCCGGCCGGCGACACGGTGGCGCCGGTCCGCTCGGGGAAGAGGTAGGCATACGTCGCCAGACCCGGCTGCCGGGCGCTGAACTCCCCGACGTAGTCGACCACCTGCTGCTCCTCGACCGGCAGGTAGTACGGCGTGAGCAGGGCGAGCCGCGTCAGACCCAGCTCGGCCGCGGCGACGGTCAGCGCGAGCGCCTGGGAGAGGCTGCCCGCGCCGACGTGGGCGACCACCCGGTCCGGGCCCAGCTCCTCGGCGGCCACCCCGAACAGGCGCACCCGCTCCGCGTCGCTCAGCGCCGGGAACTCCCCCGTCGTCCCCGCGACCAGGACGTCGCGGTGCGGTTCCGGGAGCCGCCGCAGCAGCTCGCGGAATGCCGGCTCGTCCACCTCGAGGTCGGTGTCGAACGGGGTCGGCAGCGCGCTGATCACCACAGGCGGTCCCATCACCCCATCCTGCCCCGACCCGTTCACCAGCCGCGGTCGACCACCCGCTGCAGCCGGCGCCGGGCGGCGGGGTCGAAGGCCGGATCCGTGAGCGCCTCGGCGGCCACATCCCGCAGCTCACGGCCCTCCGACGCCGCGCGGATCCGCAGCCAGCCGTCGAGCGCGGCCCCGTTGCCCGGGGTGTGCGCGGAGCGGCCCGGCGTCAGCGCCAGCTGGTACAGCGTCGGCAGCCGGTCGGGGTCGCCGAGCTCGGCGAGGAAGTGCGCCACCCCGGACTGGAAGGTCCAGCCCCGCCGCCGCACGCTGGTGGCGACGACGTCCTCCAGCGCCGGGTGGCCGCGCCGGTGCAGCGCGGTGAGGAACCGCCACACCAGGACGTCCTTCGGTGCGGCGCTGTAGATCTGCGGCCAGCGCGCCAGCAGGGCCTCCAGCGCCTCGTCGGTCAGCCGGTCCGGGTCGACCAGCCAGCGCACCACGTAGCCCTGCGCGGCGACGTCGCCGCCGACCATCACCTCGTTCAGCCAGGCCCACTCGGCCTCGGTTCGCTGCTCGGCCGGACGTGCGGTGACGAGCGCGATCCGGGCCTTGACCGCCGCGGTGTCGGTGACGTCGGGGAACGGTTCGCCGGCCCGGTCCGCGACCGCCCGGCTGGTGATCTCGAAGACCCCGTCCGGCCCGTGGCTGGTCACCTCGAAGGGTTCTGGCAGCCGGCTCAGCACCTCCGCGACGCGGGCGTGGTCGCCGCCCCAGTTGATCCGCAGCGGGCCGGTGAGCTGGCCGTCGGCGTCGAAGGCGGCCGCGGCCTGGGTGTGCCAGAACAGCCAGTGCGGCCGTTCGATCCCCCGCCGCGCCGCCTCGGCCCGCGCCTCGTCGTGCCCCTCGGACTGGTCGAGCCGGCCGCTCGGTGGCAGCGCCACCACGTCACCGATGTCGACCGAGCGGAAGAACGCGGTCAGCAGGGCTCGCTCCGAGGGCACGGCCGCGACGCTACCGCCGCTCCGGGTCGCGTCTAGCAGGTGTCGGCGGCCGTCGCGAGGCCCGGGCGCGGAACGTGATGCAACGGTGATCAACATTTGCATCGTTCAGGTGCCTGCGTTTGGGTAGTGGGGCCCTGAGGAGAGGAGCCCGTGTGCTCGAGTTCGTCCTCGACCGCGCCCCGGACCTGGCGTACCGGTCGTTCCAACACGTCAGCCTGGTGGTCCAGTGCGTGCTGCTCGCCACGGTGATCGCCGTCGCTGTCGCCCTGCTCGTCACCACCGTCCCCCGGCTGAAGCCGGTGGCCAACTTCGTCAGCTCGGTCGGGCTGACGGTGCCGTCGCTGGCGCTGCTCGGCCTGATGCTCCCCGTCGTCGGCATCGGCACCCTGCCCTCGGTCGCGGTGGTGACGTTCTACGCCGCGCTGCCGATCCTGCGCAACGCCGTGGTCGGGCTGGAGGGGGTCTCGGGCAACCTGCTGGAGTCGGCCCGCGGCATGGGGATGAACCCGTTGCTCACCTTCCTGCGGGTCCAGCTGCCGTTGGCCTGGCCGGTGATCCTCGCCGGCCTGCGGGTCTCCACCCAGATGTCGATGGGCGTGGCCGCGATCGCCGCCTACGCCCTCGGCCCCGGTCTGGGCGGGTGGATCTTCACCGGCCTGGCCCAGATCGGCGGCCAGAACGCCGTGAACTACGCCCTGACCGCCACCATCGCCATCGTCGTCCTCGCCCTGCTGCTCGACCTGCTGCTGCGGGTGCTGGGACGGTTCACCATTTCGAGAGGGATCAGCGCCTGATGACGACCACCGAGCCCACCCCGACGACCGACGCGGGCCCCGAGTCCGTCAGCGGGGCCGAGATCGTCTTCGACCAGGTCACCAAGAGCTACTCCGCGCAGGGCAAGCCGGCGGTCGACTCGCTCTCGCTGACCATCCCCGCCGGCCAGATCGTCATGTTCGTCGGCCCGTCCGGCTGCGGCAAGACCACCTCGCTGAAGATGATCAACCGGCTGATCGACCCCACCTCGGGCACGATCACCATCGGCGGCAAGGACGTCCGCAGCCAGGACCCCGACGACCTGCGGCGCCAGGTCGGCTACGTCATCCAGGGCGGGTCGCTGTTCCCGCACATGACCGTGGCCCAGAACATCGCCCTGGTGCCCGGTCTGCTGCGCTGGGACAAGAAGCGCATCACCGACCGGGTGGAGGAGCTGCTCGACCTGGTCGGTCTCGACCCGGTCCGCTACCGCGACCGGTTCCCGCGCGAGCTCTCCGGCGGTCAGCAGCAGCGCGTGGGGGTGGCCCGCGGGCTCGCCGCCGACCCGCCGGTGATCCTCATGGACGAGCCCTTCGGCGCGGTCGACCCGATCACCCGGCAGCGGTTGCAGGACGAGCTGATGAGCATCCAGTCCGAGCTGAAGAAGACGATCGTCTGCGTCACCCACGACATCGACGAGGCGATCAAGCTCGGCGACCGGATCCTCATCCTGCAGGAGCACGCCCAGATCGCCCAGTACGACACCCCCGAGGCGATCCTGTCGGCCCCTGCCAACGAGTTCGTCGAGGACTTCGTCGGCAGCGGCTCGGCGCTCAAGTCGCTGTCGCTGACCCGGGTCGAGGAGGTCGAGCTGACCGAGTGGACGACCGCCACGGTGGGCGAACCCGTCGGTCCCGTCCTGGAGCGGGCCCGGGCGGCGCGCCAGAAGTCCGTGGTCGTCCTCGACCAGCGCCGTCGGCCGGTCGACTGGGTCAACATCAGGGCGCTGACCGGCGAGACCGTGCCCGCCCCCGTCGACGAGGCCCGCGACCTGCACCAGATCGACCACCGCGCCACCCTCAACGACGCGCTGGACACGATGCTCGTCTCCGCCTACGCCGGCGTCATCGTCACCGGCCGCCGCGACCAGTACGTCGGGGTGGCGACGTTCGAGGCCGTCACCGCGCTGATCACCGCCCGCAACGAGGCGGCCCGGCAGGCCCAGGAGGACGCCGATGAGCAGTGACACCGCGACCCCGGCCCCGCCGACCGACACCCCCACCGCGCCGCAGGGCGAGCGGTCCCGCTCGAGCCGTCGGGTCAGCCGCGACGACCTCGGGCTGCTGCTCGGGCTGCCGGCGCTGTGCGCCGTGCTGCTCGGCGGGTGGGCGGTCTGGCGGGCCACGGCCGAACTCGACGACATCGAGGCCCGCTCGCTGGCGTGGGGGCTCCTCGTGCAGCTGTTCGGTGAGCACCTGCTGCTGACCGCGCTCTCGGCCGCTGCGGTGGTCCTCACCGCCATCCCGCTGGGCATCGCGCTCACCCGTCCCGCCGCCCGACGGGCCGCGCCGGCGGTCGTCACGGTGGCGAACTTCGGCCAGGCGGCGCCGGCCATCGGCATCCTCATCCTGCTGGCCATGTGGCTGGGCTTCGGCGTCCCGGTCGCGGTGCTGGCGCTGTCCCTCTACGCCTTCCTGCCGGTGCTCCAGAACACGATCGTCGGCCTGCAGGGCGTGGACCAGACGCTGGTGGAGGCGGCCCGCGGCATGGGCATGTCGCGCTGGAGCGTGCTCGGCCGGATCGAGCTGCCGCTCGCGCTGCCGGTGATCATGGCCGGCGTCCGCACCGCCCTGGTCCTGGCGGTGGGGACGGCCGCGTTCGCCACCTTCATCAACGCCGGCGGGCTCGGCTCGGTGATCACCACCGGCCTGTACCTGTTCCGCAACTCCGTCCTGATCAGCGGTGGCCTGCTGATCGCCGTGCTCGCCCTGCTGGTCGACTGGGCCGGTCGCGTGCTCGAGCTGGTGGCCACCCCGAAAGGCATGCGATGACCTTGACGACAGCAGCGACCTCCGCCACCCGGGCCGGACGGCTGCGCCGCGGTGCGCTGGCGCTGGCCACCAGCCTGACCCTGGGTCTCAGCGGGTGCGGGCTGGGCACCGCCGGTGGGTTCGTCTCCAGCGGCGAGCTGGACGGGCCGCTGGCCGGGGTCCCTCCGCTGGAGGGGGCCCAGATCGCGGTGGGCTCGAAGAACTTCACCGAGCAGCTGGTGGTCGGCAAGATGGCCGTCATCCTGTTCGCCTCCGCCGGCGCGGACGTGCAGGACCTCACCAACATCCCCGGCAGCTCCACCACCCGTCAGGCCCAGGTCTCCGGCGAGCTCGACATGGTCTTCGAGTACACCGGGACGGCCTGGATCGCCTACATGGGTGAGACCGAACCGATCCCCGACGAGCAGGAGCAGTACCGGGCGGTGGCCGAACGCGACCGCGAGAACGGGCTGACGTGGCTCGAACCGGCGCCGATGAACAACACCTACAGCATGGCGGTCACCCAGGAGACGGTCGAGGAGTACGGGATCAGCACCCTCTCCGACATGGCCGAGGTGCCGGTCGAGGAGCGCACCTTCTGCGTGGAGTCGGAGTTCAACAGCCGCAACGACGGCCTGCGCCCGATGCTGGAGACCTACGGCGTCCCGGTGGGCACGGAGGTGCCGGAGGACAACATCAAGATCTTCGACACCGGCGCCATCTACGCCGCCACCGCCAACGGCGAGTGCACCTTCGGCGAGGTGTTCACCACCGACGGCCGGATCGTCGCCCTCGACCTGGAGGTGCTGGAGGACGACAAGAAGTTCTTCCCCAACTACAACCTCTCCGCCGTGGTGCAGCAGGACCTGCTGGCCGAGCACCCGCAGATCGAGCAGCTCCTCACCCCCGTGACGGAGAAGCTGACCGACGAGGTGATGCTCGAGCTCAACGCCCAGGTCGACGTCGAGGGCCGCGACCCCGCCGACGTCGCCTACGAGTGGCTGGTCGCGGAGGGATTCATCACCCCCTCGGCGTGACGCGGTCGTCGGCAACCAGCCCGATCACAGCGCGCTGAGCCTGTCGAAGCGTGGGCGGGCGATCGCCCTTCGACAGGCTCAGGGCGTCGGGGTGGCTCAGGGCGTCGGGGTGGCTCAGGGCGTCGGGGTGGGCTCAGGGCGTTGAGGTCGGGTCAGTGCGTCCGGGTGCAGGCGGGGTGTCGGCGTCCTCCTCGGCCGGCTCCGCGTGCTGGCCCTGCTTGCGGCGCGAGCGGAGGATCGCGGTGACGAAGACCACGCCGATCAGACCCAGGGCGATCCACAGCGAGATGTCGGCGTAGGCCTCCACGACCACCCGGGCCGGCTCACCGAGGGCGAAGCCGAGGGTGACCCAGCCGCACTGCAGCACGATCGAGCAGAGGATGCTGACGATCCAGTAGGTGCGCCAACGCATCCCCGCGATGGCCACGGCCGCCACGATGATCGTCCGCGGCAGCGGGAGCGGGAGGAACGCGACCACCAGCGCCAGCACCCCGTAGCGGCGGGCCAGCGCCTCGGCCCGCTCGGCGCTGCGCCGGGCCCGCTTGCCCCGTCCCTCCAGCAGCAGGTCGATCAGCCCCTGGCCCCACAGCCGTCCGGCGAGGAAGAAGATCCAGTCGAACTTCAGCAGCGAGAGGATGCCGAGCACCAGCCCCAGCACCCACAGCGGGTGGTCGACCACCCCGAGCACCACCAGCGCGGAGCGGCTGCCGGTGAGCGCGGCCTGCAGCACCGGGTTGGCCACCACGAGGTAGGCCCGCAGCGGCAGCATGACGAGGCTGTAGATCCCCATCACGACGATCCCGAACCAGCAGACGAGGTCCCACCTCCCGGGCCTGCCCTTCCAGGGCATCCGCGGGTCGTCCCACCACTCCTTCTCGGGACCCTCCGGCTCAGACGCGCTCACGGGCCACCTCGAACGCGGCGATCGCCTTGTCCAGGTCGGCGCGGCTGTGCGCGGCCGACATCTGGGTGCGGATCCGGGCCCGGCCCTTCGGCACCACCGGGTAGCTGAACGCGCGGACGTAGACGCCCTCGGCCAGCATCACGTCGGCCATCGCCACGGCGCGGGCGGCCTCGCCGACCATCACCGGGACGATGGGGTGGTCGGACTCGGGCACCTCGAAACCGCGTTCGGCCAGCGCCCCCCGGAAGTAGGCGGTGTTCTCGCGCAACCGCTCCAGCAGCTCCCCCGACGACTCCAGCAGCCGGAACGCCGCCAGCCCCGCGGCCACGATCGAGGGTGCGACGGAGTTGGAGAACAGGTAGGGACGCGAACGCTGCCGCAGCACCTCCACGATCTCGGCGCGGGCGGAGGTGAAGCCGCCCGAGGCCCCGCCGAGCGCCTTGCCCAGGGTGCCGGTGACGATGTCGACGCGGTCCTGGACGCCGAACAGCTCCGGGGTGCCGGCCCCGGTCGGCCCGGTGAAGCCGACCGCGTGGGAGTCGTCGACCATCACCATCGCGTCGTGGCGCTCGGCCAGGTCGCAGATCTCGTCCAGCGGGGCGAGGTAGCCGTCCATCGAGAAGACGCCGTCGGTGGCGATGAGCCGGAAACGGGCCCCGGCGGCCGCCTCCAGCTGGGCCTCGAGGTCGGCCATGTCGCGGTTCTGGTAGCGGAACCGCGAGGCCTTGCAGAGCCGGACGCCGTCGATGATCGAGGCGTGGTTGAGCTCGTCGGAGATGATCGCGTCCTGCGGGCCGAGCAGGGTCTCGAACAGCCCGGCGTTGGCGTCGAAGCAGGAGGAGTAGAGGATCGTCGCCTCGGTGCGGAGGAAGCGGCTGATGGTCGCCTCCAGCTCGGTGTGCAGGGTGGTGGTGCCGCAGATGAAGCGCACCGAGGCCATCCCGAAGCCCCACTCCTCCAGCGCCTGTCCGGCGGCGGCGACCAGCTCGGCGTGGTCGGCCAGCCCCAGGTAGTTGTTGGCGCAGAGGTTGACCACCTCGCGACGGCCAGCACCGTCGGGGACGGCGATCTGGGCCGACTGCGGGCTGACCAGCGGCACCTCCACCTTGTACAGCCCGTCGGCGCTGAGCTGCTCCAGCTCGCCCCGCAGGTGCTCCTTCATCGCGGTGTACATCGTCACCTCTCGTCCGTCGCTGGGCCCATCATCCCCACCTCATCACGACCTTGCCGCTGCCGCCGTCGCGTGCGGTGGCGAAGGCGGCCTCGTGCTCGGTGTGGTCGAACCGGTCGGTGATGACGCCGGAGATGTCGAGCCCGGCCTGGGTGAGGACGTCCATCGCGTACCAGGTCTCGAACATCTCCCGGCCGTAGATGCCCTTGATGGTGAGCATGTTGAGCACCACCGTGGCCATGTCGATGCGGACGTCGCCGGCGGGCAGCCCGAGGGCGGCGATCCGGCCGCCGTGGGTCATCGAGGCGATCATGTCCTGCAGGGCGGCGGCGCTGCCCGACATCTCCAGCCCGACGTCGAAGCCCTCCCGCATCCCCAGCGTCTGCTGCGCCTCCGCGGCCGAGGACGTCCGGACGTCCACCGCCAGCGTCGCGCCGAGCTGCTCGGCCAGCGCGAGCCGCCGCTCCGACAGGTCGGTGACGACCACGTTCCGCGCGCCGGCGTGGCGGACCACCATCGCCGCCATCAGCCCGATCGGGCCGGCCCCGGTGACCAGCACGTCCTCGCCCAGGCAGGGGAAGGTCAGCGCGGTGTGCACGGCGTTGCCGAAGGGGTCGAAGATCGCGGCGACGTCCAGGTCGACCGGTTGGCGGTGCACCCACACGTTGCTGGCCGGCAGCACCACGTACTCGGCGAAGCAGCCGTCGGCCTGCACCCCGATCCCGATGGTGTTGATGCACAGGTGGCGCCGGCCCGCGCGGCAGGCCCGGCAGCGTCCGCAGACCAGGTGGCCCTCGCCGCTGACGACGTCGTCGACGTGGACGTCGGTGACCGCCGAGCCGACCTCGACCACCTTCCCGGAGAACTCGTGGCCGACGACCCGCCCGGGTGCGACCCGGGCCGCGGCCCAGGCGTCCCAGGACTCGATGTGCAGGTCGGTGCCGCAGATGCCGGTGCTCGCCACCCGGATCAGCACGTCGGACGGGCCGGGCTCGGGGACCGGCACGTCGAGGAGCTCCAGACCGGGTCCGGCCTGGGTCTTGACCAGGGCCAACATGCTGCGTGATCTCCCCGTGCCGACGACGTCCCGGCGCAAAGGTAGCGACCGGGACCGTCACCGGTCATCCGGTCGGACCGCCGAGGTCGTCGACGAGGCCCCGAGGCCGGCGTCGCGCCGGCGGCAGGCGGCCTGGATGAGGCCCCGCCCAGGAAGGGTCAGCGGGGGCAGCAGCGTGGTCGTCCCGGCGCCGGCACCCCGGCAGGAGCCGGGTGTGGTGTCAGCCGCGCTCGCGGACCCGGGCCCCCTTCGCCTCGGCGGCCTGGCGCAGCTCGTCCTGGAACGTCAGCACCCGCTCGGTCAGCGCGGGGTCGCCAGCGGCCAGGATGCGCACGGCCAGCAGCCCGGCGTTGCGGGCGTTGCCGATGGCGACGGTGGCCACCGGGACGCCGGTGGGCATCTGCACGATCGACAGCAGCGAGTCCATCCCGTCCAGGTGCTTCAGCGGCACCGGGACGCCGATCACCGGCAGCGGGGTCAGCGCGGCGAGCATCCCCGGCAGGTGGGCCGCTCCGCCGGCCCCGGCGATGATCACCTCGATCCCGCGGGTGTGCGCCTCGCGGCCGTAGCGCACCATCGCCTCGGGCATCCGGTGGGCGGAGACGACGTCGGCGGTGCAGGGGACGTCGAACTCCTCCAGCGCGGTGGCCGCGGCCTCCATGGTGGGCCAGTCCGAGTCCGACCCCATCAGGATCGCGACGCGGGGACGTCCGGCGGTCGGCTCAGGCATCGGGGTCTCCCATCAGGTATCCGGCGGCGTGCCGGGCGCGGCGGCGGACGTCGTCGAGGTCGCGGCCGAAGGTGGTCACGTGGCCGACCTTGCGGCCCGGCTTGACCTCCTTGCCGTAGAGGTGGGCGCGGAGCCGGCGGTCGCGGGCGAAGCAGTGCAGCAGCGCCGAGGGCAGGTCCTCCTCGGTGCCGCCGAGCACGTTGCCCATCACCGTCCAGGGCTGGCGGGCGGTGGGGTCGCCGAGCGGCAGGTCGAGGACGGCGCGCAGGTGGTTCTCGAACTGCGAGGTGTGCGCGCCGTCGATGCTCCAGTGGCCGGTGTTGTGCGGGCGCATCGCCAGCTCGTTGACCACCACCGAGCCGTCGCGGCGCTGCATCAGCTCCACCGCCAGCAGACCCACCACCTCCAGCTCGGCGGCCAGGCTCAGGGCCAGGTGCTGGGCGGCGGTCGCCTGCTCCTCGGTCAGCCCGGGGGCGGGCGTGGTGGTCTCGACGCAGACACCGTCGCGCTGCACCGTCTCGCTCACCGGGTAGGCCACTGCCTGCCCCGAGGGCGAGCGCACCACCAGCGCGCTCAGCTCGCGGGCGAAGTCGACGAACTCCTCCGCGACGATCCGGACCTCGCCCGAGGCAGCGCCCTGAGCCTGTCGAAGGGCCGTGAAGGGCACCTCGGCCTGCTCGGGGCCGTCCAGCTTCCACACGCCCTTGCCGTCGTAGCCGCCGCGGGAGGTCTTGGCGATGACCGGCCAGCCGGTCCGCTGGCCGAAGGCGCGCAGCGCGTCAGCGTCGGGGACCACCTCGAAGACCGGGCAGGGAGCGCCGGAGGCGGTCAGCCGCTCCCGCATCACCGCCTTGTCCTGGGCGTGCACCAGCGCGGCCGGGCCGGGCCGCACGGCGACCCCGTCGGCCTCCAGCCGCTGCAGGATCCCGGTCGGAACGTGCTCGTGGTCGAAGGTGATGACGTCGCAGCCGGCGGCGAAGGCGCGCACGGTCTCCGGGTCGGTGTAGTCGCCCACCGTGACGTCGGCGACCACCTGGGCGGCCGAGACGTCCGCGCCCTCGGCCAGCAGCCGGGTGCGCACGCCCAGCCCGATGGCGGCCTGGTGCATCATCCGGGCCAGCTGACCGCCGCCGATGATGCCGACGACGAACGGACGGGCGGGAGCAGGGGTCACGAGCCGGGAGCCTAACCGACCACGCCGGCGCGGCCGAAACCGTCGGAGCCGCCGCGTACGGTCGTCCCCGTGCTGTCGTTGCCCGCCCTCGCCGAGCCCGAGGCCCTCCACGACTGGGCCGAGCCCGAGTCGGTGCGCCGCGGTCTGGAGTACGCCCGCGCCGGTCGGGTGACCCGCAGCGAGGTGCGCCAGGAGCGTCCCGACCACCTGCAGGTCAGCGGCACGGTGCAGGGTGCGGTCGGCTACCGCACCGCGGTCAGCTTCACCGAGCTGCCCGCGCACCTGGCGGCCCGGGCGGTGTGGTCCCCGGTCGAGGTGGACGCCCGCTGCACCTGCCCCGTGCGCTGGTCGTGCAAGCACACCGTCGCCACGGTCGTCGAGGCGGCCCGCAACACGTCGCTGCCGTCCTGGCGCTCGGCGCTGGAGGAGCTGCTGGACGGGGTGGACGAGCGCGACGAGGAGCCCGGCCCACCGCCCGAGGTGACCCCGGTGGCGCTGATGGTGGTGCTGCCCAATGCCCAGCAGCAGCGGGCCAGGGTGTTCGCCACCCGGGCCTCCGGACGTCCCCGGCTGGCGGTCCGGCTGACCCGGCGCGGGCGGTCGGGACGCTGGGTGCGCAGCGGGCTCTCCTGGCGCGAGCTGGCCGCGGTCGAGCACAGCACCCAGGAGCGCTACGACCCCCACCACCTGCAGCTGTTCCGGGAGCTGCAGGTGGTGCTGCAGGGCAGCCAGCCCTACTGGAGCCCGGGCTCGGACACCGCCGACCTGCATGCGGCCGGGCCGGCGCTGTGGCCGCTGCTGGAGCGGATCCGCGAGGCCGGGGTGCCGTGGGTGTGCTCCGAGCGCCGCACCACTGTCGAGGTGGCCGACCAGCCGGCCTCCCTCGAGCTCGACCTCAGCACCCGCGAGGGCGGGGTCGAGGTGCGCCCGGGGGCGACCTGCGGGTCGCACCACCACCAGGCCGCCGACGTCGGCTTCATCGGCGAGCCGGCGCACGGGGTGGCGCTGTGGCGCGAGGACGGGTCGGGCACCACGATCACGCTGGCCCCGCTGACCCGGCCGGTGCCGCGGTCGGTGCGCACCCACGTCGTCCAGCACCGTCCGCTGCTGGTCCCGGCCGAGGGTGTCGACGACCTCCTCGCCGACTACCTGCCGCGGCTGCGCAGCACGGTCGAGGTGCGCTCTCGCGACGGGTCGGTGCCGCTGCCCGACCAGGCCGTGATCCGGCTGCGCGGGCAGCTCACCTGGCACGAGGACGCCAGCGCGGAGCTGGCCTGGCGCTGGGTCTACGACGTCGGCGACGGCCACCCGCGCGATCTGCCGGTCGACGACCGCGACGTGGGCCGCGGCCAGCGCGACCCGCGCCGGGAGCGGGAGCTGCTCGACGCGCTCGACCTCGACGAGGAGCTGGCGGTGCTGCTCGGGGTCGGCCAGCACGGGCCCGGGACGCTGGCCGCCCGCCGCC
>NZ_QPKK01000300.1 GCF_003344635.1 Desertihabitans aurantiacus
CTGGTGGAGCGGCTCGCCCCGCTGGCCGGCGGCCGTGACCGGGCGGTGGCGATGCGTGCGGCCGCCGCGACGGACCCGGGCGGGGTCCCGCTGCTCGCCCCGGTGCTGCCCGCGGTGGCGTGCGCCGTCGAGCACTGGGCCGACGGCGTCGAGGAGCTGGTCGTGCTGCACGACGAGCAGTCCACCCTCAACGGCGCCCGGATCCGGGCCCTCGAGTCGCGGCTGCGCCGGTGCCGCCCCGGCCTGCGTCTGACGATCCGGGCCGGGGTGGACTCCCGCCTCGACCCGCGGGTGCAGGTGGCTGACTGGCTGGCCGGCACCGCCCGGGTGGCCGCGTCCGGGGGCGGGTGCGACGAGGACGTCCGCGCCCTGCTCGCGGCCTACGTCCTCGACCACGGCGCGCCCGTCGACCGGTGGGTCGGCGCTAGCCGGCGCGGTCGCCGAGACCCAGCCGGCCCCACCAGCCGGTGCGGTAGCGGCGGTGCGGGCGGGCCTGGGTGCACAGCGTCCAGAACCGGTCGAAGGCCCGCGGCGCCACCGTAGACGGCTGCAGACCCAGGCCGGCGTCGGCCGGCAGCGGCTGCGGCCAGTTCGGCAGCGGGGTGTGGTGCCCGTTGGGCTCCAGCTCGACCAGCCGGTGCAGACGTCCGTCGGAGCGCTCGGCCAGCACCCGGCCCTGGTCGTTGGTGCCCTCGACGACGGTCAGCCGGCCCGGGTGCCAGCCGCGGTCGACGGGGGCGGCGAACAACCAGGTGTGCTGCCACACCACCAGCCGCAGCCGGGTGCCGTCGGCGTCGGTGCAGCGGTAGTCGTGGGTCCAGTCGCCGAGGGCGTCGACCTCGAGCTCGAGCGCCTCGCGGGAGGTGAGCGTCAGCTCCAGGCCGTCGCGGACCAGCCGCAGCGGGAACCGCAGGCCGGCGGTCCGCACACGGCTCAGAGCACCGGCAGCAGGCTGTTGAGCTCCCACGGCGTCACCTGGGACCGGTAGGACTCGAACTCGTTGCGCTTGTTGCGCAGGAAGTAGTCGAAGACGTGCTCGCCGAGGGTCTCCGCGACCAGCTCCGAGCCCTCCATGATCCGCACCGCCTCGTCGAGGTTGCGCGGCAGCGAGCCGATGCCCAGCGCGCGACGCTCCCGCTCGGTCATCGACCAGACGTCCTCGGCCGTCTCCTCCGGCAGCTCCATCTGCTGCTGGATGCCGGCCAGGCCGGCGCTGAGCACCACCGCGTAGGCCAGGTAGGGGTTGGCGGCGGAGTCGATGGAGCGGATCTCGACGCGGGCCGAGGAGCTCTTCGACGGCTTGTACATCGGCACCCGGACCAGGGCGGAGCGGTTGTTGCGGCCCCAGCTGATGTGGGTGGGGGCCTCTCCCCCGCCGGCCAGCCGCTTGTAGGAGTTCACCCACTGGTTGGTCACCGCGCTGATCTCCGCACCGTGGTGCAGGACGCCGGCGATGAACTGCCGGGCGGTGGTCGAGAGGTGGTACTCGTCGGAGGCGTCGTAGAAGGCGTTGCTGTCACCCTCGAACAGCGAGACGTGGGTGTGCATGCCCGAGCCGGCGTGCTCGGTGAACGGCTTGGGCATGAAGGAGGCCCGCATGCCCTCGGCCATCGCGACCTCCTTGATCACCACCCGGAAGGTCATGATGTTGTCGGCCATGGTGAGCGCGTCGGCGTAGCGCAGGTCGATCTCCTGCTGGCCCGGGGCGTGCTCGTGGTGGGAGAACTCCACCGAGATGCCCATCTGCTCCAGCATGGTGATCGCCCGGCGGCGGAAGTCGCTGCTGGTGCCGTGCGGGGTGTGGTCGAAGTAGCCCGAGGAGTCGACCGGGGTGGGCGGCTGGCCGGGGACGATGTCGTTCTCGAGCAGGAAGAACTCGACCTCGGGGTGGGTGTAGAAGGTGAAGCCCTGGTCGGCGGCCTTGTCCAGCGCCCGCTTGAGCACGAACCGCGGGTCGGCGTAGGAGGGCGAGCCGTCGGGCAGCCGGATGTCGCAGAACATCCGGGCCGTCCCCTGCACCTGGTCGCGCCAGGGCAGCAGCTGGAAGGTGGACGGGTCGGGGTGGGCCACCATGTCGGCCTCCTGGATCCGCGCGAACCCCTCGATCGCGGACCCGTCGAAGCCGATCCCCTCGTTGAAGGCGCCCTCGAGCTCGGCCGGCGCGATCGCCACCGACTTGAGGAAACCGAGCACGTCGGTGAACCAGAGACGGACGAAGCGGACGTCGCGCTCCTCGATCGTGCGCAACACGAACTCCATCTGCTTGTCCATGGGCGACATCTTGCCCGACGCCGCGAACCGTGACGAACCTCCCTCGCCGGAGCCCGCGCGCTGGCCCGGCGCTGCCGGGAGGCGGCCCGCGGATCGCTACGCTGACCGCGTGCCCGAGCTGAGAGTCGCCCTGGTCCAGATGAACGCAGGCGTCGGAGCCATCGCCCGCAACGCCGAGGCGGTGGTCGACTGGTGCCGGCAGGCCGCCGAGGCCGGTGCCGACCTGGTGCTGCTGCCCGAGATGGCCCTGACCGGCTACCCGGTGGAGGACCTGGCGCTGCGTACCAGCTTCGTGGAGGCGAGCGTGCAGGCCGCCCGGACGCTGGCCACCACACTGGCCGAGGCGGGGCTGGGCGAGCTGGTGGTGGTGCTCGGCTACCTCGACCGGGCCGACGACGGACGTCCGGAGAACCGGGCCGCGGTGCTGCACGACGGCCGGGTGGTCGCCGGCTACGCCAAGCACCACCTGCCCAACTACGGCGTCTTCGACGAGTTCCGCTACTTCCGCCCCGGCACCGAGCTGCAGGTGGTGCGGGTGCGGGGGGTGGACGTCGCGGTGGCGATCTGTGAGGACCTGTGGCAGGACGGCGGGCCGGTGCAGGCCACCGCCGAGGCCGGGGCCGGGCTGCTCGCGGTGATCAACGCCTCCCCCTACGAGGCCGCCAAGGACGACACCCGGCTCGAGCTGGTGCAGCGCCGCGCCCGGGAGGCCGGCTGCACGCTGGCCTACGTCAACCTCGTCGGCGGACAGGACGAGCTGGTCTTCGACGGCGACACCATGGTGGTCGACGCGGACGGTGACGTGCTGACCCGCGGCCCGCAGTTCGTGGAGACGCTGGTGGTCGTCGACCTGCAGCTGCCGGCGGGCACCGCCACCGAGGAGCGCGCCGAGACCGGGGCGAGCGGGATGAGCATCCGCCGCCACCTCGACCTGGGCCCGGTCAGCGAGGAGCGCGAGCCCACGTCCACCCCGGTCGAGCCGCAGCACTTCGACCGGCTCGAGCCGATGGCCGAGATCCACCACGCACTGGTGCTGGGGCTGCGCGACTACTGCACCAAGAACGGCATCGAGAAGGTGTGGCTGGGGCTGTCGGGCGGGATCGACTCGACACTGGTGGCCAGCATCGCCTGCGACGCGCTGGGCGCGGAGAACGTCTACGGCATCTCCAACCCGAGCCGCTGGTCGAGCGAGCACTCGCGCAGCGACGCCGCCGAGCTGGCCCGGCGGACCGGGCTGAACTTCACCACCACCGAGATCGCGCCGATGGTGGACGCCTTCGAGGACGCCCTCGAGCTGGACGGGGTCGCCGCGGAGAACCTGCAGGCGCGGATCCGGGCGGTGATCTGGATGGCCCAGTCCAACCAGCACGGGCCCTCGATCGTGCTGGCCTGCGGCAACAAGACCGAGCTGGCGGTGGGCTACTCCACCATCTACGGCGACGCGGTCGGCGGGTTCGCCCCGATCAAGGACGTGTACAAGACCCAGGTGTGGGAGCTGGCCCGGTGGCGCAACGCCGAGGCCGAACGGCGCGGGGAGACCCCGCCGATCCCCGAGGGCACGATCACCAAGGAGCCGAGCGCGGAGCTGCGTCCCGGCCAGCGCGACAGCGACTCGCTGCCGCCCTACCCGCTGCTGGACGAGGTGCTGGAGTCCTACGTCGGCACCGACACCGGGATGGCGGAGATGGTGGCGGCCGGCTTCGACGCCGAGCTGGTGCAGCGGGTGGTGCAGATGGTCGACCGCGCCGAGTACAAGCGTCGCCAGTACCCGCCGGGCACCAAGATCAGCTTCAAGGCGTTCGGGCGTGACCGGCGGCTGCCGATCACCAACGGCTGGCGGGAGACCCGTCCCGACTCGCCGACCCCGATCAGCGACGTCGCCGACGCGTGAGCGCGCCGGGCTGGTACCCCGACCCCGCCGGCGGCGGGGGCCACCGGTGGTGGGACGGGTCGTCGTGGACCG
>NZ_QPKK01000301.1 GCF_003344635.1 Desertihabitans aurantiacus
ACGGCCGCCGTCCCGCCGCGGAGGGCGGGGACGGCGGCCGTCGGTGCGGACGTCCGGATCGGCGTCTCAGGCGGCCTTGCCGGTCACGGTGACCGGGATGTTGCCGCGGGTGGCCTTGGAGTACGGGCAGAACTGGTGGGCCGCCTCGACGAGCTGCTGGGCGGTCTCGTCGTCGACACCGGGGATGGTCACGGTGATGTCGACGGCCAACCCGAAGGAGTTGCTCTCGGGGCCGAAGCCGACGGCGATGTCCAGCTCGGAGCCGGAGGTGTCGATGCCCTGCTTGCCGGCCACCGCACCGAGCGCGCCCTGGAAACAGGCGCCGTAGCCGAGGGCGAAGAGCTCCTCGGGGTTGGTGCCCTCACCCTTCCCGCCCTGCTCCTGGGGACGGTCGAGCTGGAGGTCGAGCCGGCCGCTCTCGGCGCGGGCCCGGCCGGTGCGGCCACCGGTGACGGAGGCGCGGGCGGTGTAGACGATCTTGCTCGGAGTGTTGGTCATAACCAGAGCAACCCCGCGGCGGCGCCGGTTCTTCCCGTCCGCGGCAGAACAGTGCGGGACGGGCAGGTGGACGACGGGTGTCCCCGGCTCAGTTGGAGCTCGGCGTGTCCAGCGGGCGGATCGCCATGTGGATCCGGTACCGGTCGGCGCGGTACCACGAGGTCGCGAACTCGATCCGCCGCTCACCGGCCTTGGTGAGTCGCTCCTGCACCAGCAGCGGGGCGCGCTTGGTGGTCTCGAGGATGTGCGCCTGGTGGGCGTCGGCGGCCTCGGCCCGCACGGTCTGCTCACCGGAGGTGATGACCACGTCGTAGCGGGCGGCGAAGACGTCGTAGAGGGTGTTGAGGTCGGACTCCAGCAGGCCGGGGAACACCTCGGTCGGGTAGTAGCCGATCTCGTAGGCCATCGGGGTGCCGTCGGCCAGCCGCAGCCGCTCCACCCGGACCACCGGGTCGCGGGGGCGGATCTGCAGCTGGGAGGCCACCTCGGGGGTGGCGTCCTCCTCCCGGCCCTCGATCACCCGGGTCTCGGGCACCAGCCCGCGGGCCCGCATCTCGCGGGAGAAGGAGGTGAGGTGCAGCCGGGAGTTGACCTGGGGCCCGGAGACAAAGGTGCCCTTGCCGTGCACCCGCTCCAGCCGTCCGGACTCCACCAGGTCGGAGATGGCCTGGCGGACCGTCACCCGGCTGACGCCGAGGTCCTTGACCAGGGTGCGCTCGGACGGGATCGGGTCCCCGGGTCGGAGCTCGTGGGTGATGCGCTGGCTGAGGATGTGGCGGACCTGGGCCCGCTTCGTCGGCGAGCGGAGCGAGGTGAAGTCGTTCACCGTCATCTGCGGCCTTCCGTGTCCACTGGGCTCCGATCAGTCCAGTTGATACCACTCTAGGCCTTCCGGCCCTCCGCCGCCCCGACGAGCACCGGCCTCAGCACCAGCGCAGCGCCCAGTGGTACATCGCGATCGCGGCCGCCGCCCCCGCGTTCAGCGACCGGGTGGACCCGTCCTGGCTGATCGCGACCAGCGCGCTGCACGCCGCCACCAGGTCCTCGCTCAGCCCGGGCCCCTCCGAGCCGAAGACCAGGCAGCAGCGCTCGGGCAGCTCGGTCGTCTCCAGCGGCACCGCCCCCGGCAGGTTGTCCACGCCCACCAGCGTGTAGCCGGCACCCGCGGCCCAGCCGGCCAGCCCGGCGGCGTCCTCGTGGTGGTGCAGGTGCAGGTAGCGGTCGGTGACCATGGCCCCGCGCCGGTTCCAGCGCCGGCGTCCGACCACGTGCACGCCGGCGACGTTGAAGGCGTTCGCCGTGCGCACCACCGAGCCGATGTTGAAGTCGTGGGCGAAGTTCTGGATCGCCACCTGCAGCGGCCGGCGGCGGGTGTCGAGGTCGGCCACGATGGCCTCGAGCCGCCAGTAGCGGTACCGGTCGACCACGTTGCGGGAGTCGCCGGCGGCCAGCAGCTCGGGGTCGAGCCGGGGGTCGTCCGGCCAGGGCTGCGGGTGCGGCCCGACGCCGGGACCGTCAGTGGGCTGGGACTCCTCGCTCACCGAGGCGGCTGGTAGCCCTGCCCGGGCGGCTGCTGGCGGGGGTCCTGCTGCTGGGGCTGCTGGGGCTGCTGCCACGGCGCGGGCTGCGGCGCGCCGCCCTGCGGCTGCTGCTGCCAGGGCGCCGGCTGCGGCGGCTGGTAGGGCGCCTGGGCGTTCGGGTTGGGCAGGGCCTGCGGGTCGGACTGCACCGGCGGGGCCGAGGGCGCCGAGGACGGGCGCTGCTGCTGCTCGCCGCGGTAGGCGATCTCGCCGAAGCTGACGTCGGGGGCCTGGCGCACCTGCGGGTCGTTGACCTCGAAGTAGGTGGCCTTCTCGAAGTTGAACATGCCGGCGATGATGTTGCTCGGGACCGAGTCGACCTTGGTGTTGTAGGCGCGGACGTTGGCGTTGTAGAAGCGTCGGCCGGCCGCGATCCGGTCCTCGGTCTCGGCCAGCTGCTTCTGCAGCTCGAGGAAGTTCACGTTGCTGCGCAGCTCGGGGTAGGCCTCCACGCTGACGATGAGGTTGCGCACCGCGCCGGAGAGCTGCTCCTCCACCTGCGAGCGCTGCTCCGAGGGCAGCCCCGACTCGTGGCTGGCGACCGACTGGGCCTCGTTGCGCAGCCGGGTGACGTCCTCCAGCGTGTTGCGCTCGTGGGCGGCGAAGGCGCGCACGGTCTCGACCAGGTTGGGGATCAGCTCGTAGCGCCGGTTCAGCTCGACGTCGATCTGGCGCCAGGACTCCTGGATGAGGTTCCGGTTGCGGACGAACCCGTTGTACATCGCGATGGCGGCGATCCCGAGGACCACCAGCAGCACCACGAGGACGACGATGACGATGACCAGTGCATCCATGACGTTCCAGCCTTCCGGTTGCCGTGCGGGCAGGCGTCAGCCTATCGGCGTGGGAGGTCGCCGTCGCCGCACCCGGGCGCGTCCTACTTGTTGGAGGTCTCGACCAGCTCGGCGAAGGCCACGGAGCGGTCCGGGGAGTGGAAGAAGTCCTGGCAGGTGGTGAGCGTCATGATCTCGCGGGTGGCCTCGTTGCTGCGGTTGACCGGGTCGGGCTGCAGCACCCACGTCTCGGTGTCGTTGACGGTGAGGTCGCGGGGGGCGGTGAGCAACCGGTAGGTGTAGATCGCGTCGCGGGTCTCCACCTCGATCTCGGCGCCCTCGTCGAGCTCGAGCAGCTGGCGGAACGGCTCGCCGTGGGTGACCCGGTGCCCGGCCACGGCGAAGTTGCCGAGCTCGCCGGGACCGACCGAGGAGTCGTACCAGCCGACGCCGCGGGTGAGGGTGTCCACGTCGGTGCCGGTGAGGATCGGCACCACGTAGTCGGGGCCGAGGTCGGGGATGCGCAGCAGCCCGATGGCGTCGCCGGGGATCCGGACCGCGGGCGTCCCGCCCTGCTGGTCCTCCTCCTCGTCCTCGCCGGCGTCGGGTGCGGGTTCGGCCCACTCCCGTTCGAGCCGCTCGGTGGTTTCCTCGTAGGCCTGCTGGGAGGCGATGTTGGTGCCGAAGAACTGGTAGCCGACGTAGCCGAGGCAGGCCAGCCCGATCACCAGCAGACCCACCCCGAAGACGGTGAGGGCGGTGTTGCGGGGCTGCCGCCGGGTCGGGCGTTCGGCGCGGCGGGGCGCCTCCTGGACGGTCATCGGGACTCCTCGGGTCGGGACCGGAGCCAGCCTGTCACGGCCGGCGTCCACAGCAGAAGCACACAGAGGGCGATGTAGCCGACCGGGACGCTCAGCCACACCAGCTGGTCGGGCTGCCACCACAGCAGCCAGGCCACGGCCCCGGCGCCGAGCACGGTGGTCACCAGCCGCGGCCAGGCGCGCCGCACGGGGAGGCAGAACCCTGCCACCACCGCGAGCAGGGGCAGCCCGATGAGCGGCACCCACAGCCCCTGCTGCAGGCTCAGGCTGGCGCGGGTGAGCAGGTGGTACAGGCCGGACTCGATCGGGTCCTGGTAGTCCAGCGCGCTGGTGAGCGCGGTGAGCAGCAGCCAGACGAAGGCGACCGCGCCCGCGACCTGCAGGCCGGCGGTGACGGTCAGCACGGCCGAGACGGTGAGCGCGAACGGACGCTGCGCCGGCGCGGCGCCCGGGCCCGGGAGCGCCTGCGGTGGCGGGAGGTGGGGCGGCGGCAGGACCTGCGGCGGCTGCGGCGGCTGCGGCGGCTG
>NZ_QPKK01000302.1 GCF_003344635.1 Desertihabitans aurantiacus
ACTCGGCGATGAGCCTGGGTGCCGCCGCGCTGGCCGCGCTGGCCGGGCCGGTGCTGGCGGTGGGCGGCTACCCCTCGGTCAACCTGCTCGGCGGGGTGGCGCTGGCGGCGCTGCTCGTCGTCGTCCTCACCGCCCGCACGGCACCGGCCCGCTGAGCCGGACGCGTCAGCCGCGCTCGGCCCGCTCCAGCGCCTCGCGGAGCGTGTCGGCCGGAACCGGCTGGGCGCCTCCTCCCCAGTCCTGCGGGTCGCGGGCGTAGGGGACGCCGTAGGCCGGGGTGCCGGGCTGGTAGCGCCAGCCCTCGGCCAGCGGCCCGACGTCGAGGCCGTCGTAGCCGAGGCTGTCCAGCAGCGCGACCACCGCCGCCTTCGCCTCCGGGTCGTCACCGGCCACCGGCAGGGTGCTGCGCTCCGGGCTGCCGCTGGGACGGGCCGAGGTGGCCAGGTGGTCGACGTAGATGTTGTTGAACAGCTTGACGACCTTCGACTCCGGCAGGTGCGCGGCCAGCAGCTCCGAGCTGGTGGTCGAGCCGTCGTCCAGCGCGGGGATCTGGCCGTCCCGCTGGGGGTAGTAGTTGTTGGTGTCGATGACGACCTTGCCGCGCAGCGGCTCCACCGGCACCTGCTGGTAGCGCTTCAGCGGGATGGTGACGACGACGAGGTCACCGGCCGCCGCGGCCTCCGCCGCCGTCGCCGCCCGTGCGCGGGGGCCGAGCTCGGCGACGAGGTCGGCCAGCGTCTCCGGCCCCCGGCTGTTGCTGAGGACGACGTCGTGGCCGGCGTCCACCGCCAGCTTCGCGACGGTGCTGCCGATGTGCCCGCTGCCGATCAGTCCCAGAGTGCTCATGACGGGACAACCGGAGGGGCGCGGCACCCATTCCGGCCGACCTGCCCTAACGTCGGGCAGCGCACACCGACGCCCGAGCCGGAGGACCGATGACCGACAGCACCGCACCGCTCCCCGTCGTCGCCGTCGGGGCCGGGTCGATGGGCCGCGCCTGGCTGCGCGTGCTGACCGGCTCCCCCGAGGTGGCGCTCACCGGGATCGTCGACCTCGACCTGGACGCCGCCGGTGCGGCTGCGGCCGAGCTGGGCGTCCCCGACCTGCCGGTGGGCACCGACACCGTCGCGCTCGCGAGTGCGACCGGGGCCCGCGCGGTGGTGGACGTCACGGTGCCGGCGGCCCACCACCCGGTCACCACCGACGCCTTGTTCGCGGGGCTGCCGGTGCTGGGGGAGAAGCCGGTGGCGGCCACGCTGGCCGAGGCGCTGTCGCTGGTGGCGGCGGCTGAGGTGACCGGCACGCTGTTCATGGTCAGCCAGTCGCGGCGGTGGAATCCGCAGCTGGCCCGCTTCCGCCACCACCTGGGTCGGCTGGGGGCGGTCGGCACGCTGTCGGTCGACTTCTTCAAGGCGCCGCGGTTCGGCGGGTTCCGCGACCAGATGGCCCATCCGCTGCTGGTCGACATGGCCATCCACCAGTTCGACATGGCCCGCTACCTGCTCGGCGACGAACCGGTGTCGGTCTACTGCGAGGCGTGGAACCCGCCGTGGAGCTGGTACGCCGGTGACGCCTCGGCGGTGGCGGTGTTCGAGTTCGCCGGTGGCTCCCGGTTCGTCTTCGACGGCTCCTGGTGCGCCCCGGGCCGGGAGACGTCGTGGAACGGCGCCTGGCACGCGAGCGGCGAGCACGGCACCACCACCTGGAGCGGTGACGACGACCCGGTCCCGCCCGACACGGCGGCCGAGGTCGTCGAGGTGCCCGACCACGACGGCATCGCCGGCTCCCTGGCCATCTTCGTCGACGCGCTGCGCCGCGGTGTGGTCCCCAGCGGTGAGGTGCACGAGAACGTGCTCAGCCTGGCCATGGTGGAGGCCGCCGTGGAGTCGGCCGGCACGGGGCGGCGGGTGCTGCTGGACGACGTCCTGGACCGCGGCCGGGAGCAGGCGGTACGCGAGGAGCACCGCGCGGACGTCCGCAGCGTGCTGCAGGGGTGGCCCTCGGTGCGGGAGGCGCTGCTGTGCGCGGCCGGTGAGACATCCCACCCGACCCCACGCGACTGATTTGATCGGCATGAAAAACTGTGGGGACGTCTGGAGGTGGCTCGCGCTCCATCGGGTATCACAGACGCAGCGCACGCACGACCGGAAAGAGTCTGGATGAAGACCGACGCCACCTACCAGCTGGACAACACCGCGATCTGCTCCGCGGTCGCCGTCGAGGCCCCCGAACGCGTGACCTCGGCGTGGATCGACGAGCAACTGGGCGACACCTACCAGCGGCTCGGCATGACGCCGGGCAAGTTCGAGCAGCTGGCCGGGGTGGCGGCGCGCCGCTGGTGGCCCGAGGGCGTCAGCTTCGTCGACGGTGCGGTCGACGCCGGAGCCAAGGCACTCGCCGAGGCGGGCGTCGAGCCCGGCCAGGTCGGCCTGATCATCAACACCTCGGTCACCCGTGAGCACCTCGAGCCGTCGGTGGCGGTGCAGGTGCACCACGCCATCGGGCTGCGTCCGGCCTGCCTCAACTTCGACCTCAGCAACGCCTGCCTCGGCTTCATCAACGGCATGCAGCTGGCCGGCACCATGATCGACGCCGGCCAGGTGGACTACGCGCTGGTGGTCGGCAGCGAGAACATCCGTGGTCTGCAGCAGCAGGCGATCGCGCGGCTGCAGCGTCCGGAGACCACGGTGGCCGAGGTGCGCGAGCAGTTCGCCACCCTCACCCTGGGCTGCGGCGCCACCGCGATGGTGCTGGGACGCGCCGACCTGGCCGGCAGCAGCGGCCACCGGCTGCTGGGCGGCACCAGCCGCTCGGCCACCGAGCACCACGACCTGTGCGTCGGCGACCTCGACTTCATGCGCACCGACACCCGCGGTCTGTTCGAGGCCGGGCTGCAGCTGGCCCTGGAGACCTTCGCGGAGTCGGAGCAGCAGTTCGGCTGGACCGACGTGGAGCACATGGTGTCCCACCAGACCTCGCTGGTGCACATCACCGCGCTCTGCCAGAAGCTCGGGCTGGACGTCGACAAGTTCCCGCTGACGCTGCCCGAGTTCGGCAACATGGGCCCGGCGGCCGCCCCGTTCACCCTGGCCGCCTCGCAGGACCGCTTCACCGCCGGTGACCGGGTGATGATGCTGGGCATCGGCTCGGGGCTCAACACGTCGTTCGCCGACATCGTCTGGTGAGCCGGTTGGCTGACGGGCCGGGGCCGCTGCCCGGGCTCGACCCGTCCTGGGCCCGCTCGCTCACCGCACCCGACGCCGAGGGCGTCCCCCGCCGCTGGCACCTGCTCGACACCGCCGCCGACCGGCCGCTGGAGGAGGTGGCCGGCCTCCCCACCCTGGTCTGCCTGCACGGGAACCCCACCTGGTCCTACCTGTGGCGGGGGCTGCTGGCCGGGGTGCGTCCGGGCTGGCGGGTGGTGGCGCCGGACCAGCTGGGGATGGGCTGGTCCGAGTCGGCGGCCGGCACCCTGGAGCGTCCGCGCCGGCTGGCCCAGCGCGTCGAGGACCTCGACCGGCTGGTCGCCGCGCTCGGGCTGAGCGGACCGTTGGTCGCGGTCGGCCACGACTGGGGCGGCCCGGTGGTGACCGGCTGGGCGGTGCGGCACCGCGACCGGGTGCGGGCGCTGGTGCTGGCCAACACCGCGGTGCACCAGGACCCCTCGACCACCTTCTCCGGACTGATCCGGCTCGCCCGGCAGCCGCTGCTGGTCGGCCCGGTCTGCGTGGGCACCGACACCTTCGTCCGGGGGGCGGCGGCGCTCTCGCGTCCCGCGCTGCCCCCCGACGTCCGCGCCGCCCTCCGCGCCCCCTATCGCACGCCCGGGCGCCGCGGCCGGGTCGGCCAGTTCGTCGCCGACGTCCCGCTCGAGGACGACCACCCGACCCGAGCCACGCTGCAGGCCGTCGCCGACGGCCTGGACGGGTGGGACGTCCCCGCCCTGCTGCTCCGCGGTACCCGCGACCCGGTGTTCACCGAGGCGCACCTCCGCGACCTCGTCGCCCGCCTCCCGCAGGCCGACGTGCACCGCTACGAGGGCGCGTCCCACCTCGTCACGGAGGACCGCCCCGACTACGCCGCCACCGTCTGGCGCTGGCTCGACCGCCTCGCCCTCGCCGAGCCCGCTGCTACCCACCAACGCCCTGAGCCCACCCCCCAACGCCCTGAGCCCACCCCCCAACGCCCTGAG
>NZ_QPKK01000303.1 GCF_003344635.1 Desertihabitans aurantiacus
CGGGTCGGTGCTGGCGGCCCGGGCCAGCCGGCGGGTGGCCGAGGCGCTGCGCGCGGCCAGCGGACGTCCCGCGCTGGCCGCCGACGCCGACGCGCTGATGCCGCTGCTCGTGGGCACCGACCCGCGCGACCCCTTCGCCGACCCGTTCGACCAGCCCGTCACCGACCGGCGTCCGGCCCTGCTGCTGCTCGACGACGGGCACGGCAACGAGCTCGTCACCATCGCCCGGCGCCACCTCGAGGGGGCCGCCGAGGTGGCCGACGTCCGGGTCTGCAAGGTCGCCACCGACCAGGGCGACCCGCTGCAGCGCTACGCGGTGCTGCACCAGAAGGGGCTGTTCGCCGCCGGCTACCTGGCGGTCGGGCTGGACCGCTTCGACGAGCGCTGGCTGGGCACCTGACATGATGCTCGGGTGAGCGCATCCGGAGGGACCAAGGCGGTCGTGGCCGCGCTGGTCGCGAACCTGTTCATCGCCGTCACCAAGTTCGTGGCCTGGGCCCTGACCGGGGCGTCGTCGATGCTGGCCGAGGCGATCCACTCCGTGGCCGACTCGGGCAACCAGGCCCTGCTGCTGGTCGGCGGCCGCCGGGCGAAGCGGGAAGCCACCCCCGAGCACCCCTTCGGCTACGGCCGGGAGCGCTACATCTTCGCCTTCATCGTGGCCATCGTGCTGTTCAGCGTGGGCGGGCTGTTCGCGCTGTACGAGGCGTACCACAAGTACGAGGAGGTGCACGCCGGGCACCCGAACGAGCTGCTCGAGGGCCGCTGGTGGTGGGTGCCGCTGGTCGTGCTGGTGGCGGCGATCGTGGCGGAGTCGTTCTCGTTCCGCACCGCCATCCGGGAGTCGCGGCACAGCAAGGGGCGGCAGTCCTGGGTGCGGTTCGTGCGCTCGGCCCGCTCGCCCGAGCTGCCGGTGGTGCTGCTGGAGGACCTCGGTGCCCTGCTCGGCCTCGTCTTCGCCCTGATCGGGGTGGGGCTCAGCCTGCTCACCGGCAACGGCTACTTCGACGTCGCCGGCACCGCGGCCATCGGTGTGCTGCTGGTGGCGATCGCGGTGGTGCTGGCCATCGAGACCAAGAGCCTGCTGCTGGGGGAGTCGGCCACCCCCGCCTCGATCCGGCGGATGACCGACGCGCTGACCGGCACCGAGGGCGTCGACCGGCTGATCCACATGAAGACGCTGCACCTCGGCCCGGAGGAGGTCCTGGTCGCGGCCAAGATCGCCGTGGACGCCGGTGACAGCGCCGCGGAGGTGGCCGCCGTCATCAACCGCGCCGAGGCGTCGATCCGGCAGGCCGAGCCGATGGTCACCGCGCTCTACCTCGAGCCCGACATCGACCGCGCCCGCGTCGGCTGAGCCCGGCTCGCGGCTCACGCCGGGATTCCGCTCCACGGTGGCGCGGCGGGGGCCGACGACCCGCGCAGCCATGCGCCCCGCCCGTCGTCCACAGCGCCACCGTGGACCAGGATGCGTGCACAGCCCCGCACCTCGCGCCGGCAGGACGGGCCTCCCGCGCCCACCTGGGAGCCATGAGATATGCGCACCTGCTCGAGTCCGACGGCGTCGTCGCGCTGCGCGACCACCCCGAGCTGCGGAGGTCGGTGGAGTGGGCGGTACGCCGCGGCCGGCTGACGAGGGTGCTGCCAGGCGTCTACACCAGCGACCCTGCTGCCCTGAGCCTCGAGCAGCGGGTCAGGGCCGTGTGCGCCTGGGACCCCCACGCCGTGGTGCTGGGTGACGCGGCGCTGCGCCTCGTCGACCCGCAGCACGCGGTCGGGGACGTCGTGCTGGCCAGCCCGAGCCGGCACCGCGCGCAGCCGGGTTTCCGGTTCTGCCGCCGCAGGGTCCCGCCGGAGCTGGTGCTGCACCGGGCAGGGGCGAGGTTCGGCCGGCCCGCGCTGGTGGCTGTCGACCTGGCGAGCACCGACGACGGGTCGGCCATCGACCTGGTGCTCCGCACCCGGACCGCGACGCTGGCCGGGATGCGTGCCGCGCTGCAGGTCTGCGCGCGCTGGCCGGGCAACGTCCGGCGGGCCGAGGTGCTGCTCGACTCCCGCGACGAGCCGTGGTCGCGCGCGGAGCGCCTGGTGCACCGGCGCCTGCGGGAAGCCCGTCTGACCGGCTGGCGGAGCAACCAGCCCCTCAGGGTCGAGGGGTGCACCTACTACGGCGATGTGGTGTTCGAGCGGGAGCGGGTCGTGCTCGAGGTCGACGGCTTCGCCGTGCACACCACCCGGGCGGCCTTCGAGCTGGACCGACGACGCCAGAACCAGCTCCAGCTCGCGCGCTGGCTGGTGCTGCGGGTGACGTGGGCGATGGTCACCGACGAACCCGACCTGGTGGTCGACTGGGTCCGCCGGGCGCTGGTGGTGCAGCGGGCACAGGGATCCTGATCCAGGGTGGGCAGCACGACGGCCGCCGCGTCAGCAGCTGCGGCGGCGCGGGTGCGCGCAGAGCCGACGGTGGAGCAGATTCCGCGGACTAGGCTGGCGGGCATGGACTACCGCGTCGCCGACCTGAGCCTGGCCGAGTTCGGCCGCACCGAGATCATGCTGGCCGAGCACGAGATGCCGGGGCTGATGGCGATGCGGGCGCGCTACGGCGAGTCCAAGCCGCTGGCCGGCGCCCGGATCACCGGCTCGCTGCACATGACCGTGCAGACCGCGGTGCTGATCGAGACGCTGACCGCGCTGGGGGCCGAGGTGCGCTGGGCCTCCTGCAACATCTTCTCGACCCAGGACCACGCCGCCGCCGCGGTGGTGGTCGGCGACGGGACGCCGGAGCAGCCGGCCGGGGTGCCGGTGTTCGCCTGGAAGGGCGAGACGCTCGAGGAGTACTGGGAGTGCACCGAGCTCGCCCTGACCTGGCCCGAGGGGGAGCAGCCGACCGCCATCCTCGACGACGGCGGCGACGCCACCCTGCTGGTGCACAAGGCCGTGGAGGCTCTGAAGACCGGCCAGGTCACCGAGGCCGTCGACACCGACCCCGAGGAGCTGCGGGTCATCCTCGCCCTGCTCAAGCGCAACCTCGCCGAGCAGCGCACCGACTGGCTGGCGCTGGCCGGCTCGGTGGTCGGGGTGAGCGAGGAGACCACCACCGGCGTGATGCGGCTGTACGAGATGGCCCGCGCGGAGACGCTGCTGTTCCCGGCGATCAACGTCAACGACTCGGTGACCAAGTCGAAGTTCGACAACCGCTACGGCTGCCGGCACTCCCTGGTCGACGGCATCAACCGCGCCACCGACGTGCTGATCGGCGGCAAGGTGGCGGTGGTCTGCGGCTACGGCGACGTCGGCAAGGGCTGCGCGGAGTCACTGCGCGGGCAGGGCGCCCGGGTGGTCATCACCGAGATCGACCCGATCTGCGCACTGCAGGCCGCGATGGACGGCTACCGGGTCGCCACCCTGGAGGACGTCGTCGGCGAGGCCGACATCTTCGTCACCGCCACCGGCAACCGCGACGTCATCACCGCCGCCCACATGGCGCAGATGAAGCACCAGGCGATCGTCGGCAACATCGGCCACTTCGACAACGAGATCGACATGGCCGGGCTGGCGGCCGTCCCCGGCATCGAGCGCACCACCGTCAAGCCGCAGGTCGACCTGTGGCGCTTCCCCGACGGCCACGCGGTGATCGTGCTCAGCGAGGGACGCCTGCTCAACCTCGGCAACGCCACCGGCCACCCGAGCTTCGTGATGAGCAACTCCTTCACCAACCAGGTGCTGGCCCAGATCGAGCTGCACGCCAACCAGCTGCCGCTCGGGGTGCACACGCTGCCCAAGCACCTGGACGAGGAGGTCGCCCGGCTGCACCTGGACGCGCTCGGCGTCCGGCTGACCACTCTGACCCCGGCCCAGTCGGACTACCTCGGCGTCCCGGTGCAGGGGCCCTACAAGTCCGACCACTACCGCTACTGAGCGGAGTCCGGTCGGCTCAGCGCCAGCCGGCCGGCAGCTGCTCGGCGGTCGGCACGCCCTCCCGGCTGCGGCGGACGCGGTCGCGCGCCCGGTCGCGGCGTTCGGCGACCACCGCCACCAGCAGCTCCTCACTCGTCAGCGGACGCGGTGGCGGCGGGCTGAGCCGCGGGTAGACCTGGCGGGCCAGGTCGTCCAGCAGCGCCTGCCGCGGCGGCCGGCGCATCTCGGCGCTGCGGCGCACCACGGTGCGGG
>NZ_QPKK01000304.1 GCF_003344635.1 Desertihabitans aurantiacus
CGGCGGGCCGCGGCCAGCGCCTGCAGGGACGCCCCCACCACCGCTGCGTCGCCGGCCGGCAGCCCGGCGGCCAGCAGGGCACCGCACAGACCGGCGAGGACGTCGCCCGACCCCGCCTGCCCGGTCCAGGCGGGTCCGGGCACGGCCAGGTCCACCGGCGGCACGTCGGTCCCGTCGTCGGGGCGCGGGCGGGCGACGTACTGGGTGCCGCCCTTGAGCAGCACGGTGGCCCGGTACCGGTCGGCGGCCTCCTGCGCGGCCTCGTCCGGGTGGGACTCGACCCAGCCGCGGTCGACGTCGCGCTGCAGCAGCCGGGTCAGCTCGCCGGCGTGCGGGGTGAGCAGCCAGCGGTGGGGTGCCGGACGCTCCCCGGACCCGCCGTCCAGCGCGGCCGGCAGCACCGCCAGCGCGTCGGCGTCCAGCAGCAGCGCCGAACCCTCCCCCGCGACCCGGTGGAAGGCCTGCCGCAGCCGGTCCTCGGCGTCCTCGCCGCTGCCCCAGCCCGAGCCGAGCACCAGCGCCTGCACCCGGCCGTCGGCGGTGACGACGTTGGGCACCTCGGTGGTGACGGTGGCCGAGCCGAGGTAGCGCACCATCCCCGCGCCGCCGTGGACGGCGCCGAGCACGCCGAGCAGGGCGGCCCCGGGGTACTGCTCGGAGCCGGTGTCCAGCCCGACCACGCCGCGGGTGTACTTGTGGTCGGTCGGCCCGGGCACCGGGTAGGCCGCGGCCACGTCGACGGCCTGCCACTGCCGCAGCGCCGGCGCCGGCAGCGTCAGCCCGAGGTCGACCACCTCGACCGCTCCGCACCGCTCCCGGGCCGGGCTGGTGAGGTGGGCGATCCGGGAGGTGCCGAAGGTGACCGTCCGCGCGGCCCGGAAGGACCGGTCGACCCGGCTCGCGTCGGCCTGGAGCCCCGACGGCAGGTCGACCGCCAGCACGGGCGGCGCACCGGGCTCTCCCAGCGCGTCGGCCAGGACGGCGACGTCGTCGGGCAGCCCGCCCCGGCTGCCCAGACCGAGGACGCCGTCGACCACGAGGTCGAGCCGGCCGCCGGTGAGCGCGGGCACCAGCTCATCGCGGGAGAGGAAGCGGGCACCGGCCCGCCGGCAGGCTCGTTCGCCGCCGGCGTGCAGGCCGCGGTCGGAGGTGGCGCCGACCCACACCTCGACGCCGCGGGCGCGCAGCCGGGCGCCGGCGAACAGGGCGTCCCCACCGTTGTTGCCACTGCCGGCCAGGACGAGGACCCGGGCGCCGTAGCGGCGGGGCAGCATCCGCAGCGCGGTCGCGGCCACGGCGGCCGCCGCCGTCTGCATCAGCTCACCCGGGTCGCGCCCCAGCAGCTCCAGCTCGGCCATCCGGGCCTCCTCGGCGCGGCGGACGTCCTCGGCACGGTGGGCGCTCAGCATGGGTCCTCCGGGGTCGCGTGGGGGTGCGTCCTCAAGCCTCGCAGACGACCATGGCCACCGCGTGCCCGGCGTCGTGGGAGATCGACAGGTGGGTGCGCGTGATGCCGAGGGCCTGGGCGCGGGCGAGCACCGTGCCACGCAGCAGGAACGAGGGGGCGCCGTTGGCGTCGGCGACCACCTCCGCGTCGTGCCACGACAACCCGCCGGGGGCGAACAGCGCCTTGGCCAGCGCCTCCTTGGCCGCGAACCGGCCGGCCCTCGAGGCCAGCGACAGCCCGGCCTCGCGCGGCGTCAGGCAGCGGCTGGTCAGCGCGGGGTGGCGGCGTTCGGCCGCGTCGAAGCGGGCGATCTCGCAGAGGTCGACCCCGACGCCGACGATCACCGTCGACTCCTGGTGCCCACCGTGCTCACTCGACCGTGACGGACTTGGCGAGGTTGCGCGGCTGGTCGACGTCGTGGCCCTTGAGGGTGGCCAGCTCGCAGGCGAACACCTGCAGCGGGACGATGGCCAGCATCGGCTGCAGCAGGGTGGAGACCGAGGGGAGCCGGATCAGCGTGTCGGCGTAGGGCCGCGGCTCGGAGTCGTCCAGCTCGGCCAGCACGATGGTGCGGGCGCCGCGGGCGCGCACCTCCTGGATGTTGGAGACCACCTTGTCGTGCAGCATGTCCCGGCCGCGGGGCGGCACCACCACGAACATCGGCAGCCGGTCCTGGATCAGCGCGATCGGGCCGTGCTTGAGCTCGCCGGCGGCGAACCCCTCGGCGTGGATGTAGGCCAGCTCCTTGAGCTTGAGCGCGCCCTCGAGCGCGATCGGGTACCCGACGTGGCGGCCGAGGAAGAGCACCGACGGCGCGTCCACCAGCTCCTGGGCGAGCTCGCGGGCCTGGTCGGTGGTGGAGTCGAGGACGTGCTGGATCTGCCCGGGCAGCGCCTCCAGCTCGGCGAGCACCGCCTTGATCTCGTCCCCGAACTTGGTGCCGTGCACCTGGGCCAGGTAGAGCCCGAGCAGGTAGCAGGCGACCACCTGGGTGAGGAAGCCCTTGGTGGAGGCCACCGCGATCTCGGGCCCGGCGTGGGTGTAGATGACCGCGTCGGCCTCGCGGGGGATGGTGGAGCCGTTGGTGTTGCAGATGGCGAGCACCTTGGCCTTCTGCTGCTGGGCGTGCCGGATCGCCATCAGGGTGTCGGCGGTCTCACCGGACTGGCTGATCGCCACCACCAGCGTGGTGGAGCTGACGATCGGGTCGCGGTAGCGGAACTCGCTGGCCAGCTCCACCTCGCAGGGGATGCGGGTCCAGTGCTCGATGGCGTACTTGGCGACGAGGCCGGCGTAGGAGGCGGTGCCGCAGGCGATGATGATGATCTTGTCGATGCGGCGGAGCTCGTCGGTGCTGATGCGGACCTCGTCCAGCACCAGCTCGCCGTCCTCGCCCAGCCGGCCGAGCAGCGTGTCGGCGACCGCCTTCGGCTGCTCGAAGATCTCCTTGCGCATGAACCAGTCGTAGCCGCCCTTCTCCGCCGCGGACAGGTCCCACTCGACGCGGAAGGGCTTGCAGGCGGCGGGCTCGCCGGCGAAGTCGGTGACGGCCCAGGAGTCGGCGGTGATGACGACCAGCTGGTCCTGGCCGAGCTCGACGGCGTCGCGGGTGTGCTCGATGAAGGCGGCGACGTCGGAGGCGACGAAGTTCTCCCCTTCCCCGAGCCCGACCACGAGCGGGCTGTTGCGCCGGGCGGCGACGACGGTGCCGGGGTCCTGGGCGTCGACGGCGACCAGGGTGAACGCGCCCTCGAGACGACGGCACACCGCACGCATCGCCGCGGCGAGGTCGGCGCCGCCGTCCAGCTCGGCTCCGAGCAGGTGGGCGACGACCTCCGTGTCGGTCTGGGAGAGGAAGTGGGTCCCGGCGGCCTCCAGCTCGGCGCGCAGGCTCATGAAGTTCTCGATGATGCCGTTGTGGATGACGGCGACGCGTCCTGAGTCCGCCACGTGCGGGTGGGCGTTGACGTCGTTCGGGGCACCGTGGGTGGCCCAGCGGGTGTGGCCGATCCCGGTGCCGGCGTCCGGCAGCGGCTGCTCGGCGATGGCCGCCTCGAGGTTGGCCAGCTTGCCAGCCTTCTTGGCCACCGACAGCCGACCGTCGGCCGCGATCGCGACGCCGGCCGAGTCGTAGCCGCGGTACTCCATGCGTCGCAGGCCCTCGACGACGACCTCCGCGGCGGTCTTGGCTCCGACGTACCCGACGATTCCACACATGCGCCCCACCCTAGAGGCTGGGCACCGCCGCACCGAACAACGCGGCATCGCCGGCCACGGTGCCGGGCACGTCCTGGAATGGTCGTGAAATGCACGAGGCCCCCGTCACCTAGTGGTGCGGGGGCCTTCGTGTGTGGTTGTCCGGCGGCGTCCTAGTCTCCCACACCCTCCCGGGTGCAGTACCATCGGCGCTGGTGGGCTTAACTTCCGGGTTCGGAATGGGACCGGGTGTTTCCCCACCGCTGTGGCCACCGAAACTCTATGGAGATGTCCAACACCCCACACAAGGGTGTGTGCGGTTGGTGTTGGTGTCTCGAGAGACCTCACAGTGGGCGCGAAACATCATTCAAGGCGATATCATCGCCTTGGAGCAGAGTTTGTGTGTGATGACAAGCCCTCGGCCTATTAGTATCGGTCAGCTCCGCACATTGCTGTGCTTCCACATCCGACCTATCACCCGGTGGTCTGCCGGGGGCCTTACCAGCTTGTGCTGTGGGAGCC
>NZ_QPKK01000305.1 GCF_003344635.1 Desertihabitans aurantiacus
CGGACCAGACGCCGCCGGCCTCCAGCCACCGGGCCCCCAGTTGGACCCCACCGATCGCGGTCTCCAGGCACCCGCGCTGGCGGCAGCTGCACAGCGGCCCGTCGGTGACCACCAGGTGCCCGATCTCCCCGGCCCCGCCGGCAGCCCCGGCCCGCACCTGCCCGTTCACCACGTGCGCCCCGGCGATCCCGGTGCCGAGCGCCACCACGAAGACGTCCTCCGCGCCCCGACCGGCGCCCAGCCGGGCTTCCGCCGCAGCGGCCGCCGCCCCGTCCTGGACGGCCGTCCCGGGGACGCCGAGCCGCTCGGCCAGCAGCGCCGCCGGCGCCAGCCCGTCCAGCCAGCGCAGGTTCGCGCTGCTCAGCACCACCTGGGTGACCGGGTCGAGGGTGCCCGCGACGGTGAGCCCGAACCGGTCCACCGGACGTCCGGCCAGGAAGGCGAGCAGGCCGTCGGCGAGCTTGTCGAGGTCGGCGAAGGAGCCGGTCGCGATCGTGGCCCGGTCGACCACGGCGTCGCCGTCGACCAGCAGCAGCTTGGTGGCGGTGCCGCCGTGGTCGATGCCCAGCAGGTTCACCCGCGCTCCCCCCGCACGGCGGCGACGATCCCGCGGGCCAGCGCCTCGTCGGTGACGTCGTAGCCGGTCTCCCCCGCGGGTGCGGCGGAGCCGAGCGGCACCGCGACGTCCACCCGGACGGTCCGCTTGGCCGAGGCGTGCACCGCGGCCACCCCGGTGGCGGCCACCCGGGCGGCGTTGGACGGGTCGACGCCGCCGCCGGCCATCACCTGGACCCGTCCGCCCGAGCGGCGCACCAACCGCTCCAGCCCGGGCAGCGCGTCGGCGGCGCGGGCGGCGCCGGCCGAGGTCAGCACCCGGTGCACGCCCAGCCCGGCCAGCTCCTCCAGCGCGGCGTCGGGGTCGGCCAGCACGTCGAAGGCCCGGTGGAAGGTCACCTCGGCGCCGCCGGCGCACTCCACCACCGAACGGACCAGCTCGGTGTCGACCGCGCCGGCGCGGAGCCCGCCGACGACCACCCCGGCGGCTCCTGCCGCGACCGCCCAGCGGACATCGGCACGGACCAGCCGCAGCTCCTCGGCGGTGTAGTCGAAGGCCCCGCCGCGGGGGCGGACGAGGACGTGGGTCGCCACCCCGGAGGCGACCGCGGTCTCCACCAGCCCGGCCGAGGGCGTCATCCCGCCGAGGGCCAGCGCCGTGCACAGCTCGAGCCGGTCCGCGCCGACCGCGGCGGCCACCGCGATCCCGGCCGGGTCCTGCACGGCGAGCTCGACCGCGGTCACGCGCTCGGCGTCCGGGACGTCGGGGACCAGGCTCGCGGTCGTCGTCATCGTGCTCCTCCGGCTCGGCGCCGGCCCACCGGGTCGGCGGGCCGCGGGACGCCCGGAAGTCTGGCACGGCTGGTGTCCGCCCTGCGACGACGTGCCGGCACCCGCGACGGACCGGCTACGGTGACCGCCATGGCTGCACCGGGAGAGGACACCTTCGACGACCTGCTCGAGGCCAACCGGGCCTACGCCGAGCGGCAGGACGACACCCCGCTGGAGGGCGTGGCCCGCGCCGGCGTGGCCGTGGTCACCTGCATGGACTCCCGGATCGACCCGCTGCCGATGCTGGGGCTGGAGCGCGGCGACGCCAAGGTGATCCGCACCCCGGGCGGCCGGCTGACCCCCGACGCCCTGGTCGGCTGCGTCCTGGGCGTCCACCTGCTCGGGGTGACCCGGATCCTCGTGGTCCCGCACACCCGATGCGCGATGGCCAGCGGCACCGACGGCGACCTGCGGACCCGGATCACCGAGGCCAGCGGTCTGGACGCCTCCGACCTCGCGATCGGCGCCGACCCCGACCAGGACGCCCGGCTGGCCGACGACCTGGCCACGCTGCGTGAGCACCCGCTGGTCGGCGGGCGGGCCAGCGTCGGCGGGTTCCTGCTCGACGTCGACAGCGGGCTGCTCACCCGGGTCGGCTGACCTCCGGCTCGCAGCCACAGCATCTTCTCAGCCGGTGCACGGGTGCGATCCCGCTCTGGTACGGCACACTCGTGCGTGCCGGCGAGGGCCTTCGGGCCCTCGCCGGACCACCGTCAGGTGTCGGTGCGCGCCCGCCGTCAGGCGTCGATGCGTTCCGCGTCCAGCTGGTAGGCGCCCTCGACGATGAACTCCTTGCGGGGGGCGACCTCGTCTCCCATCAGCACCTCGAAGACCCGCTCGGCCGCGGCGGCGTCGTCCACCGTGATCCGGCGCAGCGCCCGGTGCCGGGGGTTCATCGTGGTCTCGGCCAGCTGGTCGGCGTCCATCTCGCCCAGGCCCTTGTAGCGCTGCGGCTCGGCGAAGCGGATCCCCTTCTTGGTGAGCTCGGCGGCCTTCCGCTGGTACTCCGCGTCGGAGTAGGTGTAGATGTAGCGCTCCTGGCCCTTGCGCGGGTTGGTCAGCTCGAAGCGGTGCAGCGGCGGGACGGCCGTGAACACGCGTCCGGCGTCGACCAGCGGGCGCATGTAGCGGAAGAACAGGGTGGCCAGCAGGCAGCGGATGTGGGCGCCGTCGGAGTCGGCGTCGGCCATGAAGATGATCTTGCCGTAGCGGGCGGCGTCGAGGTCGAAGCTGCGACCCGTCCCGGCGCCGACCACCTGGATGATCTGGGCGCACTCCTTGTTCTTCAGCATGTCCCCGACCGAGGCGCGCTGGACGTTGAGGATCTTGCCGCGGATCGGCAGCAGGGCCTGGAACTCCGAGCTGCGGGCCAGCTTGGCGGTGCCCATCGCCGACTCACCCTCGACGATGAACAGCTCGCTGCGCTCGGTGTCGGTGCTGCGGCAGTCGGCCAGCGCCGCCGGCAGGCTGGAGGACTCCAGCGCGTTCTTGCGACGCTGCGCCTCGCGGGTGGCGCGGGCCTGCACCCGGGCGCGGGAGGCCGAGACCACCTTCTCCAGCACGGCGCGGGCCTGGGCCTTCTCCTCGCGCCGGGTGGAGGTGAGGAAGCCCTTGAGCTCCTCCTCCACGATCCGGGTCACCAGCCGGCTGGCCGCCGGGGTGCCCAGCACCTCCTTGGTCTGGCCCTCGAACTGCGGCTCGTCCAGCCGGACGGTGACCACGGCGGTCAGCCCCTCCATGGTGTCCTCCTTGGTCACCTCCTCCCCCGCCTTGAGCAGCCGGGTGCCCTCCAGCACCTTGGCCACCGAGCGGGTGAGGGCACGCTCGAACCCGGTGAGGTGGGTGCCGCCCTTGGGGGTGGCGATGATGTTGACGAAGGAGCGCACGGTGGTGTCGTAGCCGGTGCCCCAGCGCAGCGCGACGTCGACGTCGAGGGTGCGCTCGACGTCGGTGGGGCTGAGCGCGCCGGTGGCCTCGTCGAGCATCGGCACCGTCTCGGTGAAGGTGTCGGAGCCCTGCAGCCGCAGCACGTCGGTGACGGAGGGGTCGGTGGCGAGGTACTCGCAGAACTCGGCGATGCCGCCGTCGTGGCGGTGCTCCTCCACCGTGGTCTCCGGGCCGCGCTCGTCGGTGATGGTCAGCGCCAGGCCGGGCACCAGGAAGCTGGTCTGGCGGGCCCGGTCACCCAGCAGGGCGGCGTCCAGGTCGGCCTCGGGGGCGAAGATCTGGCGGTCGGGCCAGTAGCGGATGCGGGTGCCGCTGACGCCCTTACGCACCTTGCCGGTTCGGCGCAGCCCGCCGCCGGGTGTGAACGGGGCGTCCGGGCCGGGGCCGTCGAAGGTGCCGGGCACGCCGCGCCGGAACGACATCGACCAGGTCGCGGAGTCGCGGTCCACCTCGACGTCCAGCCGGGACGACAGGGCGTTGACCACCGAGGCGCCGACCCCGTGCAGACCGCCGGCGGCGTTGTAGGAGCCTGCTCCGAACTTGCCGCCCGCGTGCAGCTTGGTGAAGACGACCTCGACCCCGCTCAGCCCGGTCCGGGGCTCCTGGTCGACGGGGATGCCGCGGGCGTGGTCGACCACCAGCACCGACCCGTCGGCGCCGAGGGTGACCTCGATCGAGGTGCCGTGGCCGGCGAGCGCCTCGTCCACGGCGTTGTCGATGACCTCCCACACGCAGTGCATCAGCCCGCGGGTGTCGGTGGAGCCGATGTACATCGCCGGGCGCTTGCGCACCGCCTCCAGG
>NZ_QPKK01000306.1 GCF_003344635.1 Desertihabitans aurantiacus
CCAGCGCGACCACGAGGGTGGACGCCCCCGCGCCGCCGGTGGCCCCGGTCACGGTGACCACCTGCTCGCCCGGTGCGCCGCCGCCGACCGCGCCCACCAGGCGCGACATCAGCACGCCGGCGGTGTCGGGCAGCGTGACCACGCACGCGTCGAAGGCGCAGGACCACCGGCTCAGGTCGGCGTCGGTCTCGGCCGCGACCAGGTGCACGCCGGCGCGGCGGGCCAGGGCCGCGGCCTGCACCGACTCGGCCACGTCGATGCCGAGGTAGACCTGGGTGGCCGAGGTCCAGGCCGGCCGCAGCTCCTCCGCGCTGCGGACCCGCCACACCTCGACCCCCGCCGCGGCCGCCGCCGCCAGCACCCCGGACGCGAGCCGTTCCTCCCCCGTCACCAGGGCCACCGCCGGCCCGGCGGGTGCGGTCGACCGCCCCGGGGAGACCGCTGTCGTAGTCGCCATGCCCCCGAGGTTGGTCTCCCCGAGGCGTGGCTGCCGGGCTCCGTCCGCAGCCTGTGGACGACACGTCGGCGCCGTCGCGACCTGTGGACAAGTTCGTCTCCAGCAGAACTCACCGGGGTCTTCACTTCGGGCCGGACGAGGAGTACAACAGAAGGCAGAACCTCGACGCGAGCAGGAACCCACGCGGCGATCCAGCCATCCTGAGTGGCCGTTGAGCAGCAGGCTTGTCCTGGGCCAACATTCGTGGTGCACGCCTGGTCACCGTGCCGCGTCGAGCCAGCGGGGCTCGCCGGGCTCGATCCTGACGGGCCCCGCGCCCACGTCACCCCACCCGCATCCTGGGCGACCTCGGGAGCGTCGGTGGCGCTCACTACACTCCCCGGACATGCCCACCGGTGCGCCGACGTCCTGCTCCTCCGGGGAGCGCCCATGACGACGATCGAGAAGGTCGAGACCTTCCTGGTGCCACCGCGCTGGCTGTTCGTCCGGGTGCAGACCTCCGACGGCCTGGTCGGCTGGGGCGAGCCCGTCGTCGAGGGCCGGGCCGAGACCGTCCGCACCGCCGTCGAACAGCTGGCCGAGGGCCTCGTCGGCTCCGACGCCACCCGCATCGAGGACACCTGGCAGGTGATGACCAAGGGCACCTTCTACCGGGGTGGCCCCGTCCTCTCCAGCGCCGTGGCCGGTATCGACCAGGCCCTGTGGGATCTCGCCGGCAAACGGCTCGGGGTGCCGGTGCACACGCTGCTGGGCGGGCACGTCCGCGACCGGATCCGGGTCTACGCCTGGGTCGGCGGCGACGACCCGGCCGAGGTGGCCGAGCAGGTGTCGGCCCGGATCGAGTCCGGTCTCACCGCGGTGAAGATGAACGCCTCGGGCCGGATGAGCCGGCTCGCCACCGTCCGCGAGCTCGACGGCGTGGTGGAGCGGGTCGCCCGGGCCCGGGAGGTGCTCGGCGACGACCGCGACATCGCCCTCGACATGCACGGCCGCTTCACCGCCGCCAACGCCCGCCGGCTGCTGCCCGCGCTGGAGCCGATGCGCCCCTTCTTCGTCGAGGAGCCGGTCACCCCGGAGAACAGCCACCTGCTGCGCGGTGTGGTCGACTCGACCTCGATCCCGATCGCCACCGGGGAGCGGCTCTACAACCGCCAGGACTTCCTGCCCGTGCTGCAGGCCGGGGTGGCCGTCGTCCAGCCCGACCTCTCCCACGCCGGCGGCATCTCCGAGGTCCGCCGCATCGCCTCGCTGGCCGAGACCTTCGACGTGGCACTGGCCCCGCACTGCCCGCTCGGCCCGATCAGCCTGGCCGCCAGCCTCCAGGTCGGCTTCGCCTCGCCGAACCACCTCATCCAGGAGCAGAGCATCGGCATCCACTACAACACCGGCGCCGACGTGCTCGACTACGTCGTCGACCGCTCGGTCTTCGACTTCGCCGACGGCTGGATCCACCGGCTGACCGGGCCGGGGCTCGGCATCGAGGTCGACGAGGACGCCGTCCGCGAGGCCGACCGCACCCCGCACGGCTGGCGTTCCCCGGTCTGGCGCCACCCCGACGGCTCGTTCGCCGAGTGGTGAGCCCCGACCCCGGGCCGGCGGCGGACGTCGCACCGGTCCTCTGCCTCGGCGAGACGATGGTGCTCGGGGCCTCCGCGCACCGCCTGCCGCTGGAGGAGACCCCCGACGTCGAGCTGCACGTGGCCGGCGCCGAGTCCAACGTCGCCGCCGGACTGGCCCACCTCGGCCAGGACGTCGAGTGGTTCTCCCGGCTCGGCGAGGACCCGTTCGCCACCCGCATCCGCGCCCTGCTGCGCAGCCGCGGGGTACGCGCCGACGCCGTCGTCACCGACCCGACCCGCCCCACCGGGCTCTACTTCAAGGACGTCCGCCCCACCGGCAGCCGCGTCCTCTACTACCGCGCCGGCTCGGCCGCCTCCGCGCTCGGGCCGGACGACCTGGGCCGGCTGCACCTCGACCGGCGCCGGCTGGTGCACGTCTCCGGCATCACGGCCGCCCTCTCGGCCAGCTGCGACGCCCTGCTCGAGCAGCTGCTCACCAGCCCGCGGCCACGCCCGCTGGTCAGCTTCGACGTCAACCACCGCCCCACCCTGTGGGACGCCCCCACCGCCGGCCCCCGCCTGCTCGAGCTGGCCCGGCGGGCCGACGTCGTGCTCGTCGGGCTGGACGAGGCCGAGCGGCTGTGGGGCACCGCCGAGGAGGACGCCGTCCGCGCCCTGCTGCCCGAGGTGAGCCACCTGGTGGTCAAGGACGCCGACCGGGCCGCCACCTCCTTCACCCTGCGCGACGGCGGCGACGAGCGCACCAGCGTCCCGGCGCTGCGGGTGGCGGTGGTCGAGGCGATCGGCGCCGGGGACGCCTTCGCGGCCGGCTGGCTGGCGTCCTGGCTCGACAGGCACGACCCGACCACCGCGCTCCGGCTGGGGCACCTGATGGCCGCCTGCACGCTGCAGCACCTCGGCGACCTGCCGCCCCTGCCACCCGCCGACCGGCTGCGCGCGCTGGCCGCTGACGCAGACTGGGACCAGATCGACGCCACCCTGCTCACCCGACTCCCGGAGCGCCCATGACCGAGCCCACCCGTCCTGCCTCTCCCGACGCCCTCGACACCCTGCTGGCCGGACAGCCGGTGATGGCGATCCTGCGCCACCTCGGCCCCGAGGACACCGTCCGCCTGGCCACCACCGCCTGGGATCTCGGTATCCAGCTGGTCGAGGTGCCGATCCAGACCCCCGACGCCGTCCCCTCGCTGGAGGCTGCACTGGCCGCCGGTCGCGAGCGGGGCCGCGGGGTCGGCGCCGGCACCGTGATCAGCGTCGAGCAGGTCGAGCTGGCCGCCCGGCTCGGGGTCACCTTCACCGTGGCGCCCGGGCTGGACACCGACGTCGTCGCCGCCAGCCAGCAGCACTCGGTGCCGCACGTGCCCGGGGTGGCCACCGCCAGCGAGATCCAGAGCGCGCTGCGCGCCGGCTGCCGCTGGCTCAAGGCCTTCCCCGCCACCGTGCTGGGGACGTCCTGGTTCGGCGCCATGGTCAAGGGCCCGTTCCCCGGGCTGAAGCTGGTCGCCACCGGCGGCATCGACGCCAGCAACGCCCGCAGCTACCTCGACGCCGGCGCCTCCCTGGTCGCGGTCGGCTCGGCCCTGGAGGACCCCGAGCAGCTGCCGCGGCTGGCCGAGCTGATCCGCCCGGCCTGACCGCCGCTCAGCCGGCGTCGCCGGCGCGGCGCAGTCGGTCGGTGGTCTCCGCACCGGCGGCCAGCGCCCGGGCCACGTGCAGCAGCCAGTCCCGGACGCCGCCGAGCGAGCCGGTCGCGTACCCCGCCAGGGCGCGCCGGTAGTCCGCGGCGGCGTCCCGGTGCCCGGCCTCGGGCACCAGCACGCCCGCCGGGTCGACACCGTCGGCGACCAGCACCAGGTGCTCCACCGCCCGGGCGACCACCCCGTTGCCGGCCCCGAACGGCAGCACCGTCGCCACCTCGGCGTGCACGACCGCCGCGGTGAGCAGCGACGGCGCCGTGCTGCGGCGGCCCAGCAGCCGGGTCAGCTCCAGCACCCGGTCGGCGGCCTCCGGACGCACCCGGCCGACCTCGGCGTCGGGCAGCACGCCCCGCGTCAGCAGGGTGTGCACGCGGGTCAGCGCCTGC
>NZ_QPKK01000307.1 GCF_003344635.1 Desertihabitans aurantiacus
CGGCTGCCCCCGGAGCAGGTGGTGGACCAGCAGCTGCGCGACGCCACCGCGCACTCCGCCCGGATCGCGCCGGAGGCGGTCGCGGCAGCGGTCGCCGAGACCCGGCGGCGTATGCGGGGCGCCGACTGGTCCGCCGCGCAGCGCTCGCAGTGGCAGGCGATCCTGGGGGTGATGGGGCTGCTGGTGCGCCCGGCGGCGATGGCTCGCCGGCTGGCACCGCTGCGGCTGCCCGTCCTGTGGCTGCAGGGTGAGGACGACCCCAAGGCGCCGGCGGCGACGGCCCGCAGCTGGGCCGCCGCGCGGACCGACTGGGTGCTCCGGACAGTGGCCGGCACCGGCCACGTGCCGCACCTGGAGGACCCGGCCTGGACGGCACGCACCATCGAGGAGTGGCTGGGGTGATCGCTGCGCTGCGCCGGCACCCGATGGCGACCTTCGTCGTGCTGGCGTTCGGCCTGCCCTGGCTGGTGTGGGTCCCGCGCGCGCTCGGCGTCCGGGTCGGCGTCCTCGACCCGCTGTCGACCTGGCTCGTCGCGGTCGCCGCGGCGCTGGCCGCGCTGCTGACCGGTGGCCGCCCCGCCCTGAGGGACCTCGGCAGGAGGCTGCTGCGCTGGCGGGTGCGCTGGGTCTGGTACGCGGTCGTGCTGGTGGGACCGGCGCTGTTCGCCCTGCTGGTGGCCGGCGTCGTCGTGCTGCTGGGAGGTGACCCAGCGAGCGCCGCCCCGCCGGTGCTGGTCGGGGGCAGCTGGCTCCTGCTGGTGACCTTCCTGCTGGTCGCCACGCTCACCGACGGTCTCGGGGAGGAGGTGGCATGGCGCGGGTTCGCGCTGCCGCGCCTGCTGGAACGCCTCGGGCCGGTGCCGGCCAGCCTGCTGCTGGGCCTGGTGTGGGGGTTGTGGCACCTGCCCCTGCTGTGGACCGAGGGTCGCGTGCTCCACCAGCAGCCGCTCTGGCTGCTGCTGCTCGACATCACCGCGAAGTCGGTGCTGTTCACCTGGGTGTTCCTGCGCACCGACGGCAGCGTCCTGGTCGCCGCGATGTTCCACGCCGCCACCAACGTCTTCGTCGTGTCACCGACCGTCCCCGACGACGGCGACCTCACCGTGCCGCTGGTCGCCCTCGGGCTGAAGTGGGTCCTGGTCGCGCTGGTGCTGGGCCGGGGTGGTCTCCGCGGCGGCTCCGGTCCCGGGATCCTGCCGCGACATCGCGGCCGGACCCCGGAACCGGACGCTCACTCCACCGGCAACGTGGCCAGACCCATCTCGGCCGGGTGGGCCAGGGCGGCGTGCTTCGGCACCACCCGCACGGTGAACCCGCGGGAACCCGTCCGGCGGGCCTCCCGGCGCAGGGTGTAGCGCCAGGTGCCCTCGCTCGCCTCGGTGCGGCCGGTGAAGGCCTCGCACTCGACGTCGGAGAGCTGGTCGTCACCGTTGAGGTCGCCGAGCACCATCTGCACCTCGACGTCGTCGGGGCTCAGCCCGCCGAGCTGGACGTGGGCGACCACGTCCATGGTGCCGCCGACCTGCACGCTCTCCCCGCTCAGCGACTCCACGTGCAGCACCTTGACCGCCGGCCACTGCTCGCGCACCCGTCGCTTCCAGGCCGCGACCTCGGTGGCCGTCGCCGGCTCACCGGCCCGGGCGGACACGGCGGCGGGGGCGTAGAGCTCGGTGACGTACTCCCGCACCATCCGCGAGGCGAGCACCTTCGGCCCGAGGATGGAGATGGTGTCGCGGATCAGCCGCACCCACGCGGTCGGCACCTGGTGCAGGTCGGTCTCGTAGAACCGCGGCACGATCTGGTGCTCGATGATCGAGTACAGCGTCTGCGACTCCACCGCGTCACGCTGCTCGGGGTCGCGGATCGACTCCGCCGAGGGGATGTCCCAGCCGCACCGCGGATCGGACCACTCGTCCCACCAGCCGTCGCGGATCGACAGGTTCGCCGCCCCGTTCAGCGCCGCCTTCATGCCCGAGGTGCCGCAGGCCTCGAACGGGCGCAGCGGGTTGTTCATCCACACGTCGCAGCCCGGGTACAGCGTGCGGGCCATCGCGATGTCGTAGTCGGGCAGGAACACCAACCGGTGCCGGACGTCCTCGCGGTCGGCGAAGCGCACCATCTGCTGGATCAGGCTCTTGCCCACGTCGTCGGCCGGGTGCGCCTTGCCCGCCACCACGATCTGGATCGGCGTGGTCGGGTGGTTGAGCAGCCGGATCAGCCGCTCGGGGTCGCGCAGCATCAGCGTCAGCCGCTTGTAGGACGCTCCGCGGCGGGCGAAGCCGAGGGTGAGCACCTTGGGGTCGAGGACGTCGTCGATCCACTCCGTCCCACCGCCCAGTCCGCGGTCGGCGTGGCTGCGCCGCAGCCGCTCCCGCGCCATCGTCACCAGGTCGGCCCGCATCCGGCGCTTGATCGACCAGATCCGGTCGTCGTCGACCTGCTCCAGGCCCTCCCAGTCGCAGCCGTCGAGGTCCTCCTCCTGCCCGGGCGGGCTGCCCAGCAGCTGCAGCCAGGCCGGGTGCACCCAGGTCGGGTGGTGCACCCCGTTGGTCACCGAGCCGATCGGCACCTCGCTGGTGTCGAACCCGGGCCACAGGCCGTTGAACATCTCCCGCGACACCTCGCCGTGCAGCAGCGAGACGCCGTTGGCGCGCTGGCCGAGCCGGAAGCCCATCACCGCCATGTTGAACCGGGACGGGTCACCGCCCTCGTAGTCCTCCGCGCCCAGCGCCATCACCCGCTCCACCGGCAGCGGGGCGAACCCGGAGAACTGGTGGTGCACCATCGAGGCGTCGAAGCGGTCGATACCGGCCGGCACCGGGGTGTGGGTGGTGAAGACGTTGCCCGCCCGGGTCAGCTCGACCGCGGTGTCGAAGTCGGCACCGGCGTCCATGTACTCCCGGATCCGCTCCAGGCCGAGGAAACCGGCGTGGCCCTCGTTGGCGTGGTAGACCTCCGGCTCGGGGTGGCCGGTGATCCGGCAGTACTCGCGCAGCGCCCGGACGCCGCCGATGCCCAGCAGCACCTCCTGGGCCAGCCGGTGGTCCGCGCCGCCGCCGTAGAGCCGGTCGGTGACCGAGCGGTCGTACTCGCTGTTGACCTCGAGGTCGGAGTCGAGCATGAGCAGCGGGATCCGCCCCACCTGGGCCACCCAGATCTGGGCGGTCAGCGTCCGCCCGTGCAGCGGCACCTGCACGGTGACCGCGGTGCCGTCCTCGGTGAGCGGGGTCAGCGGCATCGCGCTCGGGTCGAGCAGCGGGTACCACTCCTGCTGCCAGCCCTCGGCGTTCAGCGACTGGCGGAAGTAGCCGTGGCGGTAGAGCAGACCGACGCCGATGATCGGCACGCCGGAGTCGCTGGCGGCCTTGAGGTGGTCACCGGCGAGGATGCCCAGACCGCCGGAGTACTGCGGCAGCACCTCAGCGACACCGAACTCGGCCGAGAAGTAGCCGATCGCCTTCGGCGCCTCGGGGTGCTCGGCGGCGTACTGCTGGAACCACAGGTCCGCCCCCAGGTAGTCGCGCAGGTCGGCCTCGCACTGCGCCAGCTGGCGCACGAATCGGCGGTCCCCGGCCAGCACCTCCAGCCGACCGGGGTCGACCGAGGCGAGCAGCCGCAGCGGGTCGCGTCCGGTCCGTTCCCACAGCTCGGGGTCGACGGCGCGGAACAGGTCCTGGCTGGGCGTGTGCCAGAACCAGCGCAGGTTGCCGGCCAGCCGTCCCAGCGGCTGCAGCGGATCCGGCAGCACGGGGTGGACGTTGAATCGTCGATAGGCACGCACCCGCCGGAGCGTAGCGCCACCGGGGCCGCGTGCAGTGCGTCGCGGACGACCGGGAGGTGACGATCCGGTGACGGCGCGATGCCCGTCCCCGCGGGCGGCGGGGTGCCGCCGGGGCGGGCCGGACGGTGGCCTACGTTGGGCACGTGAGCGACCCGAGTGCGCAGCCCACCAGCCCCCGCGGTCCCGGCCGGACCGCTCGACGTCAGCCCGCCCGACCGGACACGGGAGCGCAGCCGCCCGCGCGTCCGAAGGCTCCCGCCCGGACGCCCG
>NZ_QPKK01000308.1 GCF_003344635.1 Desertihabitans aurantiacus
GACCGGGCCCGGCGGGCGCTGCTGCTGGTACTGCTGCGGGCGGAGGTGGCGCTGGCCGCCGCGGGTGCGGAGGAGGAGACCGCCCGCGCCCGTGAGCTCGCCCTGGTCGCACGCCAGGGGCTGGGGCTCCTCGGCCCCGCCGCGGCCCCTGCCACGATCCAGGTGACGGTCGCCCCGCCGCCGACGCCGCCACCCGTGCCGGAGGCGGAGCCGGCGCGACCCGCCGAACCGGAGCCGGAGCTGACCGAGCGGGAGCGGGGCATCCTGCAACGACTGGTGACCGGCGCGTCCAACGCGGAGATCGCCCGCGACCTCTACCTCAGCGAGGCCACCGTGAAGGGTTACGTGTCGCGGCTGATGCGACGATTCGAGCGCGACAACCGCACCCAGCTGGCCCTCCTGGCCGCCCGCTGGTTCGACCCGACCGGCGGGTGAGGGTCGACGGAGGCGGCGACTTTCGTCGCGACCGCACCACCAGCGGCGGTCCGAAGGTCGCTGGTTGCCCTGGGAGCGCCCTGCACCGCCCGTGCCCTACCTAGCGTCGACGACGTCTGAGAACCCGTCCCGAGAGGTCGTCGTGCGTCTTCTGCCACCCCTGGTCCTGCTCCTGCTCGCCCCGTTCGTCGGGGAGTACCTGCTCGGCAACATGCCACCCCGCCCGCTGGAGGCGGCGGTGGCCTTCGTCCCGCTCGCGCTGCTCTACGGCGGCGGGGCGCTCCTGGTCCGCGAGGTGGCCCGTCGCCTGGGCCGTGGCTACCCCACGATGCTCGGCCTCGCCGTCGCGTACGGGCTGATCGAGGAGGGCATCGTCATCCAGACCCTGTTCAACCGCGACTTCCTCGGGCTCGGCCTGCTGGAGCACGGGTGGGTGCCGGCCCTGGGCACCAGCATCGTCTGGACGCCCTACGTGGTCGGCATCCACGTGGTGTGGAGCATCCTCGTGCCGATCGTGCTCACCGAGCACCTCTTCCCCGCCCACGCCGCCACCCCCTGGTTGAGGCTGCCCGGCTCGATCGGTGCGGGCCTGGTCTACCTGGCCGGGATGGTGGTGATCGGCCTGGGCACCTACGTCACCTACGGCTTCGTCGCCCCGGCGCCGCAGCTGGTGGCGGTGGTGGTGCTGGCCGTGGCCTGCGTGGTGGCTGCGCTGCTCCTCCCCCGGCCGAAGCAGCGGGACGGCCGCGCTCCCGGGCCTGCACAGGTGCTGGTCGTGGCGCTGCTCTGCGGCAGTGCCCACGTGCTGTCGCAGTACCTGCCCTCCTCGGTCCCGGCGCCGGTGGCCACCCTGGTGATGGCACTGGCCGTGGGGACGGCCGCGCTGGTGCTGCTGCGCGGCGCGCGCCGGCCCGGCTGGACCTCGGTGCACACGCTGTCGGCGGTCGCCGGGGCGTTGCTCACCTACGCCTGGACGGGATTCGTGGTACAGGTCGGCGTGCACGGGACGACGCCGGCCGGTCTGGCGGCGCAGATGGTCTACGTCGCCCTGGCCGGTGCGCTGCTCGCGCTGGCGTGGCGGCAGCTGCCCCCCGCTCAGGCGCCCCGCCAGTAGGCGGCCAGGGCAAGCGACAGGGCGTACACGTCGTCCACCGCGCACATCTCGCGGGCGGAGTGCATCGACAGCAGCGGCGTGCCGACGTCGACCACCCGCAGCCCCAGGCGGGTCGCGGTCAGCGGGCCGATCGTGGACCCGCACGGGATGGTGTTCTTCGACACGAACGGCTGGGTGCGCACCCCGGCGGCGTCGCAGGCCCGCCGCCACAGCGCCGACCCGACGGCGTCGGTGGCGTAGCGCTGGTTGGCGTTGATCTTCAGCAGCGGACCGGCACCGAGCAGCGGTCGGTTCACCGGGTCGTGGTGACCCGGGTAGTTCGGGTGCACGGCGTGCCCGGCGTCGGCGGACAGGCAGCTGGAGCCGGTGATCATCGCGTCCACCTGGTCGGGGTCGGCGCCGAGCGCCCGGGCGGTGCGCCGCAGCACGTCCTCCAGCACCGGGCCGTTGGCGCCGCTGCGGGAGGCCGAGCCGATCTCCTCGTGGTCGAACCCCGCCAGCACGGCGATGTCACCGCCCGCCTCCGGCGGGACGTCGGTGCCGCCGTCGGCGGTGGCGGCCAGCAGTGCGGTCAGCGAGGCGTGCAGACTGCTGAGGTTGTCCAGGCGCGGGCAGGCCAGGAACTGCCCGAAGTCGCCGAAGTAGCCGCCGCGCTCGGTCGGGAAGACGACCAGGTCGTGCCCGGCGACCTCGCGGGGACGCAGCCCGGCCTGCTCGGCCAGCACCTCGAGCACCGAGGTGCCGCCGACCATGTCGAGCAGCGGCGCGGTGTGCTGCTGCTTGTCGAGGGTCAGCTGGTCGTTCGCGCCGCGGTCGAGGTGGATCGCCAGCTGCGGGATGCGCGCCACCGCGCCGGTGCGGACCAGGTGCTGCTCGCCGTCGGTGCTGACCAGCCGGCCGGCCACCCCGAGCTCGCGGTCGAGCCAGGAGTTGAGCAGGGGGCCGCCGTAGACCTCGACCCCGAGCTGGCTGTAGCCGTGCTGGAACAGCTGCGGGTCGGGCTTGAGCTTGAAGCCGGGTGAGTCGGTGTGCGAGCCGACGACGCGGAAGCGGCTGGCCGGCGAGGCGCCCTCGGGCACCCACCAGGCCATCAGCGCGCCGTCGCGGACCAGGTAGTGGCCGCCGGCGGAGGCGTCCCAGGGCAGCGTCTCGTCCTGCTCGACGAAGCCCGCCTCCCGCAGCCGCCGCGCGCCCTCGGCCGCGGCGTGGAAGGAGGACGGGCTGGCGGCGACGAAGTCGACCAGGTCGTCGGCGTGCAGCCGGGCGGGCGGGTCGCCGGCGTCGTCGACGGGGGGCAGCGGGTCGGTGACGGACATGGGCTCCATCCAAGCAAACGGCTCCGACGGCGGGCGTCACCCCCGACGCCCGCCGCCCGACGTGCCGGTCAGCGGGTCAGCTCGACGAGGAACTCGACCTGGCCGGTGTCCTCGACCTCGACGAAGCCGAGGCTCGGGGCCTCCACGCCCCAGTCGGCGAAGGTGACGTCGACCGAGCCCGAGGCGCGCACCGTCGACCCGTCGCGGAGCACCTCGATGTCGGCGGTCACCGGCCGGCTCTGCCCGACGATCTCCAAGGTGCCGGTGGCCTGCACCCGGCTGACCTCCGCGCCGAGCTCGGGCAGCGGCACCGGCTCGGTGAGGGTGAAGGTGGCGGTGGGGAACTCGTCGGCGTTCATCGCCTCGTTGGCGAAGTAGTCGTCACGGTTGCCCGAGTCGGTGCTGATCGAGGCGACGTCGACCTCGACCACCGCCTCCGTCAGCGCACCGTCGGCGACCTCGGCGGTGCCGGTGACCTGGTCGGTGCGCCCGACCACGGTGACGTCCTCTCCGCGCAGCACCTCCTCGACGCGGTAGCCGGCCTGGGAGCCCTGACCGACCCGCCAGGCCCCCTCGAGGTCGGCCGCACCCTCCTCCGGCGCCGTCTCCGTCGGCGTGGGCTCCTCCTCGGTGGTCACCTCGTCGGCGCCGGCGGTCGAGGGCGTCGCCGGGTCCTGCACCGAGAGCGGAGCGGGTGCCTCGGGCTGCAGGCCGGCGTAGATGCGGGGGCCGAACAGCACGGCGCCGAGGGCCACCACGACGACCGGGATGCCGATCAGGAGCAGCAGACGGGTGCGGCGGTTCATGACGTCTCCATCCGGTTGAAAGTTCAAGTACCCGGGGAACGGGTGCCGTCGTCGCCGGGTGCCGAGCCGGGGCGAACGTCTCGGATGCTGGGACCCCGACGTCCGTGACGGAGCCCGAGCGGGCTGCCGCGGAGCGGCACCCCGGAACTGTCGGAGCACCTTGGCAGGATCCTCGGCATGGACACCGCTGCTCTCCCCGCCCTGCTGGCCGGCCTCGTCGTCGGCCTGCTGCTCGGCCTCGCCGCGACCGTGCTGCTGAGCCGGTCCCGGCGCCAGGTCGGGCGGGCCGAGCAGGAGGCCGAGGCGCAGCGGGCCGGTGCGGAGGTGGAGCGCGCGCGGGCCGAGGCCGACCGCGCCCGGGGCGAGGCC
>NZ_QPKK01000309.1 GCF_003344635.1 Desertihabitans aurantiacus
GCTCGCGCCGCCCCGACGACCCGGCCGATGTCGTCACCCTGGCCCGTCCCGCCCGCTGACCCGTCCCACCCGCTGACCCGACCTGCCCGACCACCTCCTGCGAGGAGCACCATGACCGACCCCTCCCCCGCCACCGACGTCGCGCTGCCCAGCGGCGCCAACGCCGAGGCCAGCGTGCCCGACTGGTTCACCGAGGCCCGCTTCGGCATGTTCATCCACTGGGGCGTCTACGCCCTGGCCGCCCGCCACGAGTGGGTGATGACGCGGGAGGAGATGGACACCGCCACCTACCAGCGCTACCTCGACCACTTCGAGGTCGACCGCTACGACCCGCGCGACTGGGCCCGGCGCGCCCGCGAGGCGGGGATGCGCTACGTCGTCATCACCGCCAAGCACCACGACGGCTTCTGCCTGTGGGACAGCGACCTCACCGACTGGTCGGTCGCCTCCACCCCGCACGGCCGCGACCTGCTCGGCCCCTTCGTCGAGGCCTGCCGCGCCGAGGGCCTGCGGATCGGCTTCTACTACTCGCTGCTGGACTGGCACCACCCCGACTTCACCGTCGACGGCCTGCACCCGCTGCGCAACGGCGACGTGGAGGCCCTCAACACCGGCCGCGACCTCACCCGCTACCGGGAGTACCTGCACGGCCAGGTGCGCGAGCTGCTCACCCGCTACGCCCCGGTCTCCTACCTCTTCTTCGACTTCTCCTACAGCGACGACGACCACAAGCGCGACGTGTTCAACGGCAAGGGTGCGGCGGAGTGGGGCAGCGAGGAGCTGCTGGCGATGTGCCGGGAGCTGCAGCCCGACATCATCGTCAACGACCGCCTCGACGTCCCCGGCGACCTGGTCAGCCCCGAGCAGTACCAGCCGCTCGGCCCGATGACGGTGTCCGGCCGGCCGGTGCCGTGGGAGGCCTGCCAGACCCTCAACGGCAGCTGGGGCTACGACCGCGACGAGCTGCACCACAAGAGCCCGGAGCTGCTGGTGCGGATGCTGGTGGACGGGGTGTCCAACGGCGGCAACCTGCTGCTCAACGTGGCCCCCGACGGCCGCGGCGCGCTGCCGCCGGTGGTGCGGGACACCCTGGCCGGGATCGGGGACTGGATGGAGCTGCACGAGCGCTCGATCCGGGGTGCGGGCCCGGTGACGGTGGCGGTGGACGTCCTCGGCCCCTCCGACGTCCGGCTCACCCAGCGCGGTGACCGGCTCTACCTGCACCTGTTCGCCTGGCCGATGCGCCACGTCCACCTCGGCGGTCTGGGCGGACGGGTCGCCTACGCCCAGCTGCTGCACGACGGCTCGGAGATCCGCTACACCGAGGCCGACCCGACGGTGCGCGCCTACGGCAGCGGGATGGGTGGGCTGCCCGCCGGCGCGGTGACCTTCGAGCTGCCGGTGCTGCGTCCCGACGTCCTGGTGCCGGTGGTGGAGATCTTCCTGCGGGAGCAGGGATGAGCACCGCCGGTGCCGACCCGGTCGACGTCGTCGAGCTGACCCGGCTGCTGGTCCGCACCCCCAGCCCCAACCTGCCCGGGGACGAGCGGGCGGTGGCCGGGGTGGTCGGTGAGGTGCTCACCACCCTGGGACTGCCCGCGCCGACGGTGCTGGCCGCCCGGCCGGAGCGGCCCAACCTGGTGGTGACGCTCGACCTCGGGCCGGGCGGGTCGCACCTGGTGCTCTCGGGCCACCTCGACACCAAACCGGTCGGCGACGGCCGGTGGAGCGTCGACCCGTGGGCCGCCGAGGTCGACGGCGACCGGCTGGTGGGGCTGGGCGCGGCCGACATGAAGGGTGGGCTGGCCGCGGTCCTCGTCGCCGCCGGCCGGGTCGCCGCCAGCGCCCGGACCGGACGGCTGTCGCTGGTGCTGACCGCCGACGAGGAGAACTCCTCCACCCTGGGCGCCCACCACATCGCGCCGCTGCTCGACCTCGATCCCGACGGGGTGGTGATCGCCGAGCCGGGTGGGATCGAGACCGACTTCGACCGGCTGCACCTGGTGAGCCGCGGCCTGGCCCGCACCCTGCTCACCGTGCGCGCCGACCAGGGCCACTCCAGCCTCTCCGGCGAGGCGGGGCTGCGCAACGCCGGGCTGGAGCTGGCCGCCGCGCTGGTGGCCCAGCGCGACGCCGACGTCGCGACCCCGGCCGACGAGGACGACCTGGTCGGCTGGCAGACCACCACCAACCCGGCGCTGCGGCTGGAGGGCGGGCTCGGCTACGGGGTGCTGCCCGGTCTGGTACGTGCCTGGACCGAGGTGCGCACGCTCCCGGGCGCCGACCGCGAGCAGGTGCTGGACGCGCTGACCGCCGCCGCCCGGCACGGTGCCGGCGCGGACGCCGACCTGGCGGTGGAGTACGACGCCGCCCCGCACGACTGGCTGCCCGCCACCCGCGTCCCCCGCTCCTCACCGCTGGCCACCACCGCCGCCGACGCGCTGGAACGGGTGCTCGGCAGCCGTCCGCCGGCCTCGGTCTTCCCCGGCACCACCGACGCCACCTGGTTCTCCGCCGCCCGCGGCTGGCCGGTGCTGCCTGCGCTCGGCCCCGGCCTGCTGCGCCGTGCGCACCGCGCTGATGAGGAGGTCTCGCTGCGCGCGGTGCGCGCCGCCGCCGACCTCTACACCGAGCTCGCCACCGCCTTCTGCTCCGGGCCCGCCCCGTCGGCCGACCCGGCCGGGCCGACGTGAGCTGCCGCGGGCCGGCGTCCGGCACGGCAGCCGGGTCAGCTGAACCCGAGCACGGCCTCGATCACCCGGGCCGTCGCCCCCTGCAGGGCCCCGGACGTCCCGAGCTCTGCCAGCCGGACCTCGACCGCGCGCCCGCCGACCGGGGGGCAGCGCTCGGCCACCGCCTCGGCGACCGCCTCGACCAGGTCACCGGCCAGCAGCTCCGGCGGGCCGGCCAGCAGCACCTGCTCCAGGTCGACCGCGGCCACGGTGGGGGCGAGCACCCCGGCCAGCAGCTGCCCCGCCCGGCGCAGCCGCTCCCGGCGCCCCTCGGCGTCCTGGCCGGCGACGGAGGCCTCCAGGTGCGGCTGGGAGAGCACGGTGCTCAGGCAGCCGCGTCGTCCGCAGTGGCACACCTCGCCCTCGGGGTCGACCTGCAGGTGGCTGATCTCGCCCGAGGCGCTGCGGTGACCGCGCACCAGCCGGCCCTCCAGCACCAGCCCGGCGCCGACGCCGACGCCGACCGACAGCAGCAGGAACCCCGCCGCGGAGGCCGACCCGTAGGTGTACTCGGCCAGCGCGAGGGCGTCGGCGTCGTTGACCACCTGCACCGGCGTGCCCAGCGCCCGGCCGAGGGTCTCGGCCAGCGGCACGTCGGTCCAGGACAGCTGCAGCGACTCCAGCACCCGCCCGTCCGGGTCGACGATGCCGGGCACGGCCACCCCGACCCCGAGGACACGGCGCGGCGAGGCCTCGATCGCCTGCCGGCACATCTGCTCCAGCGCGGTCACCGCGGCCGAGGAGCGCAGCCCGGCGAAGTCGGACCACACCTCCTGCACCACGACGCCGTCCAGCCCGAGCACCGCCAGCCGCACCCGCGACAGCGAGCGCAGGTCGACCGCGACCACGTGGTGCTCGCTGCTGAGCAGCCCGACCAGGGTGCCCGGCTTGCCCACCCCGCCGGTGCTGCGCCGACCCAGCTCGGAGACGATCCCCTCCTCCACCAGCCCGGCCACGATGTCGGAGACCGACACGCTCGCCAGCCCGGTCGCACGCGCCAGGTCGGCCCGCGTCATCGGGCCGTGGTGGAACAGCCAGCCGAGCACCGTCCCCCGGTGCTGCACCCGCGCGCGCCGGGGCACCACCCGGGCGCCGCGCCGCACCAGCAGCGGTCCGGACGCCGGTGTGCGGGACGCAGGTGGCTCGCTCATGGCGCCATAGTGTCCCACCTCCCCGCCCCGGACGGCGTCCTGCGCCCCGACCCGCCCGGCGGCCGCACCCGCCCGGGTGCCTCCACCTGCCCGACCTCTGCCACCCGACCACGAGGAGCCCTGCTGTGACCCTGGACGTCGTCCCCGC
>NZ_QPKK01000031.1 GCF_003344635.1 Desertihabitans aurantiacus
GACCAGCTCCCGCGCCAGCTCCAGCTCCCCGCAGGCCGTGGCCGCCTCGACGGCACGGCCCCGGTGACCCCGGCGCAGCTGCGCTCGGGCGCGGTCGCGCTGACCCGTCGCGTGCAGGCCGAGCGCCGCCACCACCGGGAGGCGCCCGGTCAGCAGCCGGAGCAGCACCGCACGCGGCCGGCGGGGCAGCAGCCGCCAACCGCTGTGCACCGCCTTCGCCCACCCCTGCCCGAGGTGGCGGGCCGCGATGCTGATGGCCAGCAGCAGGCGTGGTCGCCGGGGCGCGTCGCTGTTGAGGGTGTGATCGGCACCGTGCTTCAATCGCGGCCGGGACGGCCACCGTCGGAACCCCAGCACCGCCGTCCTCCCGTCGGCTCGCCGACGCCGATGCGACGAGCGGTCGGGCGCTACCGTAGTGCTCCACCACGACGAAGGGACTCCATGGCCCCGCTGCTGCTGCACGTCGCGGGAGCCCGACCCAACTTCCCGAAGCTGGCGCCGGTGCTGCGGGCAATGCGGGAGCAACCGGTCGAGCAGTTCGTCGTGCACACCGGGCAGCACTACGACGACTCCCTCTCCGGCATCTTCTTCCGCCAGCTCGGCATGCCGCCGCCCGACCTCAACCTGGCGGTGGGCGCCGGGCAGCACGGCGCCCAGACCGCGGCCGTGCTGGTGAAGATGGAGGCCGTGCTGATGGAGCACGAGCCCGATCTCGTGGTGGTCTACGGCGACGTCAACTCCACCCTGGCCGCCACCCTCGCCGCGGTGAAGCTGCACATCCCGGTCGCGCACGTGGAGGCCGGGCTGCGCAGCTTCGACCGGGCGATGCCCGAGGAGGTCAACCGGCTCGTGGTCGACCGCCTCGCCGGCACCCTGCTCGCCCCCAGCGCCGACGCGGTGGACAACCTGCGCGCCGAGGGCGTCGCCGACGACGACATCCACCTCGTCGGCAACCCGATGATCGACACCCTGCTCGACCAGCTGCCCGAGGTCGAAGCCACCCCGCTGCCCCTGGACGACCTGCCCGAGCCGTTCGTCGTCGCCACCCTGCACCGGCCCAGCAACGTCGACCGCCACGAGGACGCCGTCGAGCTCGCCCGCTGCGTCCAGGCCGTCGCCGGCGACGTCGACGTGGTGCTGCCGGTGCACCCGCGCAGCCGCCAGCACCTCGCCCCCCTCCTGGCCCGCCACCCGCGGGTGCACCTCACCGAGCCGCTGGGCTACCGGGAGTTCCTCGCACTGGTACGTCGCTGCGCGCTGGTGGTCACCGACTCCGGCGGGGTGCAGGAGGAGACGACGGTGCTCGGCGTGCCCTGCCTGACGCTCCGCGACTCCACCGAACGCCCGGTCACCATCAGCCACGGCACCAACCGCCTGGTCAGCCGGTCGAGCCTGCTGCCCGAGGTGCGTGCGGCGCTCGCGGCCGGGCGTTCCGACACCTGGCCGGTGCCGCCGCTGTGGGACGGCCGCAGCGGCGAGCGGATCGCCCGGATCCTGGTCGACCGGGTGGCGGGGTGAGCGGCGCCCGCGAGCTGCTGCCGCTGCGCCGCCTGGCTCGCCGGGCGGCCGCCGTGCCGCAGCTGCAGGACCTGCTGACTCCCGGGGCGGGTCCGACAGGTCGGCAGACGGTGCTCGGACACACGGGTCTGCACCCCGGTGAGCTCCGCGCGCTGGAGCGTGAGCTGCCGCTCGCCGTGCGGCTGCGGCACTGGCGTCCCGGCGGTCGGAGGAGCGTGGACGTCCTGCTGCACCTGGCCGACGGAGCGTCCGGCACCGACGAGGTGCTCCGGCTGGCGGGTCAGCGGGTGGCCGTCGTCAGCGCGGACGCTCGCGTCCGAGCCGCTCTTGGACAGCGCCCCGCGGGCGATCGGACGTCCCTGCTCGCCGAAGCCCGTGCGCTCGCCGCCCAACCGCTGCTGCGGGACCGGCGTGCGCACCAGCAGTGGCGGGCCCTTCGACAGGCTCAGGGCGCTGGGGGAGCCCAGGCTCAGGGCGCTGGGGGAGCCCGGGGTCAGGGCGCTGGAGGAGCCCGGGACCAGGCTGCTGGGGGAGACGGAGCCCGAGGCGTTGCGAGCGAGACTCCAGAGTCCGGGGCCACGCCGTCGGTCAGTGCCGTGGTGCCCACCATGCGTCCGCACCAGCTCGAGCACGTGCTGGCCACCATCAGCGCCCAGGAGCACCCCTCCGTCGAGCTGGTGCTCGTCACCCACGGGTTCACCCCCGACGAGGGGGACCTGCGGCGCTGGCGGGCCGAGCACGGGGTCGAGCATCTCGTCGTCCGGCACGCCGACACGTCCCTCACCCTCGGCGCCTGCCTGGGGCTCGGCGTCGCCGCCGCCGCTGGCGACCTGGTCGCGAAGATGGACGACGACAACCACTACGGGCCCCACTACCTCTCCGACCTGGTCGCGCACGCCCGGCAGACCGGGGCCGAGACCGTCGGCAAGGGCGCCCACTACGTCCACCTCACCGGCTCGGGGGCGACCATGCTGCGCTTCGCCGACCGGGAGCTGGCCTGGAGCCCGTTCGTGCAGGGCGGCACCCTGCTCACCCCGCGGCAGGTGCTCGCCGACGTCCCCTTCGCCGACGTTCCCCGTGCGGTCGACACCACCTTCCTCGACGCGCTGCGTCGCCAGGGGGGTCGGGTCTGGTCCGCGGACCGGTTCAGCTTCGTCTCCGTCCGCCACACCGCACCCGACGCCCACACCTGGCCGATCAGCGACTACGACCTGCTCAGCCGGGCGGCTCGGCTCGAGCTGTTCGGCGACCCGGTGCCGCACGTCACCGTCTAGCCCTAGCTGCCGTCCTCGCCCTTCGACAGGCTCAGGGCGTTGTGGTGGCGATGGCGGACAAAGGCGGCCGTCCCGGTCGAGCCGACACCAGCGCCCTGAGCCTGTCGAAGGGCGAGGAACCCGCACCGCAGCACAACAGCACCGCACGGCGCTCCCGCTACAGTCAGGGCCCGACCGGACGCGTGCGCTCGAAACCGGACGCCGCCCACAGCGGGGTGGCGACAAGAGAGGAACCCCATGAGGCTACGCAGGCTGCTCCCGACGCGGTCGCAGGCGGCGGTGCTCGCCGTCAGCGGGCTGGTCGGCGTCGCTGCGGTGGTCGCGGCGGTGCTCGACACCTGGTGGCTGGCCTGGACGCTCGGGGTGGCGCTGCTGCTGGCCCTCGTCGCGCTGGTGCTCTACACCAGCCGGCTGCTGTCGGCCCGCCTCAACCACCAGACCTCCGTGCTCACCCGCCAGCTCGGCAAGGCCCCGCTCGCCGGCAGCCCGGGCTGGGCACCGGCCGCCGACGACCGGGCCGCGAAGCCGGGACGGCTGCCCGCGCTGGAGCACTGGTCGCGCACCCTGCTCACCACCTCGGCCGGCCAGGAGCTCTTCCTGGAGCGGGCCAAGCGGACCCGCTCCAGGTCGGCCCGCGACGTCCTGGCCCATGCCGCCACCCGCGGCCGCTACCGCTACGACGACCTCGCCGCGGTGATGGAGAGCTGGCGCGCCCAGGGCGTGGAGCAGGTACCGCGGGAGGAGCTGAAGGGCCTGTGGACGCCCGCCCTGCGCACCCTGGCCCGGCTGCTGTACTCCCAGCGCAGCTCCGAGCGCGACCTGCTCGACTCGCTGCTGCTCTACGACGTCCTGGTCCGGCTGGCCGGCACCGGGCGGCTGACCGACATCGACCGCTCCCACTACGCCGACCTGTGCGTGGACCAGGGCCGGTTCGAGCGGGCCACCGAGATCCTGCGCGAGCGTCCAGCCGACACCCCGGCCCGGGTCGCTGCCCACGCGCTCTTCGCCGCGAACGCCGCCAACCCCTACCTGCAGAACCCGGCGGCCGACGAGCAACGGTGGCTGGAGCAGGTGAACGCGCTGCTGGTCGGTGGCGGGTTCGAGCCGCTCACCCTCACCGACGGACCCGAGGAGCCGTTCTACCGGCTCGCCTGCGACACCGCCCAGCCCGTCACCGACGGCCCGCTGGTCAGCGTGCTGATGCCGATCTACGAGCCCAACGCCGCCACCGACAAGGCGATCGGGTCGATCCTCGCCCAGAGCTGGCGCAACCTCGAGCTGATCATCGTCGACGACGGCTCGCCGCGGGTGGACGAGGCCGGGCGTCCCACCCCCTACGCCGACCAGCTGCGCGGCTGGGCAGCCCGTGACGAGCGGATCCGGCTGCACCTCAACGAGGACAACCACGGCGCCTACTACGTGCGCAACCAGGCCTACGACGAGGCCCGGGGCGAGTTCGTCACCATCGCCGACAAGGACGACTGGCACCACCCGCAGCAGATCGAGTGGCAGGTCCGCGACCTGCAGGCCCACCCCGACCGGGTGGCCAACCTGACCAACTGGGTCCGGGTCAGCCCGGTGCTCCGCTTCCTCGTCCGCTGGGGACCGGACCGGGTGGTGCACCCCAGCTTCGCCTCGATCATGTTCCGCCACGCCGAGGTGAAGCAGCGCCTGGGCTACTGGGACACCGTGCGCAAGGGCGCCGACAACGAGTTCCGGTTCCGCCTGCAGCAGGCCTACGGCTTCCGGCTCAACCCCACCGAGCCGACACCGCTGACGTTCTCCCTGATGGGGGAGTCCAACCTCACCTCCACCGACCTCGGCCTCGGCTACGAGCACGAGGACCGCGGCGCCTACCGCCAGGCCTACCTGTCCTGGCACAAGGAGCTCGCCGCCGGCCGCAGCGTCCGCCTCGAGCGGCACCCCGGGCAGCGGCCGTTCCCGGCCCCGCAGAGCTTCCTGCCCGACCGCCGCACCGGTGAGCACTTCGACGTCGTCCACCTCGTCGAGCTGGACGCCCCCGCCGCCCGCGACCGCCAGGTGCAGCGGGAGGTGGCCGCCGCCGTCCGGGCCGGGCTGCGGGTGGGCGTCGTCACCGCGGAGAACTTCCTCTCCACCAGGCGCCCCCGGCTGGCGTTCGACCCCGGGCTCGCCGCGCTGGTGCGCTCCGGCGCGGTGACCCGGCTGGCCCTCGCCTCCGACGCCACCACCGACCTGCTGCTGGTCCGCCCGCCGACGCTGCTGCAGGTCTGCCGCGACGCACCGGCCCGGCTCCGGCCGTCCGCCGTCGTCGTGGTCGCCGACGAGGCCCCGTCCCAGCGCCGCCGGCAGGTCTACGAGGCCTCCACCGTCTCCCGCCGCGTGCAGCACATCTTCGGGGTCGACCCGGCCTGGGCGGCGACCGAGGAGCCGATCCGCGAGGCGCTGCAGCCGCTGCTGCTGCGGGACCAGCTGCGACCGGGTCTGTGGGAGACCGTGCCGGACCTGGGGCCGCTGCCGCTGTCCGCCCCGGCGTCGGGCACCGGCAGCTTCCTCGTCGGCGGCTTCCGCAACGAGACCACCGAGCAGTGGATGCAGCAGGCCCTCGACGGGCGGGACGCCGACCAGCCGGCCGGGCCGGCCCTGGTGGCGGCCGGGGTGTTCGGCGCCGACGAGGTGGACGCCGAGCCCGACGACCTCGGTGCACTGGACGCCTGGGTGGCCTTCTCCGACACGGTGGAACCGCGGATCGAGGAGCAGGCCCGCGAGGCGCTGGCCCAGGGGGCGGTGCTGGTGCTCTCACCCTCCTACGCCCGCGCCTTCGGCGACGCCGCCAGCTACGCCACCCCCGAGCAGGCCCGCGACGTGCTGGTCGAGCTGGCCGCGGAGCGGGAGGAGGTCGGCGACACCGACGCGGCCCCCGCCGGTGCCGACCGGGCCGTCGCGGAGTACCTGGGCCGGTTGACCTCGGTCGGGGTCCGGGCGGAGCACCGCTCGGCCGCGCTCTGGGCGGAGTGATCGGGCGGCGTCCGGGGCGTCGCCGTCCGTGCGGCCCGCGCACCCCTAGGATGCCCGGGTGACGAAGATGACCGTGATCGGCACGGGTTACCTCGGAGCCACCCACGCCGCGGCGATGGCCGAGCTGGGCCACGAGGTGCTCGGGGTCGACAACAACCCCGACCAGCTCGCCGCCCTGCGCGAGGGACGGACCCCGTTCTTCGAGCCCGGGCTGGAGGAGCTGCTCGCCAAGCACGTCGCCAGCGGCCGGCTGCGCTTCACCGACTCCTACGCCGAGGCCGCCGACTTCGCCGATCTGCACTTCATCTGCGTCGGCACCCCGCAGCGCTCCGGCTCCTACGCCGCCGACATGACCTACGTCGACTCGGCGTTCTCGACGATCGCCGAGGCCTCGCAGCGCCCGGCGCTGCTGGTCGGCAAGTCCACCGTCCCGGTCGGCACGGCCGCCCGGCTGCAGGAGCTCATCACCCGCGTCTCCCCGGCCGGCGACGGCATGCAGCTGGCCTGGAACCCGGAGTTCCTGCGTGAGGGCTTCGCGGTGAAGGACACCCTGCACCCGGACCGGATCGTGCTCGGCACCGAGAGCCCCGAAGCCGAGCAGCGGCTGCGCGAGGTCTACGCCCGGCCGATCTCGGAGGGCACCCCGGTCGTGGTCACCGACTTCCCGACCGCCGAGCTGGTCAAGACCGCGGCCAACGCCTTCCTGGCCACCAAGATCTCCTTCATCAACGCGATGGCCGAGGTGTGCGAGGCCGCCGGCGGCGACGTCACCGTGCTGGCCGACGCGATCGGCCACGACGCCCGGATCGGTCGCCGCTTCCTCAACGCCGGCGTCGGCTTCGGCGGCGGCTGCCTGCCCAAGGACATCCGCGCCTTCATGGCCCGCGCCGGCGAGATCGGCGTCGACCAGGCGGTCACCTTCCTCACCGAGATCGACAGCATCAACCTGCGCCGCCGCACCGGCGCGGTCGAGGTGGCCGCCGAGCTGCTCGGCGGTCAGGTGAGCGGGCGCCGGGTGGCGGTGCTGGGGGCGGCGTTCAAGCCCGACAGCGACGACGTCCGCGACTCCCCGGCCCTCGACATCGCCGCCGGGCTGCACGTGCACGGCGCCGACGTCCGCGTCTACGACCCCAAGGCCATGCACCGTGCGGCCCTGGCCTACCCGGCGCTCGGCTACGCCGACTCCCTCGACGCCGCCGTCGACGGTGCGGAGGTCGTGCTGCTGCTGACCGAGTGGGCCGAGTTCCGCGCCCTCACCCCGGCCGACCTGGACGGCAAGGTGGCGGGCAGGGCGATCTTCGACGGCCGCAACGTGCTCGACCCCGCGCAGTGGCGCGAGGCCGGCTGGACCTACCGCGGCGTCGGTCGCTGACCCGGCTCAGCCGGCGGCCGGCCCGTCGGTCGGAGCGGGCGCCGGTCGGGCCGGCTCCTCCGGGACGGAGCGGTCGCGCCCGTTGACCGGGATGTCGTAGACCTCGGGCCAGCTCAGCCGCACCAGGTGGTCGAACACCTTGCCCCAGCGCCGCTGACCCTGCGAGACCGACAGCAGGTGGCGGAAGATCGCCCGGCTGTTGACCAGGATGTGGGTGTCGTGGGCGATGTCGCTCTCGGTCAGGTGGGAGTTCAGCCAGGCCGCCATCCGGTGCTCCCAGTAGAACATGTCGTAGGCGTCCACCCCCTCCGGTGCGGCGAAGGACGTCGCGTCCACCCACTCCTCGAACGCCTCCACCACCGCCGGCTCCGGCGGCTCGCTGCCGCGGGCGACCAGCGTCTCGGCCATCACCTGCGGGGTCAGCTCGCCGGTGTAGCCGCGTCGCAGGTAGACCGCCCGGCCGACCTCGTAGAGGTTGGAGCGGACGTGCACCCGGTCCGGGGGCAGCACCTCGCGGTAGGCGGCTGAGACGCTGCGCCCGTGCTGACGGGCGATGTTCCGCCCCATCACCGAGGCCAGCGGCCCGGGCACCAGCGGTCCCTCGACCGGCACGGTGGTGTGGTGCAGGCCGAAGGTGGCGGCCAGCTCGCGGGCGGTGCGCAGGTCGGCGACGGAGTCGTCGGCCTCACCCAGGTAGGGCCGGACGAAGGTGAAGTACTCGGCGCGGTCGGCGATCGGACGGCTGAGCGCCAGGGTGGTGCGGCTGTCCAGCCCGCCGGTCAGCGAGATCAGCGGCGGCGCGCCCTCGGCGAGCAGGGTGAGCTGGTCCTGCAGCCGGGGCAGCAGCCGCTTGGCCGCCAGCGAGGCGGAGACCAGCTCGGTCACCGGCAGCGGGCCGGTGCGGGAGATGCGGGCGTCCTCCAGCCGCAGCTCGGTGCTCGGCGTGAGCAGGTGGATGCCGGCGAAGTCGGTGTAGCGGCCGGGGTAGGTGAGGGCCCGGGTGCGGCGCAGCCAGTCGACGGGGAAGCGGGACGGCCGCGGGTCCCCGACGGTCTCGGCGGCCAGCCGGGAGTGGCTGGCCAGCACGGAGGCGGTGGCGTCGTGGTAGCAGCTGCGCATCGCCGCGGCGTCGGTCTGCAGGGTGGTGCCCTCCGGGCCGCGGTCGAGGACGACGTAACGGCCGACCACCTCGTCGAGCTCGCGGGCGTACGCCTCGCGTCCCCGGGCGCGGGCGCGGACCAGGTGCTCGGCGACCACCGCGGGGTCGGCGGTGCCGCGGCGGGGGTGCACCACGCGCCCGAGCAGGAGCACCGTCACCTGCTGGTGCTCGGCGAGCACGAGCGGGGTGCGCCGGTCCCAGGTGAGGTGGCGGTCGCCGAACCGCAGCCTGCCCCAGTGCTCGCCCAGGTCGAGGTCGACCGGCGTGCGGGTGAGCAGGTAGCCGCGGGCGTAGAGCAGGTGCCGCTGGTCGGGGCTGGGGGTGATGTCGGACTCGCGGAGCGCCGGGTGTTGGCTCAGCAGGACGTCCTCGTCGACAGGCACCGCAGCACGCTAGCAACCCCCGCTGCGGGACGCCCGGAGCCGCGCTAGCGGACCTCCTCCGACGGGCGCCACTCCACCACGCGGCCGCCGCGGTAGCCGCCGTCGTAGAGGCGGTTGCCCCGCATCTCGGGTTCCTCGCTGCTGACCTCCCAGCCCTGGTCCCGCTCCTTCGCGGCCTCGCGGTCCACGTGCCAGTCCGAGACCGCGGCCCGGGTCCCGGAGCGGACGAAGTGGTTGCGCAGGACGAGGAAGTCGCGGTTGTCGTTGCGCAACCGCACCGGGTCGCCGGAGATGCGGTGGAACAGGTTGCCGGTGATCGAGACACCCTCCGACTCCATCGCGTAGACGGCGTGGGCGTACTTCTCGTCGTCCTCGGCGTTGGCGATCCACTCGAACCGGGAGTCGCGGACGCTGCCGCTGGCGACGTTGCGCAGCGCGAGCGCCCACTCCGCCGGCGCGGCGTCGGGGGCGTGGCGGTTGCCCAGGTCCTCCATGACCACGCGGTCGACCGAGACGTAGGGCACCGGCGGGTCGATCGCCTCAGCCCGCTCCTCGGGGGAGCCGTCGAGGATCAGCCCGCCGTTGACCATGATGCCGTTGCTGTAGCCGCTGACGGCCAGGTGGGCGATCTGCACCTTGCCGACCGGCTCCGGGGAGCTCTCGTCCCGCACGATGGAGAGCCAGTGGCTCGACGTCGGGTCGCCGTGGAACCGGGGCAGCGGGCCGACTGGCTCCTCCGTGCCGGGCTCCCACCAGTCGGGGACGAAGCGCAGCGTGTGCCCGGGCTGGGCCCAGGTGCGCCAGTAGTAGGTGCCCATGTCGTAGCGGCCACCGGCGAAGCGGATGGTGAGGTCGCCGCGGGCCCGGCCCTGCTCGTGCAGCCGTTCGACCACCCGGTGGGCGCCCTCCAGGTCGCAGACCGCCGCGTCGGCGCTCCGCCCGGAGGCGTCGGGGTCGCACCGGTCCCGCGGGGCGACGAACACCTCGACGGGCGCGTCGACGGGTTCCGGCTCGGGCAGCCTGCTGCGCTCCCCGGCCTCCCCGCCGGTCGGCGGGCGGCCGTCGGGATCGGGGACCAGCCCGTTCCAGGGCGTGCAGCCGACCAGCAGGGTGAGGGAGAGGGCGGTGAGCACCGCGAGCGCGGCCGTGCTCGTCCGTCGGCGTCCCACGTGTCTCCCCGGTGTCGTGCTCGGTCGGTCCGGACGCCGCGTGCGGCGGGCCCGCGCCAGTCTAGTGGGCCCGCCGGGGTGTCCCGAGGGGCGTGCGCGGCTGTCGGTGCCGCTCCCTAGAGTGGAACCCATGCCGATCCTCGACACCTACGCGCCCGCCGCCGACCGCTACGACCAGATGCCCTACCGCCGGGTCGGGCGGAGCGGTCTGCACCTCCCGGCGGTGTCGCTGGGGCTGTGGCACAACTTCGGCGACGACAAGCCGCTGCAGACGATGCGGGACATGCTGCGCCGCGCCTTCGACCTCGGCGTCACCCACTTCGACCTGGCCAACAACTACGGCCCGCCCTACGGCTCGGCCGAGATCAACTTCGGCCGGATCTTCCGCGAGGACTTCACGAGCCTGCGCGAGCAGCTGGTGATCTCGACCAAGGCCGGGTGGGACTACTGGCCCGGCCCCTACGGCGACCTCGGCTCGCGCAAGTACCTGCTCGACTCCCTGGACGCCTCGCTGTCCCGGATGGGCCTGGACCACGTCGACATCTTCTACCACCACCGCATGGACCCCGACACCCCGCTGATCGAGACCATGGGCGCCCTCGACACCGCGGTGCGCCAGGGCAAGGCCCGCTACGTCGGCATCTCCTCCTACACCGCCGAACGCACCCGGGAGGCGGCGGCGATCGCCCGCGACCTGGGGACGCCGCTGCTCATCCACCAGCCGTCGTACTCGATGCTCAACCGGTGGATCGAGCCCGACCTGGTCGAGGCCTGCGACGAGGAGGGGATGGGCATCATCGCCTTCTCCCCGCTCTCCCAGGGCCTGCTCACCACCCGCTACCTCGACGGCGTCCCCGCGGACTCCCGGGCCGCGGCGGGCAAGTCGCTCGACCCCGACCTGCTCACCGAGGAGAACCTCGGCCACATCCGCGTGCTCAGCGACATCGCCCAGCGGCGCGGGCAGACCCTGGCCCAGATGGCGATCTCCTGGGTGCTGCGCGACCCGCGCGTCACCTCGGCGCTGATCGGCGCCTCCAGCGTCGCCCAGCTGGAGGACAGCCTGGCCGCGCGCAGCAACCTCGAGTTCAGCGAGGACGAGCTGGCCGAGATCGACCGTCACACCACCGAGGGCGGCTTCAGCCTGTCGCAGAAGCCTCGCGGCGCGTGAGCCGTCGCCCGTGGCCCGGCCTCACCGCCGGGCTCGCGGCGGCCGCCTTGCTCGCGGCCTGCGCACCCGACCAGGCGACCTCGCCGCCGAGCAGCGCGCCACCGTCGCCGACCACCTCCACGCCGACGCCGGCCGGGCCGCCGCCTCCGCCGTCGACCTCCCCGTCACCGGCGGTGACCAGCTGCGCCGACCTGGCCGCCTCGCTCACCCGCGAGGAGCAGGTCGGCCAGCTGCTGATGGTCGGCATCTCGGCCAACCAGCCGCCCTCCGACGGCCTGGTCGAGCAGGTCGAGGGCCACCACATCAGCTCGATCCTGCTGCTGGAGAACACCACGGTCGGCCAGCAGGCCGTCAAGGAGCTCACCGACGCGGTCCGCCAGCAGCTCGACACGCCGGAGGGCGTCGAGACCCTGGTCGCCGCCGACCAGGAGGGCGGGCTGGTGCAGCGGTTGCAGGGGCCGGGCTTCACCCCCATCCCGTCCGCGGCCGAGCAGGCCGAGCTGGACACCGAGGAGCTCCGCTCGGCGGCCGAGGGATGGGGTGAGGAGCTCTCCGACGCCGGGGTCGACATGGATCTCGCCCCGGTGGCCGACGTCGTCCCGGAGGAGCTGGTGCAGGTCAACGAGCCGGTGGGCAAGCTCGACCGCGGCTACGGCAGCGACCCCGAGGTCGTCGCGGAGAAGGTGCAGGCGGTCGTCGAGGGGCTGCAGGCCGGTGGGGTCGCCACCAGCGTCAAGCACTTCCCCGGGATCGGACGGGTCCGCGGCAACACCGATTTCACCGCCGACGTCGTCGACGACGAGACCACCGTGGCCGGCGGTGACCTGCTGCCGTTCCAGGACGCCGTCGACGCCGGCGCGGACTCGGTGATGATCTCCACCGTCACCTACACCCGGATCGACGAGGACGAGCAGGCGGTCTTCTCCGACGACGTCATCACCGACCTGCTGCGCGGTGACCTCGGCTTCGACGGCGTGGTGATGAGCGACGACATGGGGGTCGCCGCCGCGGTGGCGAGCACCCCCGTCGAGGACCGGCTGGTGGAGTTCCTCCGGGCTGGGGGAGACCTGGCCATCACCGCCGACCCGCTGACCGTCGACGCGATGGTGCAGGGGGTGCTCGCAGAGGCCGAGGACGACGAGGAGCTCGCGGCGTCCCTGCCCGAGCACGTCGAGCGGGTGCTGACGATGAAGGCCCGCTACGGGCTGGCGGACTGCGACGGCTGAGCCCCACCGGATACCGGGGCCCGGGCCCGCTCAGTCCTCGTCGTCCCCGCGGAGGTCGCGGGACGGGTTGCGGAAGCCGGTGCGCGGACGGTCCTCCAGCGCCTCCCGCATCGCCGGGCGCCAGATCTGCGCGCCGGCGTCGCCGCCACCGGAGCCGTTGAGGAAGGTGCCGCTCTCCGGCAGCCGCAGCCCGGCCAGCGAGCGCCGGCGACCGTCCCAGAAGTCGGAGGTCTTGTCCGCGGCGATCGAGGAGCAGCCCGCCAGCTCGGGGCTGTAGCCGCAGAACCAGACCGCCTCGGTGCTGTCGGTGGTGCCGGTCTTGCCACCGACGTCGTGGCCGTTGCCGAGCCGCGCCGGACGGCCGGTGGCACCCATCACGCCCTCCAGCAGCTGCGTGACGCCGCGGGCCACGTCGACCTCCATCACCCGCTCGCAGCCGGGCTGCTGCAGGTCGAGCTCCTGGCCGTCGCCGTCGGTCACCGAGGCGATGATCCGCGGCTCGCAGTGGATCCCGTCCGCGGCCAGGGTGGCGTAGGCCTCCGCCATCGACAGCGGGGTGACGTCCACCGAGCCCAGCGGGAGGGAGAAGATGTGCGACACCTCGCTCAGCGGCTGGCCGTTGGACAGCTCCACGCCCAGCCGTTCCATCATGTCGGTGACGTCGCACATGCCGGTGTCCTGCGCGAGCTGGAGGAAGTAGGTGTTGACCGACCACTCCATCGCGTAGTCCATCGGCATGTCGTCCCCGGAACGCGTGGAGTTCTCCGGCTCGTAGCCCTCCGGCACCCGGGCCCGGCCGTCGCAGGTCTGGAACGGCTCGTCGGAGAAGTCCATCCGCTCCGGGGAGTCGTAGCGGCGGTCGATCGGGATGCCCTCCTCCAGCGCGGCCGCGGCCACGTAGGGCTTGAACGTCGACCCGGCCTGGAAGCCCTCCGCCCCGCCCAGGCTGGTGGGGGCGGCGTAGTTGTAGAAGGTCTGGCCGTCCTCATCACCCATCTCCGGGCGCGACTGCGCCATCGCCACCACCAGGCCGGTGCCCGGCTCTATCATCGTCATGGTGGAGATCACCGGGTCCTCGGGGTCGACCACGTCGGCGATCGCCTCCTCCGCCGCCCGCTGGGACTCCCGGTCGATCTCGGTGCGGATGGTGAGCCCGCCGCGGAGCAGCGTCTGCTCGCGCTCGGCCACCGTCGCGCCCAGCGCCTCCGACTGCAGCAGGCTGCGCCGGACGTAGTCGCACAGGAACGGGAACTCCGCGCTGGCGCAGCCGTTGGCCACCGGCTCGATGCCGTCGGGGTCCCACTCGACCTGCTTGGCCTCGGCGGCCTGCTCGGGCGAGATCACCGCGACCTCCGGGTCGGCCAGCCGGTCCAGCACCACGTTGCGCCGCTCGACCGCGGCCTCGGGGAACCGGCGCGGGTCGGTCGCGGCCGGGTTCTGCACCAGCCCGGCCAGCATCGCCGCCTGCGCCAGGTCGAGGTCGTCGGCGGAGGTGTCGAAGAAGTGCCGGGCGGCCTGCTCGACGCCGTAGGCGCCGTCGCCGAAGTAGGCGATGTTGAGGTAGCGCTCGAGGATCTCGTCCTTGGACAGTCGCTCCTCCAGCGCGATCGCGTGGCGCATCTCCTGGATCTTGCGCGCGTAGGTCTGCTCCTGGGCCGCCCGTACCCCCGCCTCGTCGCCGGCCAGCCGGGCCTGCTCGACCTGGACCATCTTCACGTACTGCTGGGTGATGCTGGACCCGCCCTGGGTCGAGCCGCCGGCGCTGTTCTGCAGGAACGCCCGCAGTGTGGCGGTGACGTCGATGGCGCCGTGCTCGTAGAAGCGGTGGTCCTCGATGGCGATCTGCGCCTGCTGCATGATCGGGGCGATGTCGTCCAGCTCGACGTAGGTGCGGTTGTCCTCGAAGAAGTAGGCCAGCACCGAGCCGTCGGCGGCCAGCACCCGGGTGCGCTCCGGGGACGGGGTCGTCTCCAGGTCCTCCGGCAGCTCCTCCAGGGAGTCGGCGGTGACCCGCGAGCCCGCGCCGGCCGCGGCCGCGAACGGCACCACCAGCAGGGCGGCGAGCAGGCCCATCAGCACGCTGACCACCAGGAACATCACGGTCGCGTAGCTCACGGTCCCGAGTCGTCGGAGGGCGTTCTGCACGGTCGGAGGCCACCTTCACGGTTCGCGGTCGGGGAAGCTGGTCGCGCGTCTCCACGCACCAACCCCTCCAACGAGCCAGCGCCGGGATTGTTCCGGGACCCCCGGGGGTGTCGTGGCGGTGGTGGCCGTCGCCTGCGGCGACGGGTGGGCTCAGCGGCCGGGGACCGGCCGGGTCAGGGGGCGACGACCGGCGGGGAGAAGCCGGTGCTGCGGATCTTGGTGAGGTCGAGGACGCTGCTGGCCGGTCGCGGGGCGTGCGGCTTGTCGCCGCCGAAGTAGGTGGCGGTGCTGACCGGGGTGACGTCGTCGGCGTCGCGGCCGCAGCGGGCGAAGACGGCCCGGGCGACGTCGGCCCAGGTGACGGGTTCGCCGCCGTCGGTCAGGTGGTAGGTGCCGAAGGGCGCGCCGACCTCGAGCAGGTGCAGGATGCCGGCGGCGAGGGTGGAGGTGTGGGTGAGCCGGCCGCGCTGGTCGTCGACCACCGACGGGCTGATCCCGCGGGCGGCCAGGGACTCCATGGTGGCGACGAAGTTGCGCCCCTCGCCGACCACCCAGCTGGTGCGGACCAGGTAGTGCCGGTCGAGGGCGCTGACCGCGAGCTCGCCGGCGGCCTTGGACTGGCCGTACACCCCGAGCGGGGCGACCGGGGTGGTCTCGTCGGCGACCTCGGCGGTGCCGTCGAAGACGTAGTCGGTGGAGACGTGCACCAGGGTGACCCGGTGGCGCCGGCACGCCGCGGCGAGGTCGGCCACGGCGGTCGCGTTGACCTGCCAGGCCAGCCGGCGTCCCTCCGGGGTCTCCGCACCGTCGACGTCGGTCATCGCCGCGGCGTTGATCACCGTGCCGACGCCGCTCAGGTCGAGCCGGGACACCGCCTGTGGTTCGGCGAGGTCGAGCTCGGCGCGGGTCAGCACCCGGGCCCCGGGCAGCCGGGCGGCGAGCTCGCGGCCGAGCTGGCCGCCGCCGCCGAGCACGACGGTCTGCAGCGGTTCGACCGGGGTGACGGCCGACAGCGGCGGGTGCGTGCGGTCCTTGTCGGAGACGATCCGCTGCTCCGGCGGCACCGGCCACGGCAGGGCGACGGTCTCGTCGGCGAGGTCGAGGAAGGTGTAGCGGTCCTGGGCGCCGGCGCTCCAGTGGTCGTTGACCAGGTAGGAGTAGGCGGTGGCCGGCTCCAGCGTCTGGAAGCCGTTGCCCACGCCGCGGGGCACGTAGACGGCGGTGCCCGGGTCGATCTCGACGGTGACGGAGCGGCCGAAGCCGTCCCCGGCGCGCAGGTCGACCCAGGCGCCGAAGACCCGGCCGGTGGTGACGGTGACCAGCTTGTCCCACGGCTCGGCGTGGATGCCGCGGGTGACCCCGACCTCGGCGTTGAACGAGACGTTGTTCTGCACGGGTGCGAAGTCGGGCAGGCCGAGGGCGACCATCTTCTCCCGCTGCCAGCTCTCCTTGAACCAGCCGCGGGCGTCGCCGTGGACGGGCAGCCGGAGCACCAGCAGCCCGTCGATCGCGGTGGTCTCGACGGCGAGCTCGGTCATCACTGCCCCGACTTCGCGTAGCGGGCCTCGGTGGCCTCCTTGACCGGGCGCCACCAGTCCTCGTGCCGGCGGTACCACTCGACGGTCGCGGCCAGACCGGAGTCGAAGTCGTAGCGGGGTGTCCAGCCCAGCTCGGTGCGCAGCTTGGTCGCGTCGATGGCGTAGCGCAGGTCGTGCCCCGGCCGGTCGGCCACCAGGTCGTAGTCGTCGCGCGGGCGTCCCATGGTGGTGAGCAGCTGCTCGACCACCTGCTTGTTGCTGCGCTCGCCGTCGGCGCCGATGAGGTAGGTCTCGCCGATGCGGCCGCGCTGCAGGACCGCCAGCACCGCGCTGTTGTGGTCGTCGACGTGGATCCAGTCCCGCACGTTCTTGCCCTCGCCGTACAGCCGCGGGCGGCGGCCGTCCAGCAGGTTGGTGATCTGGCGCGGGATGAACTTCTCGATGTGCTGCCAGGGGCCGTAGTTGTTCGAGCAGTTCGACAGCGTGGCCTGCAGCCCGAACGAGCGCACCCAGGCCCGCACCAGCAGGTCGGAGGCGGCCTTGGTCGAGGAGTACGGGCTGGACGGGTTGTAGGGGGTCTGCTCGGTGAACCGCGCCGGGTCGTCCAGCTCGAGGTCGCCGTACACCTCGTCGGTGGAGACGTGGTGGAAGCGGGTGCCGTGGCGGCGGGCGGCCTCGATCAGCGTGTAGGTGCCGATGACGTTGGTGTCGAGGAACGGCCGCGGGTCGTGCAACGAGTTGTCGTTGTGGCTCTCCGCGGCGAAGTGGACGACCGCGTCGGCTTCCGCGACCTCGCGGTCCACCACCTCGGCGTCGGTGATGTCGCCGTGCACGAACGCGACCCGGTCGGACGGGAAGCCGTCGACCGCCTCGCGGTGACCGGCGTAGGTGAGGGCGTCCAGCACCGTCACCTGCAGGTCGGTGTGGACGACCAGGTGGTCCACGAAGTTCGCGCCGATGAACCCGGCACCGCCGGTGACCAGTACCCTCTGCACGACGCCACCCTAGGACCTCGCGGTGGCGTGGAGCGCGCACGACAGGGGAGTCGCGATGAAGGGCATCATCTTGGCGGGCGGGTCGGGGACCCGGTTGCGGCCGATCACCCTCGGGGTGAGCAAGCAGCTGATCCCGGTCTACGACAAGCCGATGATCTACTACCCGCTGTCGACGCTGATGCTGGCCGGCATCCGCGACATCCTCATGATCACCACCCCGCACGACCAGGAGGCCTTCCAGCGGCTGCTCGGGGACGGCTCGCAGTTCGGCATCTCGCTCAGCTGGGTGGTCCAGCCCAGCCCGGACGGCCTGGCCCAGGCCTTCACCCTCGGCGCGGACCACATCGGCGACGACGCCGTGGCGCTGGTGCTGGGCGACAACATCTTCTACGGCCCCGGTCTGGGCACCCGGCTGCGCCGCTTCGAGGGGCTGGAGGGCGGGGCGGTCTTCGGCTACCGGGTCTCCGACCCCTCGGCCTACGGCGTGGTCGAGTTCGACGACAGCGGCCGGGTGCTCTCGATCGAGGAGAAGCCGGCGCAGCCGAAGAGCTCCTGGGCCGTCCCGGGTCTGTACTTCTACGACAACGAGGTGGTCGAGATCGCCCGCGGGCTCAAGCCGTCGGCGCGCGGGGAGTACGAGATCACCGACGTCAACCGCCACTACCTCGAGCGGGGCCGGCTGCGCGTGGAGCTGCTGCCGCGGGGCACCGCCTGGCTGGACACCGGCAGCTTCGACACCATGGCCGAGGCCGGTGACTACGTCCGCACCATCCAGCGCCGGCAGGGGCTGTCCATCGGCTGCCCGGAGGAGATCGGTTGGCGGATGGGCTTCCTCGACGACGCCGGGCTGGAGCGGGCCGCCGAGAGCTACGGCAAGAGCCCCTACTCCAGCTACCTGCGCCAGGTGCGGCTCAGCGAGCGCTGAATCCGGCGCCCGCCCGGGGCGGGGTGGCTGGGGGAGCTCTCACGCCGTCCTCATCGGGGCCTCATCCCGGGTGTCGAGGATGCCCGGGTGAACAGTGGGCGACACCTCCGTGCAGACCTCGTCGACGGCCTCGAGTGGCTCGAGCTGATCGGCACCCAGACCCGGACCCTGCGAGCACCGGTGCCGCGCACCCGCACCTTCTTCGGCGACGACTCCGTCGCCTGGGTGGGACGCCTGGAGCGTCGCGACGGGCCGCTGGGGGCCTTGCTGCGCCACCGGTGGACCGGGGACTCGCTGCTCACCGGTGACCGCACCGACCCGCTGCGCTCCCGCGCCCCCGTCGACGTGCTGGTGCCCGGGGTGCGACGCAACCGTGAGCGCACCCGCTTCCGCGCCTTCCGCCTCGGCCTGACCGGACGGGTCCCGCTGGCGGTGGCCGGGATCGAGCGGCCCGACCCGTCGACGGCCACCGCGATGGTGGACGGCCCGGGGGTGCAGCGTCGCTTCCGCGAGGTCGGCGCCTTCGTCGTCCCGCGCTGCCGCGACCAGGGCAGCTGCCGCCGCGACGACCGGGTGCTCGACTGGGTGGTCGAGGACATGCTCCCCGGACGGCCGGTCACCGTCGCGGAGCGTCAGGACGCTGCCGCGGAGGCGTTGCACCTGCTCGCCGCCACCTGGACCCGGCTGCCGCTGCGGCACCACCCGCTGCCGACCCGGGCCCGGGAGCGGGCCCGGACCGCCTTCGCGGCGCTGCTCGAGCGGGCCCCGGCCGGCACCTGGCCGCACGGCGTACCCGAGCCCTCCCTCGGCGTCCGGGTGCACCGGCTGCTCACCAGCACCCGCCCGGTCACCGTCGGCCCGACCCACGGCGACCCGACGCTGAGCAACCTGCTGCGGATGCCGGACGGCCGGCTCGGGCTGGTCGACTGGGAGCTCGCCCGTGAGCGGCTGCTCGGCCACGACGTGGGCAAGGTGCTGCGCACCACCCCGGACCCGCGCGCCCTGTTGGCCGGGCTCGTCGCGCCCGACCCGGTCCGCGCCGCGATGGCGCGGGTCGACGCGCTGCCCTGGCGGCACCAGGTGGCGCAGGCCCTGCTGGTCTTCCTCAGCGGCTGGGAGCACCGCCACCGGCGCTCGGTCGCCGCCGGCCACCAGGCCTACGCCGTGGCCAGCCTGCGGCGCACCGTCGAGCTGGTCGACCTGCTCACCGACTGACGATCAGGCGTCCACCCGCAGGTTCTCCATCGCCTCGCGCGCCGGCGCCATGAACTGCGGGCTGGTGTCGGGGATCGAGGCGTAGAACAGGCTGGCGGTCGCCTCGCCGGTGGCGACGATCATGAGGATCAGCGTCTCGCCCTTGGTCTCCAGGTCGGGGATGTCGAAGGTCAGGTGGGACTCGACCAGCCAGGCGTCCTTGCCGTCGAGCGTCCGCGCCTCGTTCACCAGGTCCTCGCGGTTCACCTCTGTGTCGGAGCCGTAGAACTCGCCCAGCACGCACTTCACGACGATCTCCGAGCCCTGCTCGGGGGTGAAGAACCCGTCGCCGGCGATCAGCTCGGCCACCATCACGCTGGCCACCCAGGATCCCTCGCTGTAGTCCTCGACGAAGGCCGACTGCACCTGGACGTCGCGGCCGAACGGCACCCGGTTGTCCGGCTCCGGCGGGCCGAACGGCTCGGGCAGCATCGGGAACGACAGCGCGCCGCCGTGCACCCGACCATCGGCCGGGTCGGGCTTCGGCGAGGCGGTCTGCGGCTGCTGGTCGGGGCACACCTGGGAGGTCGGCTGGTTGCCCGGGCCCGGGTTGTTGCCGGGGTCGACCGCGCTCGACAGCGCCCGGACGCCCAGCCCCACCAGCACCACCACGACCAGGCCGATCGCGACCAGCGCGACCACCCAGCCCTTCGAGCTGCGTCCGCCGGCGCTGGCCGCCGCCGCACCGGCCGCGTGCCCGCCGTGGCCGGTACCGACCCGGGTCGCGCCCTGCACCAGCCCCTGGGCCGGCGGGGCGGCGTGCGGGGTGGGGGAGAGCGCC
>NZ_QPKK01000310.1 GCF_003344635.1 Desertihabitans aurantiacus
CCGCCGAGGCCCTGCGCGCCGAGCTCGTGGCGACCCGTCCGGGCGGCGGCGCCCGCCCGACCCGCGTGCTGGCCCACTGGTCGCAGCTGCTCGAGCTCGGCACGGGCACACCCCGGCCCGACGTCGTGGTGGTCGCGCCGGACCGCGCCGAGTGCGACCGGGCCGTCACCGACACGCTGCTGCGTCGCGACCTGCCGCACCTGCTGGTCCGCCCCCTCGACGGCGGGGCCCAGGTGGGCCCCTTCGTGCTGCCCGGCACCGGCTGCTGCACCCGGTGCACCGACCTGTACCGCGCCGGCCGGGACCCGCGCTGGCCCGCCGTGCTGGCCCAGCTGATCCGCCAGCGCAGCCGGCCTGAGGCCGTGGCGGTGGACTGGGCGGTCGCCGCGGCCGTGGTGCAGGTGCTGGCCGCCCTCCACGGCCACCGCCCCGACCTGTGCGGGCACACCCTCGAGCTCGACGCCCGCGACTGGAGCACCCGGCTGCGCCGCTGGCCCGCGCACCCCGGCTGTGGGTGCGACCTGTCACTGCTGGAGCGCTGAACGCGGCGCCCGGGCCCGCCGCTGGACCGGGCGCGCTGCGGACCGGCTGGCAGAATGAGGCCATGAGCGACGCCGACTCCCCCGACGACCGGCGCCCCCGCCCCTCCCCTCCCGACCGCTCCCGGCGCGACGGACTGGCGCGGTCCGCGCTGGGCCGCGGTGCCCGCCTGATGAGCATCCCCCTCGGGGTGGCCGGGCGGACCACGGCCGGGCTGGGACGCCGTCTGGGCGGGACCAGCCGGCGCGAGCTGGACGAGGAGATGCGTCGCCGCACCGCCCAGCAGCTGTTCACGGTGCTGGGTGAGCTCAAGGGTGGGGCGATGAAGCTCGGCCAGGCGCTCAGCATGTTCGAGGCGGTGCTGCCCGAGGACGTCGCCGAGCCCTACCGCATCCACCTGCGCCGGCTGCAGGACTCCGCACCGCCGATGCCGGCCTCCCGGGTGCACGCGGTGCTGCGGCGCGAGCTCGGGCCGCAGTGGCGGGCCCGGTTCCGGAGCTTCGACAACCGGCCGGCGGCCTCGGCCTCGATCGGCCAGGTGCACCGGGCGGTGTGGGAGGACGGCCGCGAGGTGGCGGTCAAGGTGCAGTACCCGGGTGCGGACGAGGCGCTGCGCTCCGACCTGCGCCAGCTCGGCCGGGTGGCCTCGCTGGTGGCGCCGCTGCTGCCGGCGATGGACGTCCGGGCGCTGGCGGCCGAGCTGGAGGCGCGGGTCTCGGAGGAGGTCGACTACGAGCTCGAGGCCGAGCACCAGCAGCAGGCGGCCGAGGGGTTCGCCGGTGACCCGGAGTTCCTGGTGCCGGCCGTGCTGGCCCACACCGCCACGGTGATGGTGAGCGAGTGGGTTGACGGGCCGCCGCTGTCGGCCGTCGCGGACTGGCCGGAGGCCGAGCGCAACGAGGCGGCGCTGCGCTACGTCCGGTTCCTGTTCGCCGGTCCCAGCCGGGTGGGGCTGCTGCACGCCGATCCGCACCCGGGCAACTTCAAGGTGCTCGAGGACGGCCGGCTCGGGGTGATCGACTTCGGGCTGGTGGCCCGGCTGCCGCACGGACTGCCCAGCGACATGGGCCGGCTGCTGCGGCTCTGCGCCGACTCCGACGCCGACGCGGTGGCCGCCGGCCTGCGCGAGCTCGGGTTCGTCCGCGGCGAGGTGGAACCCGGCGAGCTGTACGACTACCTGGCCCCGTTCGTCGAGCCGGCCCGCGTGGAGGAGTTCCACTTCACCCGGGACTGGATGCGGGCGCAGTTCGCCCGGGTCAGCTCGGCGCAGACCAGCGAGGTGGCCCGACGGCTGAACCTGCCCGCCTCCTACCTGCTGATCCACCGGGTCTGGATGGGCGGCATCGCGGTGCTGTCGCAGCTGGACGCCTCCGAGCGCTTCGGCGACGTGCTCGAGGAGTTCCTGCCGGGCTGGTCCGACAGGGGCTGAGCCCGGGCGCGCCAGGAGCCGGTCCCCCTCCCGGGGGGACCGGCTCCGGCCCCAGGTAGCGAGCCTCGGGCGCGGACCGTCAGGCGGCCCGCTGGTCCTTCTTGGCCGGGGCGTCCGCGGTGGAGGCGCTGGCGGCCACCTCGTCCGGGCGCGGGTGCTTGCGCGGACGGCCCCGCGGGCGCTTGCGGGGCACGACCACCCCGGCGATCACCAGCTGACCGCCCCACACCCCCCACGGCTCCTTGCGGTCCAGCGCCCCGGCCAGGCACTCGGCCTGCAGGGGGCACCCGACGCACAGCGCCTTGGCGTGCTCGACCTCGGCCGGCGACTCGGCGAAGAAGGTGTCCGGCTCCACCTCGTGGCAGGGCAGGCGCTGGCCGGTGGCCGGCAGCGACGCCCCGAGCAACCCGGGTATCTCGTACAGCGTGGCGGTCATGGTCTCTCCTGATGGTGTCGTCGGGATGCTGGAGGAGCTGGTCCCGGGAAACACGAAGGCCGTGAGTTCCCGGTGTCGGGGACTCACGGCCTGGAGAGGCGATGCAGGGGACCTACATCGGAGTCCTCAGGCGGGAGTCCACGAGGGGGGTGGCGGCGAAGCCGGTGGTCTTGGCGGTCATGGGAGCGTGCATCCGGTCACGGACGAAGCCGGCAGGCTTGTCGGTGCCGGGCTCGTCGGTGCGGAGGCGCACGTCGGCCACGACGGCGGACCAGCCGCCACCGACGTACTGCGCACCCAGACCGCGGCCGGCGGGAGAGCCGGCGGCGACGACAGCGCGTCCGCGGGAGGCGGGACGACGCTCGGAGATCGGGGAGCAGGGCGCGGTGGACGGCACGGCCACGTTCACGATGGTGAGGTCCATGTCGATCACTCCTTCCCCTGCTCGGCGGACCGGATCGACATCCGGGCCGCGGTGTGGACACCGCTGCGGTGTTCCGACGAACACACTAGAGAGCCGTCTCGACGGCCCGCAACCGATTTACCCGATGACTTTCGACTTCTTCTTCCGCCCACCCGGCGACCCTTCCGGGGCGAGCAGCTCGAGCACCTGCTCGCCGTACCGGTCGGCCTTCACCCGGCCGAGGCCCTGGATGGCCACCAGCTCGGCGTCGGTGCGGGGACGACGTTCCGCGATCGCCACCAGGGTGGCATCGGTGAAGACGCAGTAGGCGGGCACCTTCTGCTCGGCGGCCTGCTGCTGGCGCCACTCCCGCAACCGCTCCAGGGTGGACTCGTCGTAGCTGGAGGGGCAGTCGCGGTGCCGCCCCAGCTTGCGCTCGGCGGCGTCGTGCAGGCGTTCGGCGCAGGTGCGGCAGGTGGCGGTCAGGCTGCTCCGACCGCTCACCCGCGGACGCCGGGACGCCGCCGGCGCACTGGTCGGCGAGGCCGGCAGCACCGGGGCCAGGAACCTCGACGGCGCCCGCACGGCACCACCGCTGCTGCGGCTGCGGGCCCAGGAGATGCGGAGCCGCTCGCGCGCCCGGGTGATGCCCACGTAGAGCAGCCGCCGCTCCTCCTCCACGTCGGCCGGCGACTGCGCCAGCACGAACGGCACCGTGCCCTCCTGGACGCCGACCAGCGCGACGGCGTCCCACTCCAGCCCCTTCGCCGCGTGCAGGGTGGACAGCGTCACGCCGTGCGCGATCGGTGCGTGCTGGGCGGCGGCCCGCTCCTCCAGCTCGGCGACCACGTCGGCCACGGTGCTGCCCGCCCCCGAGCCGACCACGTCCTCGGCGACCCCGAACAGCGCCTGCACCGACTCCCAGCGCTCCCGTGCCGCACCGGCCCCGCGCGGCGGCTCCGGCGTCCAGCCCGTCCCGGCCAGGACGTCGCGCACCTGACGCAGCACCTCCTCCGCACCCTCGGCCGACGGGTCGCCGGCCAGCGCCCGGGCCGCGGCCCGGAGCGCCCCGAGCGCCTGGCGCACCTCGGCCCGCTCGTAGAACCGCTCGGCCCCGCGCACCAGGTAGGGCACGTCGCGGTCGGCCAGGGCGGCCTCGTAGGCCGGGGACTGCGCGTTGATCCGGAACAGCACCGCCATCTCGCGCCAG
>NZ_QPKK01000311.1 GCF_003344635.1 Desertihabitans aurantiacus
CGCCACCGGGCTGGTCGCCCAGGGCTGGGAGCAGGCGGCCCGGCTGGCCGCCCGGCTGCGGGCCACCGGCACCGGACCGGGAGCCCTGCCGCGCCGGCGCGACCGCACCGCCGACGACGTGGTCCGGGTCAAGGCCGACGGGCTGGACGTCGTCACCATGGGCACCCGCGGCGACGGCTCGGCCCGGGTGCTGCAGCTCAGCGACCCCGACCGCGGCCGGCACGTCCAGGTGGTGGTCGAGGGTGACCGGCTGGTCGGCGCGACCTGCCTGGGCGACCCGGAGGTGGCCGCGGAGCTGCTCGCCTGCTACACCCGCGGCACCCCCGTGCCCGCCGACCCGGCCCGGCTGCTGCTCAGCCCGCTGGCGGCCACCGCGAGCACCGCCGTCCCGGTCACCGCGCTGCCCGACGACACCGTGGTGTGCCGGTGCAACGGCGTCACCAAGCACACCATCGCCGAGGCCTGCCGGGCCGGCGCCCAGACGGCCGAGGAGGTGGCCGCCCGGACCCGGGCGAGCACCGGCTGCGGCGGCTGCCGGGCCGACGTCTGCGCCCTGGTCGAGGCGCTCCGTCCGGCCGGCACGGCCACCTCACCGTCGGCCGACGGGACCTGTGAGGACCTCGTCACGCAGGCGTCACCGCCGGCGCCGGCCGCTGTGACGTCGGCTGGTTAGCGTCTCGACCATGCTCGAAGCCGCAGCTCACACCCCGTCCTCCGACGCCACCCGCGTGGTGGTCGTCGGCGCCGGCATGGTCGCCTCCCGCTTCGTCGAGGCGCTGCTCCAGCGCGACACCGCGGGCGCCTTCGCCGTCACCGTGCTCGGTGAGGAGGCGCACCCGCCCTACGACCGGGTCGCCCTCACCTCCTTCTTCTCCGGCCGCGGCGCCGAGGAGCTCGCGCTCGGCGACCCGACCCTGTGGCAGGACCCGCGGGTCCGCCTGCTCACCGGCCGGCGGGTGGTCGGCCTCGACCGGGCGGCCCGCACCGTCACCACCGACACCGGGGAGGTGCACGGCTACGACGAGCTCGTGCTGGCCACCGGGTCGAGCGCCTTCGTCCCGCCGATCCCCGGCGCCGACCTGCCCGGCGTCTTCGTCTACCGCACCCTCGACGACGTCGCCGCCCTGCAGCGCTGGGTCGAGGACGCCGAGCGCCGCTGCGGGCGCCAGGTGCGGGCCGCCGTCATCGGCGGTGGGCTGCTCGGGCTGGAGGCCGCCGGAGCCTGCCGGTCGATGGGCGCGCACAGCACCGTGGTCGAGTTCGCGCCGCGGATGATGGCGGTCCAGCTCGACGAGGGCGGCGGCCAGGCGCTGGGCCGGATCGTCACCGGCATGGGCATCGACGTCCGCACCGGCACCGGCACCACCGCGATCCTCCCCGACGCCGAGGGCCGGGTCGCCGCGATGACCTTCACCGACGAGACCGGCATCGACGTCGACGTCGTCGTGGTCGCCGCCGGCATCCGGGCCCGCGACGAGCTGGCCCGCGCGGCCGGGCTGCCCGTCGGCCCCCGCGGCGGACTGGTGGTCGACGACCGCTGCCGCAGCGAGGACCCGCACGTCTCGGCGATCGGCGAGGTGGCCTGCATCCAGGGCTCCACCCTCGGTCTGGTCGCGCCGGGCTACACCATGGCCGAGATCCTGGCCGACCGCCTGCTCGGCGGGGAGGCCACCTTCGGCGGGGCCGATCTGTCCACCAAGCTCAAGCTGCTCGGCGTCGACGTCGCCTCCTTCGGCGACGCCTTCGCCACCACCCCCGGCGCGCTGGAGGTGGTCTACGCCGACCCCAGCGCCGCGGTCTACAAGAAGCTGGTGCTGTCCGACGACGCCGAGGTGCTGCTCGGCGGCATCCTCGTCGGCGACGCCAGCGCCTACGCCTCGTTGCGCCCGCTGGTCGGACGCCGGCTCGGCGTCGACCCGGCCGCGCTGCTGGTGCCCGAGGGCGCCGCCGGCGCAGGTGCGCTGGAGCTGCCCGACGAGGCCGTGGTCTGCTCCTGCAACAACGTCACCGCCGGCACCATCCGCTGCGCGGTGGCCGACGGCGCCTGCGACCTCGCCGCGCTCAAGGGCTGCACCAAGGCGGGCACCAGCTGCGGCTCCTGCCTGCCGGTGGCGAAGAAGCTGATGACGACCGAGCTGGAGAAGTCCGGTGTCACGGTCAGCAAGGCGCTCTGCGAGCACTTCGACCTCTCCCGCGCCGAGCTGTTCGAGGTGGTCCGGCTGACCCGGCTCACCACCTTCAGCGAGGTCATCGCCCGGCACGGCCGCGGCCGCGGGTGCGACATCTGCAAGCCGGTGGTGGCCTCCGTGCTGGCCTCCCTCGGCAACGGCCACATCCTCGCCGGGGAGCAGGCGGCGCTGCAGGACACCAACGACCACGTGCTGGCCAACCTGCAGAAGGACGGCTCCTACTCCGTGGTGCCGCGCATCCCCGGCGGCGAGGTGACCCCGGAGGGGCTGATCGCGATCGGCGAGGTCGCCCGCGACTTCGGGCTCTACACCAAGATCACCGGCGGGCAGCGGATCGACCTGTTCGGCGTCCGGCTGGAGCAGCTGCCGGCGGTCTGGCGGCGGCTGGTCGACGCCGGCTTCGAGTCCGGGCACGCCTACGGCAAGTCGCTGCGCACGGTGAAGTCCTGCGTCGGCTCCACCTGGTGCCGCTACGGGGTGCAGGACTCGGTCGGGCTGGCGGTGATGCTGGAGCTGCGCTACCGCGGGCTGCGCTCCCCGCACAAGCTGAAGATGGGTGTCTCCGGCTGCGCCCGGGAGTGCGCGGAGGCCCGCGGCAAGGACGTCGGCGTGATCGCCACCGAGCAGGGCTGGGGCCTCTACGTCTGCGGCAACGGCGGCGCCACGCCCCGGCACGCCCAGCTGCTGGCCACCGACCTCGACACCGAGACCCTGGTCCGCTACATCGACCGGTTCCTCATGTACTACGTGCGCACCGCCGACCGGCTGCAGCGCACCGCGCCCTGGCTGGACGACCTCGAGGGCGGGCTGGACACCGTCCGCGCGGTGGTCTGCGAGGACTCGCTGGGGATCGGCGCCGACCTGGAGCAGGCGATGGCCGCCCACGTGGACGGCTACGCCGACGAGTGGGCCGCGGTGCTCGCCGACCCCGACCAGCTGCGCCGCTTCACCTCCTTCATCAACGCTCCCGAGGAGGTGGACGACTCGCTGCAGTACGTGGCCGAGCGCGGCCAGATCCGCCCCGCCGCTCCGGGCGAGCGGGCCTCGGGTGCGGTCCTCATCGCCGGGCCCGACCTGCCCCGGCGCTCCGACCCCGGCCTCGTCGCGGCCGGCCTGGCCGCCCAGGCGGCATCCCCCAGCACCGACGTCGAGGAGGTCTCCCGATGAGCACCGGCACCGCACCCGAGGTCCTCACCGCACCCGGTACCGCGCTGGTGCCGGTCTGCCGGCTGGCCGACCTGCAGCCCGAGCGGGGGGTGGCCGCGCTGGTCGCCGGCCGGCAGGTGGCCCTGTTCCGCACCGTCGACGACCGGGTCCACGTCGTCCAGCAGCGCGACCCCTACTCGGGGGCCAACGTGATGTCGCGCGGGCTGGTCGGCACCCGCGGCGAGCGGCTGACGCTGGCCGGGCCGATGTACAAGCAGGTGTTCGACCTCGGCACCGGGGAGTGCCTCGACGCCCAGGGCGCAGAACCGCGGCACCTGCGGACCTGGCCGGTGGAGGTCCGCGACGGGGTCGTCCTCGTCGGTCTCGACCCGAGGCCCTGACCGTGGAGCTCCAGCTGGCGGGACGTCCGGTGCTGGTCGCCGGCGGCGGACCGCGGGCGGCCGCGCTGGCCCTCGACCTGCTCGACCGCGGCGCCGCGGTGACGGTGCTGGCCCGCGACGCCTGCGAGGACGTCACCGAGCCGGCCGCGGAGGGACGGCTGCGCTGGCTGCCCCGCGACGCCGGGGAGGACGACCTGGACGGCTGCTGGCTGCTGGCCGTGGCCACCGGCAGCGCGGGAGAGGACGCCCGCCTGCTCG
>NZ_QPKK01000312.1 GCF_003344635.1 Desertihabitans aurantiacus
GTCAGCGCGCGGTCGGTGTCGACCACCGAGGGCGCAGCGCGCTCCCCGCCGGTGGCGCGCTCGAGCTGGCGGGTGGCGGCGCCGGTGTGGGAGCCGCAGACCAGCAGCGTGCGGCCCGGTGCAGCCACGGGGACGTCCAGCAGCCCGCGGCTGGTCACGCCGGCCACCGCGGCGGCGATCGGCGCCCCACCGCGGACCACCAGCGTCTGCTCGGTCCAGGTGCGCCGGACCGCCACGGCCAGCCGCTGGATGTCGGCGTCGTCGACGACGTCGGGCAGCAGCACCTGCCCGTCGGTGGCGTCGGTGAGCACGCGGACGAGCACGTCCTGCTCGCCGCGGACCACCTCGAGCGGGACCCGCACCGGCTCGCGGTCGGACTTCTCGCGCACGTAGTCGGGAAGGAACCCCGAGGTGAAGCCGAACACCGGGTCGGCGGCGAACTCGGTCCGCTCGGCCGGGACGTCCCGCCCGCTGATCCGCACCCGGTGCACGCCGTCGACGGTGGTCCGTCCGCCGGCGGGGAAGGCGGGCACGAACAGCAGCGGGGCGCTCGCGTCGACGGCGGCCGCCTCGGCGAACACGTGCCCGCGCAGGGTGGAGTCGCCGCGCAGCAGCAGGTGCACCCGCTCGCCGAGCCGTCGTCCGGCGTGGTCGGCGGCGTCGGCGATGTCGCGGACCAGCCGCACCGCGGTGTCCTCGTCGACGGCGCGGGTGTTGGTCAGCAGGTAGGCCGCGTCGGCGTCGCTGAGCGCGTCGGCGATGGTCCCGGCGTCCCAGCGCAGCAGCACGGTGACGCCGGTGGCGGACTGGGTGCCGGTGGGGTCGTCGTCGAGGACCAGGACCTTCATCGCGGCACTCCTAGTGCATGTAGAGGCCGCCGTCGACGTTCAGGGTCTGCCCCGTCACGAAGCCGGCGTCCTCGCTGATCAGGTAGGCCACCGCGGCGGCGACGTCGCGCGGGGTGGCGATCCGCGGCAGCACGCCGTCGGCGGCCATCGCGGCCTTGCGCTCCTCGGTGAGGGTGCCGCCCATGATGTCGGTGTCGACCGGGCCGGGGGAGACCGCGTTGGCCGTCACCCCGTGCGGTCCGAGCTCGCGGGCGATCGAGCGGATCAGCCCGACCACGCCGGCCTTGGCCGCCGAGTAGGGGGTCTTGGAGTAGGTGCCGCCGCCGCGCTGGGCCGACACCGAGGAGATCCCGACGATCCGGCCGACCCCGGAGGCGACGAACGACTCCGCCGCCCGCTGCACCACCCAGTGGGTGCCGGTGAGGTTGATCGACTGCACCCGGTGCCACTCGGCGGCGTCCACCTCGAGGTAGGGCACCGGGGAGGAGACGCCGGCGAAGGCGACCACGGCCACCAGCTGGGGCAGCTGCTGCTCCAGCTGGTCGACAGCGGCCCGGACGGCCTCGCGGTCGGCGACGTCGGCGCCCGCGCCCGCCGCCTGCACCCCGTGCTGCTCGGCCACCTCCGCGGCGGTGGCGGCAGCCTGCTCGGCGTCGAGGTCGATGATGCCGACGTGCCAGCCGGCGGCGGCCAGGTGGTGGGCGGTGGCCCGTCCGATGCCGCGCGGGGAGGCGGCCCCGGTGAGCAGGACCGTCCGCTGCTCGGGGAAGGCCGGGCTCACGACCCCTCGCCGCCGCGGGTCTGCTGCTCGGGGGCGACCGTCACGTCGGCCTCGGTCGGCTCCTCGGGCTGGATGGGTGCCGGGCCGAGCTCGGCGAGCAGCTGCTGCATCCGGACGTAGGCCCGGTTGCGGTAGGCCACCAGCTCGGGCACCCGGTCGGCCGGGACGTCGAGGAAGCCGCCGCCGGTCTTGGCACCGAACTTGCCCTGGGCGACCAGCTCGGCCAGCGCGGTCGGGGTGGCGAACCGCTCGGGCCAGCGGGTCTGCAGCGACTCGTAGCAGAACTGGTAGACGTCCAGCCCGGCCATGTCGGCGATCGCGAACGGGCCGAAGAACGGCAGCCGGAAGCCGAAGGTGGTGCGCACGATGGTGTCGACGTCCTCCGCGCTGGCCACCCCCTCCTCGACCAGCTGGCTGGCCTCGGAGAACAGCGCGTACTGCAGCCGGTTGAGCACGAAACCGGTGGAGTCCTTGACCCGGGCGGTCTGCTTGCCGGTGGCGGTGACGATCTCCTCCACGACCGGCAGCACGGCGGGGTCGGTGCCCTCGTGCGGGATCAGCTCGACGCCGGGGATGAAGGGGGCGGGGTTGGAGAAGTGCACGCCGAGGAAGCGCTCGACGCCCGTCACGCCCTCGGCCAGCCGGCTGATGAGGATGGTGGAGGTGTTGCTGCCGATGATCGCCTGCGCGTCGGCGGCGGCGCAGATCCGGCCGAGGGTGGCGTGCTTGATCTCGATCTTCTCCGGCACCGCCTCCTCGACGAAAGAGGCCTCGGCCACGGAGTCCTCGATCGAGGGCGCCGCGGTGACCCGGGCGGCGATGGTGTCGGGGGCGCCCTCGGGCATCAGCCCGTCGGCGACGAACTGGCCGGCCTCGGTGATGAGGCGCTCGCGGTTGGCGGTCGCGACCTCGGCGCTGACGTCGCTGATCCGGACGTCCGCGCCGGCCAGGGCCAGGACCTGGGCGATGCCGCCGCCCATGTAGCCGCTGCCGACGACGGCGACGGTGCGGCCCTGCAGGGGGGACTGGGTGGTGCTGCTCATGGTGGTTCCTCTCCGGGGCTGTGCGGGGTGCGTCCGCTCAGCGCGGCAGCAGGGTCTTCAGGTAGCGCATGTTGGTGGCGCAGACGCCGAGGCTGTCCCCGCCGTACTGCTCCATCAGGAACGGGCCGCGGAAGCCGAGCGCGACGGCGTCGCGGACCACCTCGCGGTAGTTGATCAGGCCGAGCTCCATGCTCGTCGGGGTGGCGGTGAACCAGGAGCCGTCGCCGGCCTCGTCGCGGATGTAGTTCTTGACGTGCCAGTAGTTGGCGTAGGGCAGCGTCTTGGCGTGCATCTCGCGCCAGTCCTCGATCGGGCGGTGCAGCCGGACCAGGTTGCCGATGTCGGGGTTGAGCCCGACGTTGTCCAGCCCGATCTCCTGCACCAGCTGGACCGAGCTGTCGGCGGTGCCGAGGTAGGTGTCCTCGTACATCTCCAGCGACATCGGCAGGCCGACGCTGGCGCAGTGCTCACCCAGCTCGCGGAGCCGGCTCACGCACAGCGCGCGGGTCTCGGCGTCGTCGGGGTCCTTCCAGCCCGGGGCGGTCCAGAACCACAGCGCCTTGGCCTGGGCCTCGCTGAACGGGTGGTGCAGGCCGGTGGAGAAGACGCTCATGCCGAGCTCGGCGGCGGCGTCGATGCTGCGGTGGGCGTAGGCGAGGTTGCGCTCGCCCTCGGTCGGGTGGATGACGCTCTGCCGCTGCACGTGCACCGAGATGATCTCGACGCCGTGCTGCTTCGCGACCGCGAGCAGCTCCTCGCGCCGCGACGGCTCCAGGTCGGCGGGGCGGATGTGGTTGTCGGCGATCTCCAGCGCGGTGAAGCCGAGGTCGGCGACCTCGCCGAACACCTCGTCCCAGCGCTCGACCGGGGCGTCGTGCAGCGGGGCGGCGCCGGGCCGGGCGAAGCCGTGCATGCAGACGGCGATCGGCCAGGTGTCGGCGGTCAGGTCGCCGGTGTCGGCGCTGGTCGGGGCTGTCGTCATCGACTCGTCCTCACGTCAGGCGGGTGGCGCTTCGATCCTGGATCCTATAGGAAGCGAGGAGGGTGTCAACCGGAGCCCGCGTCATCGGCGCTGTTCGCGGTGGTGACCGGCCCTTCACACACCTTCACGCACCGGCACACATGCTGCAGCCGGTGTGCCGGCGCGCGAGGGTGTGTGCGGCTCGGGACGGGCCAGCGCGCAGGGCGGCCCCCCGCACCCGGTGCCGACCTGCCCTTCACACACGTTCGCGCACCGGCACACATGCTGCAGCCGGTGTGCCGGTGGGCGAGGGTGTGTGCGGCTCGGGACGGGC
>NZ_QPKK01000313.1 GCF_003344635.1 Desertihabitans aurantiacus
GCCGCAGGGAGCCGGGCGGCGGCTGACCGGGCTGGTGGACCGGCGCGAGGCCGGCTCGGTGGCCCGGGCGCTGCACCGGGCGGGTCTGCTGGCCGAACCGGCGGTGGAGCGGCTGGAGACGGCGGGGTTCTACGTCTGCACCGAGGACCTCGAGGACGAGCTGGTCCGCGCGCTCGGCGTCCCCGCGGCGCTCGAGGTGGTCGAGCGGGCCGGTGAGACCGGGCTGTGGCAGACCTTCTGCGGTCAGCCGGCCCACCGCGACCGCGACGACGTCAGTCGGCTGCGGCGCTTCCTCGGCACCCGGGCCGGACGCAAGATCCGCTACGGGACGCTGCTGGTCGAGGCGCTCCCGCTGGGTGCGGTCCCGCGACCGCTCGCCGACCTGCTCGCCGCGGTCGGTCCGCTGCCTCCCCGGTGACCCCGGGCGGCCCTATCCTCCGCGACAGACCGGGCCGGACGGGCACCGGAGCGCGCACCCGAGGAGGACCATGTCGGCACCCACCACCAGCTCCCGGGTCCGGCTGGCGGAGGTCGCGCAGCTGGTCGAGCAGGCCGCGACCGACGTCGACGACGTGCAGCGCACCCTCGAGACCCGGGTCGACAGCCTGATCAGCGGGACCGCCGCGGGACCGGTCCGCAGCGGCGGCGCGACGGCGACCTTCCTGCGCGCCTTCACCGACGTCGACGCCCAGCTCAGCCGGGTGCAGGACGGCCTGGCCGAGCTGCACCGGCACCTCACCGGGCCGGGCGCGGCCTGATGCCGGGAGCCACCTCCCTGCCCGAGGACGGGTTGGCCGAGCTCGTCCTGGCCCACCGCCGGCTCGGCCAGCGGCTGAGCGCGCTGGAGCAGGAGCTGGACGACGTCCTCGACCCCGACGACCCCGCGACCTCCACCTACGCGACCACCCGGCGGCGCTGGCGGGCGACGCTGGAGCACATGGCCGAGGTGATCCGCCGCCTCGAGGGCGATCTCCGGCGCTGACGCGGCGGTGCCGCCGGCCGACGGCCTACGGTGGGGCCGTGATGCTCAACGCCCGCACCCTCGCCGGCATCGCCGACGGGTCGGTGACCCTGGTCTTCCGCCGCTGGGAGGCGCCGCGGGTGCGGGCCGGGGGCAGTCAGGTCACCGCGGTCGGCGTGGTGTCGTTCGACCGGGTCGAGGAGGTCGACCCGGCCGAGATCACCGCGGAGGAGATCGCCGCGGCCGGCCTGTCCTCGCGGGAGGAGCTGACCCGGCTGCTCGACCGGCGTAGCGGACGGGTGCACCGGGTGGAGGTGAGCCTGGCCGGGCCCGACCCGCGGCTGGCGCTGCGCGAGCAGCTGCCCGACGCCGCCGAGCTCGCCGACCTGCAGGCCCGGCTGGCCCGGATGGACGCCGGCCGGCACGGGCCCTGGACGCGGGCGGTGCTGCGCTGGATCGCCGACCACCCCGGCGTCGTCTCGACCGAGCTGGCCGAGCACGTCGACCGGGAGCGGTTCGCCCTGAAGACCGACATCCGCCGGCTCAAGGCGCTCGGGCTGACCATCAGCCTCGACGTCGGCTACCGGCTCTCCCCGCGTGGCCGCGCCCTGCTGGAGCACCTCGAGCGCTCCTGACCGCCGTCCGACCACATCTTGGTCGATCGCCCAAAGTCTCTTGGTCGATCGTCCAAGAAGCGGCTACGCTGGGGACATGGAGCCGACCGGGAACCGTCGCGGGCAGGAGACCCGCACCGCCCTGCTGGGGGCGGCCGCCGAGCTGGTCGTCGAGGTGGGCTGGGGGGCGGTGAGCACCCGGTCGGTGGCCGAGCGCGCCGGCGTCCGGCCCGGGCTGGTGCACTACCACTTCGGGTCGGTCCGCCGGCTGCTCACCGAGGCCAGCGCCGCCGCGCTGGAGGAGATGGTCGAAGCGCTGACGGGCGAGCTGGAGGCCTCGGACGACCTGGCGCACGGGCTGACGCGGCTGGTCGACAGCATCGTGGCCCTGGAGCCGACCCACCCGCTGCACCTGCTCGTCACCGAGACCTACCTCGCGGCCTCCCGCGACCCCGAGGTCGCCGGGGCGCTGCGCGGGGTCGTCCGGCGGATGCGGGAGCGGCTGGCCGGCTGGCTCGCAGAACGCGGGGTGCCGGACGCGCACGCCGCGGAGGTGGCCGCCTTCGTGGCGGCGACGCTGGACGGGTTCGCGCTGCACCGGGTGCTCGACGCCGACGTGCCCGCTCCGCCGCTGGCCCGGCTGGTCGGCACCTGGACCGGGACGGAGGAGGAGGGGTCTTGATGCGGGTGGTGGTGAACGGAGCCGGGATCGCGGGGCTGGCGTGCGCGCTGGCGCTGTCGCGGCTGGGCTGGGAGGTGCTGGTCACCGAGATCGCGCCGGCGCCACGACGCGGCGGCTACATGATCGACTTCTTCGGGCCGGGCTGGGAGGCCGCCGAACGGCTGGGCGCGCTGGAGGCGCTGCGCCGCCGGGGACGGCTCTACCAGGAGGCGCGCTTCGTCGACGCCCGCGGACGCACCACCGGCCGGCTCGGCCTCGAGACGGTCGACGAGCTGGTGCGCGGGCGGTTCTTCTCGATCATGCGCCCCGACATCGAGGAGTCACTGCGCAGCTGCCTGCCTCCCGACGTCGACCTGCGCTACGGCACCACCGTCACCACGGTCGAGCAGGACGGGGCCGGGCCGGTGCAGGTGCGGCTCTCCGACGGCAGCACCGTCCCCGCCGACCTGGTGCTGGCGGCGGACGGGCTGCACTCCGCCCTGCGCGCCGGGCTGCTCGGCCCGGAGTCGGCGCTGGTGCGCGAGCTCGGCTTCCAGACCGCCGCCTTCGTGTGCACCGACGAGAGGCTGGCCAGCCGCCTCGGCGCGCGGCTCCAGCTCAGCGACGTGGTGGACGGCCAGGCCTGGCTGTTCGCCCTCGACCAGCGCACCGTCGCCGCGTTCGTGGTCGTCGCCGACGACGGGCCGGTGCCGGCCGACGTCGGCGGGATGGTCCGCGAGGAGCTGGGCCGGCACGGCCCCGACCCGGCCTCGCTGGTCGACCGGGTGCCCGCCGACGTCTGGGCCGACACCGTGGCCCAGGTGGTCGCGCCGCGCTGGCGCAGCGGACGGGTGCTGCTGATGGGCGACGCCGCCCACGCGGTCTCGCTGCTGGCCGGCCAGGGCGCCTCGCTGGCGATCGCCGGCGCGGACGCGCTGGCCCGCGCGCTCGAGGAGCACGACGACCTCGAGACCGCGCTGACCGCCTACGAGACGCGGTGGCGGGCGGTGGTCGAGCCGGTCCAGGTCACCGCCCGGCGGTTCGGCAGCGGGTTCGTCCCGCGGACCCGGCGCCAGCTGTGGGCCCGGCGGCTGGTGCTGCACGCCGCCCGGGTGCCGCTGGTCAACCGCCGGCTGGTCGGCTCGCTGACCGGCGGCGTCACCCACTGATCGCGCTCCCCGCGCCGGGGAGGCGGCGTAGGCTCCGGCGGGTGGGAAGCACGCTGCAGACCCTCGACCGGGGCATCCAGGCCCTCGAGGTGGTGGCCGGTCGGGCGGGCGGGCTGAGCGTGGCCGAGCTGGCGGTCGAGCTCGGGGTGGCCCGGGCGGTGTGCCACCGGGTGGTCGGCACCCTGGTCGCGCACGGGCTGGTCGCCCGCGACGACGACGGCCGGCTGCACCTGGGCGCCCGGCTGCCGGTACTGGCCTCCGGCTACTGGCCCGGCGTGCTCAGCCGGGCGCCCGGCCTGCTGCAGCCGCTGGCCGACCGGACCCGTGCCACCAGCTTCCTGGCCGTGGTCGAGGACGAGCAGGCCGTCGTGCTGGTCTCCCTCGACCCCACCGACGCGCTGCTGCGGGTCGGCTACCGGGTCGGCAGCCGGCACCCGCTCACCCGCGGCGCGTCCGGGCTGGCGGTGCTGGCCGCC